>DATEKC010000139.1:0-7110 GCA_035277665.1 Terriglobia bacterium
CGAGCGAGGGCATTGGAGCCAGCGGGAAGGAGCGGCGCAGCTGGGGCTGAGCACGCGGTGGGTGAGGAAGCTGCTGGGACGGCGGAGGGGGTCGGACCTTCAGGTCCGACAAAAGTCAGCAAGCCAATGAGCCGGCTTCAGCCGCTGAAGAGGAAAATCCCGGTGGGCGTGTGGAGCGTGCATTCATAGCGGCCCTTCATGGGCTGGAAGCCCCCGAATCTGCAGGCGCATGAAACGTCGGAGCTGAAGCTCCGACCTCCTAAAGAGGAAGCCGGACCATTGAATTTAGAACCACTGGTTAGGGGGTCGGACCTTCAGGTCCGACAACAAGCAGCAGGTGATCAGAGCGGCTTCAGCCGCTGAAGGGGAAAATCTCGGCAGCAGGCGAAATGTCGGAGCTGAAGCTCCGACCCCCTGGTCGCGGCGCCGTTCAAGGCGGTGCCCTTTTCATCCTTCACCCTTCAGACTTCATACTTCATCCTTCTTATTTCTCACTGCTTTCTGCTTTCCGCCTCCTGCCAAACGCGCGAGCTTTGGAGTGCGGCAGCAGAGCTGCAGCCTTGTTCGATTTTATGGCGATAACTGGCGCTACCGCACTCCAGGGCGCGCCCTGAAGGCCGGCGCTACGAACGCCAGGATTTTCAGTGTCCCGCAGCAGGATTTGCCACGGCGGTGGGAATTGCCTAGAATGATTTGGAGTCGCCCGAGGGGGCGGCAATTTGCGCACAGGGACCATCGCTTGGCTTGCCCCATTTGTGAAAAAAGAAGAGCAAAGCGTTACTGCCCGGCCAGGGTGGAGACGATCTGCACGGTCTGCTGCGGCACCGAGCGCGAAGTGACGATTGACTGTCCTTCCGACTGCGTCTATCTGATGGAAAGCCGCAAGCATGAGCTCGACCGGCGGGAGGTTGACTGGAAGACGGTCCCGTTCAGTGACGCGCAGGTTCCGCGCTCCACCGTCGCCCGGCACCAGCTTCTGATCTCGCAGTTGGCGTTTGCCATCTCTAAATACGCCGCAGAGAATCCTTCCGTGGCTGACTCTGACGTGATCGCCAGCCTCAAATCACTGGCCGAATCCTACCAGACCCTTTCAAACGGCATCTATTACGAAAAGCCGCCTGACTACGTCCTGCAGCGCGGGCTTTATGAAGCATTGGGGTCCGCCATCACAGAGTACAAAAAGGCGGGGAGCGCCGACCCGGGTTTTGAGACTCCCCGCGATAGCGAAGTGCGCGACCTCCTGATTTTCCTCACCCAACTGGGAGCTACGCGCACCAACGGCCGTCCCAAAGGCCGTGCTTACCTTGATCTTCTCCGCAGCCAGATCAAATCCGACGAGCTTCAGAAATCTTCTTCAGGGCTGCTGGTTGTTCCGTAGGGAGACGCCTCTCCACGGTTTGTTGCGTCGAGTATTGAGCCAGACTCAGGAAACATCATCACCGGCGGAACGCCGGTATGGCGCAGGGCCGCCAAGGTGGTGGTAGAAGGACCATGAATCAGGTTGAAGATGTTCGCGCAGCTGCCGATATTGTCAAAATCATAGGCGATTACGTTCAGCTCCGTAAGGCCGGAGCAAACATGATGGGTCTGTGCCCCTTTCATCAGGAGAAGACCCCGTCTTTTGCGGTCCATCCCGGCAAACAGATTTTTCACTGCTTCGGCTGCGGAGTGGGGGGCGATGTTTTCAAATTCATCATGCTGGTGGACAACCTGTCGTTTCCAGAAGCTCTGGAGCGCCTGGCGGAAAAGGTCGGCATCACGCTTGTCCAGGCCGGTCAAAAGAGGAAGGATTCCAAATCGCACGAGCGCGCAGCCCTTTACAAGGTACATGAGGCTGCGGCTAAGTTTTACGCCGGCCAGTTGACCGGCACCAGTGAAGGCCGCGCGGCGCGTGCTTATCTTCTGGACCGGGGACTTCAGGACGAGGTGATTGGCCGCTTTCTGCTGGGCTATGCTCCGCGGGAAGGCCGGGCGCTTACGCGACACCTGAGTTCCCTGGGATTCGATGACGAGACGGCGGAAAAATCAGGACTCGTGCTGCGCGATGCCGGAGGCGACCGCCGCTTTGACCGCTTTCGAGGCCGGATCATTTTCCCCATCGCCAATGAAAGTGGGAAGGTGATTGCTTTTGGCGGCCGGGCGCTGGGCGACGAGCAGCCGAAGTATTTGAATTCTCCGGAAACTCCGATCTACACAAAGAGCCGGGTCCTTTACCATCTGGACAGCGCCGGGAAGACCATCCGCAAACAGGATTACGCGATTCTGGTGGAAGGTTACATGGACTGCATTGCAGTGGACTCGGGCGGGGTCGAAAACGTGATTGCCAGTTGCGGCACCAGTTTTACCGACGCCCAGATCGCCCTGCTGGCCCGATATTCGCGGCGCGTGGTGGTTAATTACGACCCCGACTCCGCGGGCATAGCAGCCACAGAGCGGTCGTTGAACGCTCTGCTCGAAGCGGGGTTTGAGGTGAAAGTGCTGGCGCTTCCGGACGGGCTGGATCCGGACTCGTTTATTCGCAAACAGGGAGCCGCTGAATACCGCCGGCTGCTGGCGGAGGCGCCGGGTTATGTCGATTATATTACTGACCGCGCCATCGCCGAGCATGGACTGGGCAGCCCGCAGGGCAAGCTTGCAGTGGCCAACGCAGTGCTTCCTTACCTGGCCCGCATGCCCAACCCCATCCTGCGCAGGGAAATGACAGACCGGCTGGCCGCGTGCGCCATGCTGGATGACCGGTTGCTGCGGGAAGAACTGAGGCGCGCTGCCGTCGGGCGGCGGACGGGGGTGACAAGCAGACCCCGCGAGTTCACTGCCTCGGCCGCGGAAAGGAAATTGTTGCGGGCCTTTCTGGAGAACACCGAAGTGATGGACGAGCTCCTCCCGGGGCTGGTTTCAGAGGGTGCTTTGAAGGGCCTGGTCACCGAAAATGTCTTTGTGAAATTGCTGGAAGCCCGAAACGCCGGCGGGCCGGCGGACGTCCATACCCTGGGGGAGAGCCTGAGCGTTGAAGATCAGCACCTGCTCCACGAGAGCCTGCTGGCTTCCGATGAAGTTCCCAGCCTGGAGGATGCCGTAAGATTTTCCAATGCCCTGCGGCGGAAAAAAATTGAGCGTGAGCTCAGCGCCCTGAATCCTCTGATTGACACCGCGGGCAGGGAACAGAACTGGGCGCGGCTGGCGGCTCTGAACCAGAATAAGGTGCTATTGATGAAGGAATTAGCGCGAATAAGGGAAAACTTAGAAATCGAGAACAAAACTTCATTGAAATAGTATAGTATTACATCTAATTACGCTTGGGATTCATTGCCGTGAGGTAGTTTTTTTGAGCAGCGCATGGCCGGATGAAGAGGGAGCATGGTAATTCGGTTGTTGGCAGGTTTCCCGTTCGAAAAACAAATGACTCAATCCAGAATTTGCTCCTGAGCGGAGCCGCGTGCCGCAGGGTACGTGACGGAGGCAGAAGCTTTGGCATTTGACGATAAGTACGACCAGGTTGGCAAGCTGATCACAATCGGTAAAGAAAAAGGGTACCTGCTTTACGACGAGGTGAACGACCTTCTTCCTTCTGATGTACACTCCGCTGAAGATCTGGATGACCTGCTTACGATGTTCGACGACGCGGGTATTGAGGTCCTGGAGGCCCCCAAGTCGAAATCGGAAGACATGATTGCTGACAAGGGAGACGAAGAGGCTTCCGATGATGTGGAACTGGACCTGACGCCGGGCGCGCTGGACAAGACCAATGATCCCGTCCGCATGTATCTGCGGGAGATGGGGACGGTTCCCCTGCTGACGCGCGAAGGCGAAGTGGAGATTGCCAAGCGGATTGAGCGCGGACAACTGAAGGTATTCAAGGCCCTGTCGCGCTCGCCCATCGTCATCCTCGAGATGTGCGCCCTCCGCGACGACCTGAAGAAGGGGCAGCGTTCGATCAAGGAAATTGTCGTTTTCGATGATGAAGAACTTACCGAAGAGCGCGTTGCCGGCCGCGCCAAAGACCTGCTTTCCACCATCGACGAGATGGAGCGCCTGAACAAGCGGCTGATACAGTTGAAGACCAAACGGGATTCTTTTTCGCGCAGCCGCCGCAGCAAAGACTTTCGCCGATACAACCTGGCCGTTCACCGGCACCGGATCCTCATCTCCAAATTGTTCCGGTCGATTGAATTCACTCACGGCGAGCGGAAACGGCTGATCGAATGCATCCAGGAGGCCGCGGACGAAGTCCGGCCCATCGAGCGCGAAGCGCTCAGGCTGGAGAAGCGCCTGGAATCATCGCGGGGCGGCAACGGCAAGGAAACGAAGAAAGAACTTAAGCAGGTGAAGGTGCGCCTGGACGAATTTGAAAAAGAGACCCAGGCCTCAGCGGCGCAACTGCGGAAGACTTATCAAAACATTCTGATGGGCGAGCAGGAAGCGGAGCTGGCCAAGCGTGAGCTGATTGAGGCCAACCTGCGGCTGGTGGTCTCCATCGCCAAGAAATATACCAATCGCGGCCTTCAGTTTCTGGACCTGATTCAGGAAGGCAACATCGGGCTGATGAAGGCCGTGGACAAGTTTGAATACCGCCGGGGATACAAGTTCTCCACTTACGCCACCTGGTGGATCCGGCAGGCCATTACGCGCGCCATTGCCGACCAGGCCCGGACCATCCGCATCCCCGTGCACATGATTGAAACCATCAACAAGCTCATCCGCACTTCCCGCCAACTGGTGCAGGAATACGGCCGCGAGCCCACCTCGGAAGAGATCGCCAAGCGGATGGATATTCCGGTGGTGAAGGTCCGCAAGGTGCTGAAGATCGCCCAGGAGCCCATCTCGCTGGAAACGCCCATCGGTGAAGAAGAGGATTCGCACCTGGGCGACTTTATCGAGGACCGCGGGGTGATTTCTCCGGCCGAGGCGGTGATCAACATCAACCTGAAAGAACAGACCGAATCGGTGCTCAAGACGCTGACACCGCGCGAAGAAAAAGTGATCAAGATGCGGTTCGGTCTGGATGACGGCAGCGAACACACGCTGGAAGAAGTGGGCCAGAGCTTCGCCGTCACGCGTGAGCGGATCCGGCAGATTGAAGCCAAGGCGCTCCGCAAGCTGCGGCACCCTTCGCGCAGCCGCAAGCTCCGCGCGTTCCTCGACGCCGCCCTCCACGAATAACCGCCACCGGCGCCGGCAATGGATGGGTCACAGAGTTCCGGGAACCTGCTTCCTGGCAGGGTCCGATTCCGTTGTGTCCGAATAAGTGTTACAAAGTAGGCGGGCAAGAAAAAAGCCTGCAATCCCAAACTTCCTGAGGGAAACCTTATGGCCGACACTGCTTCCTCGCTCGATACCCGACAGGCTGCCCCCAACATGCCGTTCCTTTCCCGCTTGCTCGGCGTTTTTATTGAACCCGGCGCGACCTTTGAAGATATTGCGCGCAAACCGGACTGGATTGCGCCGCTGGTCCTGTTGATCCTGGTCTCATTTTCGGTGATTGAAACCATGCTGGTGAAGATTGGCGCCAGCCAGATTGCCCTGCAGGGGATTCAGCGCAGCGGGCGGGCGGCCCAGATGGACCCGGCGCAATTGAACCAGATTGCGGCAAAGTCCGGGGCCGTCTTGCGCATCGTGATGCCGGTCGGCGCGGTGTTGGGCACTCCGCTTTTTATGCTCATCGTTGCCGGAATCGGGCTGCTGATTTTGAATGTTTTTTTGGGCCAGCAGGCACACTTCAGGCAGGTGTTTGCCGTGACCTGCTACGCCGACATGCCGAGCATTGTGGGCGGAGTGATGGCCATAGCCGTGGCGCTGTTCGGGGACGCCGGCGCCTTCAATCCGCGGATTCCGGCGCCTACCAATCCCGGGTTCTTCATGAACCCCTTAACGTCTTCCCACGCCCTTTTCGCCCTGGCGAGTTCGCTTGACTTTGTTGTCTTCTGGTTTATGGCGCTGCTGGCCATCGGCCTTTCGAGAGTAGTGCAGAAGAAGGTGAAAAGCAGCACTGTCTTCATGATCATATTCGGAATCTGGGTGCTCCTGGTGGTCGTCAAAGTCGGGTTTGCTTTGCTCCTGTCATGAAATCGGGTCGCGGGGCCCGCGCAACATTGCCCTGCCTGCCGGGCTGTGCTAACAATAAATCTTCGGCCCGGTCTGAGACATAATCCCTCAAATGGACGAACGCCGGACTTGCGTCCCGCGGGATGGGCTGGAACAAGTGTGCCATGGGATTGAAGTTTGAAATTACCGCCAGAGATGAGAACACCCGTGCCAGGACGGGCATCCTGCACACGGCGCACGGCGACGTGGAGACGCCCATCTTCATGCCGGTAGGCACCGCCGGGGCCGTGAAGGCCATGACCCAGGCGCAACTGGAAGAAACGGGCGCGCAGATAATTCTGGGCAACACCTATCATCTTTGTATGCGTCCCGGGCATGAACGCGTGCGCGAGCTCGGCGGCCTCCACCGGTTTATGAGCTGGCCGCACCCCATCCTGACTGACAGCGGCGGCTTCCAGGTGATGAGTCTGAAAGGCCTGGGGAAGGTGACCGAAGACGGTGTGTGGTTTCGCTCGCACCTGGACGGCACTCCGCACTTTTTTTCGCCCGAAAGCGTGATGGAGTTTCAGCTTGCGCTGGGGGCCGACATCATCATGACGCTCGATGAGTGCGTGGATTATCCTTCGAGCCACGAAACGCTGAAGCGCTCAGTGCGTCTGACGGGCCGCTGGGCGCAACGCTCAAAAAAATACTTTGCGGAAAACGCAGCCAGGCTTCAGGGTTGCGACTTTGCAGAAGCTGGACAAACAGAAGTCGGGCCGAGCCTGTTCGGGATTGTGCAGGGCGGCACGGATGAAGGTCTGCGCCGGGAAAGCGCGCTGGAGATCGGCGAGCTCGGCTTTGAGGGTTACGCCATCGGCGGGCTTTCAGTGGGCGAGCCCAAGGACGATCTCTATGGAATGACCGAACACGTGGCGGGTTTTCTCCCCGAAGACCGCCCCCGTTACCTGATGGGCGTGGGAACGCCGGAGGACCTGGTAAGGTGCGTGGCGCTGGGCGTCGACATGTTTGATTGCGTCATGCCCACGCGGAACGCCCGCAACGGCTGTGTGTTTACGCGGGAAGGCA
>DATEKC010000140.1:0-47190 GCA_035277665.1 Terriglobia bacterium
CAAATCTCTGCGCCGTCTCCGGGTCAAAAAACGAGGGATTGGTGATGGCGTACTGCAGGTTTTCGTGCACAGGATTAAAAATCGCATCGACCCCGATTTTCCAATTGTGGGTCCCTTTCGATCCCGCCAGCGTGACCCGGCCGTAACCCTGCCGGAATCCCCGCTGCTGGCTGACGATGGCAGGCGTAGAGAAGCTGTTCGACCATAATTCGAATGATTCGTCCCTGAAGCTTCCCTCAGCGCCGAACAAAAGGGTTGGTGACAGCACGCGGCTGTAATCAGCCTGCAAATTGGTTTCACTGTCGGCGGTGTCCTGACGCTGGCCAGCCTGCTGCTGTACAAGTTCGTTGGGTACGGCATAGCGGGTATCAGCGTGGCGAATCGATACCCTCAGATGGTCGCGCCGGCTAAGATCGCTGGACCAGCTAGCTCCGGCTGTCCCATTCGAACCGCGGTTCGTGTAGTTGGCAATCACAGGCGGATCAAGATAGCGGTCCGTAACGCCGGCATTCCCTGAAAACATGAACTGATTGGCGCCCTGAGCGTATCCCATCTCAACTCCGCCAGCTGCCGTCGCGAAACTCCCGGCTTGGGCCTCTGCGCTCATGTGAAAGCCTGCGGGCAGGTCCTTCACTGTCGTCACTTCCACCACTCCGCCCAGTTTGCGGCCATATTCGGCCGGGAAGCCCGCTGTCATCACCCGCATCGACTGAACATCATCCACGGCAAGCGGGGGCGCAAAAGCTGGAGACCGGTTTTCAGTTAGCGGCAACCCATTTACCACAAACTGCACATCATATTCTGAACCGCGAGGATGCAGCACTCCGTTCGCTTCATACAGCCAGCCCGGCTCAGAATCCACCACATCCGTTACGCCGCGACCCAGTTGCGCAGGAAGTTGCTGGTGGATGGTTCGGGGTCCTGCCGAGTAAACGGTCCTGGCGCTTTGGGGATCAATCAGCGTGGCCGAGCCTGATACGTTAATGCTGCTTTTTAAGTGTGCAAGCCCCAACGTGACGGAAATGGTGACCGGCACTTCAGACTGCACCTGAACGAGCTTCTTGAAGGGAAGAAAGCCTGGGCAGGTCACATCCAGGCTGTACAGGCCGAATGGGAGCTCCCGCGCAACGAAATTCCCTCCTGGGCCGGTGACGAAGTTGCGATGGACATGGTTCGACTCGCTCGCGAGATCGACGGAAGCGGCCAGCGGCCCTCCCCTTTGGTCTTGAACTTTCAGGCGAATCTCTCCGCGCTCATGTTGTGCCCGTGCAGGCACTGCCCCAAGCGCCGTCAGCAAGAAGCAGCAGGCCAATACCGCGTGGATTTTGTGTGCTTTGCCCAAGCCTCGATTATATCTCATGGCAGGACGGGGACTAATCCGCTGCCGGCCAATTCATGCGACGCCCTTGACAAGTTGTTACTCGCTTTAGGCCTACAAAACTGGGAGTATAACGGTCGCGCTGCGCCGGCTTCCCCAAACAAGCGATGTACCCTGTTAAAGCCCCACAATTTCCAGCGAGGCGAGAGGCGGTTGACTGATTTCATTCCACCCGATCTGTTGTGATCCCTTAGAAGCAGCGCCATTCATCGCTCCCCCAGTAACCTTTTTCATCCTTCACCCTTCACACTTCAATTTTATCTATTTCCCTCTCAGCTTCGCTGATGGCAGACACCAAGAACCAGGGTCAGCGCCCGCCTCGGGTTCGTTTTGGGTTCTTTTTTTTCACGGTCTGATTCTAAAGGACTTCTTGGGTTCGTTTTTGGGTTCGTTTTTTCGACAGGTGCGATTCTAAAGGACTTCTCGGGTTCGTTTTCGGGTTCGTTTCGGCTAACATGTGTAGCCTTTGCCTTTGTTTTCAACAACTTCTCGGCTTCGTTTTCCAAAATAAGGTATCTTTTTTTATTTTTCGGCCCCAAAGCGGCCAAAATCGACCTCCTCATATCGCGTTTTTTCTCGTCCCCGCCGCCGGTTCCGCATGGCGGTCACCCCTGGGCCAAAGCGCCCCTTCGCCCCGCTCCGACAGGACCGCCCCGGCGAGTCAATATGGAGACTAGCACAGTAGCGTAGATTTGTCAAGCAAAATCGGCCGATCTGTCGCTGCAAAGTGAGAAGTTCCGGTATGAGCAACGTAGAAAGTTCCGGTGGGAGGCGATGCGATCAGCTTTCGGCGCAGAAGGCGGCAATAGGCTGGCGGGGGTAGTGCTACCTTCCGAGCGCCTTGATGTCGTCCATCGTCCAGGGAGGAATGGCGCCGGGACGGCTGGTGACCAGAGCGCCCGCGCGGTTAGCAAAATCCGCCGCCTGCGGGGCAGGCCATCCGTTGCCCAGCCCGTGAACGAGAGCGGCCGCAAAAGCATCGCCGGCTCCAACAGCATCTACCACTTTCACAGCATAGCCCGGAGCGCTGAAAATTTTATCGCCAACCAGAAGCACACAACCTTCGGCCCCACGAGTTACGCAAACAGCTTCCCAGCCAAGCAGGGCCGCGTAGTCACGGCAAAAATCCTCCAGACTGGAATGCGACCGGCCGCACATCCGGTCAACCAGGGAAACCTCTTCCTCATTGAGCTTGACCACCGTGGCCTGCGACATCAATTCACGGACAAGGCGCGGCGTGTAGCAGGATGGGCGCAGGTTAATGTCATAGAAGCGTCGGGCACCACTTTTTGCGGCGAGCAATCTGCTGGTAACTGCGCTTGTTCCTGAGCTTTCCTGGGCCAGCGTCCCAAAATAAATCCAGTCAGGCGCAGGCGAAAGAATTTCATCAAGGTCAGTTGTTGTCAGTTCCGCAAAATCGTAAGCAGCCGGATGCTCAATGCGGAACTTTGGCTGGCCGACAGCGTCCAGCTCGACCGATGCGATGCCCGTTGGAAAGCCCTCGACGCGGCGGATAAAGCGGGTTGAGAGGTTCATCTGGGCCATGCGCTCGAGCGCCCTGCGGCCGCGTTCGTCGCATCCCACGGCGCTGATGAAGCAGACTTCATGCCCCAGTTTTCTGGCATGCGCTGCAAAGTTGAACGGAGCGCCGCCCAGATGCTCCCGGCCGCCGATCACGTCCCACAAAACTTCGCCGATGCTGACAATTTTCATACCCGCATTCCCTGATCAAACCGACTGCACCCGGTTATCAGGATGGCCCAACCGCTTTCGTGATGATGAAAGTTTAAGGAGATGTAAAGGCGTCGGTCCCGGTCTTCGTAAACTCAAATTTCAATATCCAACTTTTCGAGACTTGCCGACCATCAACTGTTGCAGGCCAGAATTCCCACTGCCGTGCGGCCCGCAAAGCCAGATTGGCAAAGTACCGGCTGGGCCCGGGAGAAACAAGCGAGGCTTCCGCCACGCGCCCTGACGGATCAACGGACACTTTCACGCTGACTCTTACGGTCCCCTCGATGGTGCTGCTTGCGCTCTGCGGCACGTCGGGCAAGACTTTATGGCGGACTCCATTTTGAACGATGCCGCCACCAGGCGTCTTCGCCCGAACGACGGGTCCGCGAGAGGGTGGCTGCCGAGGAACGCGGCTGGCGCTTTTCTTCATCGAGGTCATCTTGCGCGCGGGTTTCCCGTTGGAACTCGTCACGGGGGCTGGTTCTGGGTTCGGCCGGGCATGGTGACGGTCCAGCAGTTTTGAGCCTGCCAGGATCGCTGCCAGCACAAGCGCGGCCCCAACAATCGGAATAACGTAACGCCGCTTCATCAAGCTGATTTGCAGCAAGGCGCTGCGTTGGGGCTGCGGTATGGGTGCGGCCAGTTCCAGCCGCGCCCGTATCTCGGCGACGCTCCAGCGGCGCTGCGGGTCCTGGCGCAAACAGTTGCGCGCGATTTCATTGAATGGTGACGGAAGCGTCAGGGGCAGCACCGGGTCCCCTTCTTCCGTCCTCACCCAGGCCGGCGGACGCTGCGGCAGCGTCTCAACGAGTATGATGCCGAGCGACCATACGTCACCAGGCGGGCCGTAAACTCCGTTTTCTGTCTCGGGAGGGTCGTAGTCACCCTGGGCCCCGCGACGGCCGCTCCAGTGGCCCATCCGGCTGATCCCATCACTGGAGAGTTTGAGTTCACCATTAACACTCATGATATTGGCAGGCGTCAGGTGGCCATGAATAAAGCCCTTGCCATGAAGAAAGGCCAGGGCGTCCAGAATCAGCTTGAGCGTTTCGCGTGTTTCGTCGGGAGGGAATGTCTCGCGCGGGATAATTTGCGACAGGTCAAGTTCGGCATGCTCCATCACCAGGTAGAGCAGGTCCGTATTTTCCAGCCGGCCGCGCCCCGTCTGAAAGAGCTTTATCAGATGAGGATGAGACAGTTTCGCGGCTTCCTTCCACTGAAATAGCTGGCGGTCTGCACTCTCAGGGTCGGCTGCAACAAGCTTGATCACGGCTTTTTCAAGCCCTCGTTCCCAATCTTCCGTCAGGAACACGGCGCTGTGTTCCGATCCGCCCAGGTACCGGCGCAGGCGGAAATCCCTGTTGATGACCTGACCTTCCCATTCTTTCCAGGCCTGGGACATATGGCTTCCCTGCCCCTTGGATTAAATCATCTTGCGTTCCAGCACCTGAGGCGCCTGCAACATACTAATTCAATCCCGGCTGAAAAGTAAGGGGCCGCCCATGAGGGTTTCCTTGCCGCTCAGGCTATAAGAAAGAGTGGTACGCCCGGAGAGATTCGAACTCCCGACCCCTTGCTTCGTAGGCAAGTGCTCTATCCAGCTGAGCTACGGGCGCAAACTGGGCTGAAGGGTGTTACATTTTTGGCCGTGCAGCTTCTCATTTTGCACTCCCAGCTCTATTCTGTCAATGCAACTGTTGCCGGCCGGACGGGGGACAGGGCTTGCCCCCAGCCCCGCGCTCTTCTATACTTGCCACACGGGGGAAAGGCCTCTTGAACGGGGTGTCAGGGGCCCTTGTGGGAATCGCTTGCCGGTGGCGGCCCGTGCTATAATTTTCAGGCAGGGCAAAGGAGCTGCAAAGTAATGAAGCAAAGTCGACGCGCGGGCTGGTTTATCTTCGCTACGCTGGTCGTATGTGCGATGTTGGGCGGATTATATGGCCCGCAGGTTGAGGCCACGACGGCAAACGCAAACGACAGCGACACATCCTTTCAGGTAAGTCTGCGCGAGTTTACCAGCATCTACGATAAGATTCAGGAAAATTACGCCAGCCCTGTCGACCCCAACAACGCCATCTACGGCCCGACAAACAGCAACTTCCTGGGGGCCATCCCGGGTATGTTGCGGACCCTGGATCCCCACTCCAACTTCTTTGATCCCCGCGCCTTTGCCATGCTGCGGGAAGACCAGGAAGGCCGCTATTTCGGCGTTGGGATGAGCATCCAGTCCAGGCCCGGCAAGATGGGCAAACTGGTGACCTTTGTGGTGGCGCCTATTCCTGGTTCTCCGGCCTTCAAGGTCGGGCTTCGTCCGGGCGATGTGATTGAGCAGGTCAACGGCAAAAGCGCGGTCGGCCTGGAATCCTCGCTGAACGAGCAGACCGATAAGGTCGCCAAGATGCTGAAGGGCCCGCGCGGCACCATTGTGCATGTGATGGTTCAGCGCCAGGGCGCGACCAAACCCCTTAGTTTTACCGTCACCCGCGGGGAGATCACCCAGCCAAGCGTGGATGATGTCTTCATGGTCAAGCCCCACGTCGCCTATATCCACATCAGCCGCTTTAATGAAACGACGAATACCGAGCTGTCGCAGGCTCTGAAAAAGCTGGACTCCGAGCACACGACCGGCCTGATTCTGGACCTGCGGGGAAATCCCGGCGGACTGCTCCAGGAAGCCGTCGAGGTTTCAGATCACTTTCTGAAGAAGGGGCAGCTGATTGTCTATCATTATGGACGCTCCTCGCCCGAAAAACGCTATTACGCCACGCACGGCGATAAGGGAAATCGCTACCCCATCGTCATTTTGATCAACCGAATGACAGCCAGCGCCGCTGAAATTGTGACGGGGGCCTTGCAGGACCATGATAGGGCCCTGGTGATGGGCGAGACCAGCTTCGGGAAGGGTTTGGTCCAGACGGTTTACCCCCTGAGTGACCAGACAGGCCTGGCTCTCACAACAGCCCGCTATTACACGCCAAGCGGCCGCCTGATCCAGCGCGATTACGACACGGTCTCGCTCTACGATTATTACTACCACCCGCAGGGTACTCCGGCGCCGCACACCGAAGTCAGGCTGACCGACGGGGGCCGCAAGGTTTATGGAGGCGGAGGGATCACGCCCGACGTGAAGGTAGAGCCACCGAAACTGAATGAAACGGAGCGCACGCTCGAACAAAACGGTGCTTTTTTCAGCTTTGCCCAGCACTTCCTGGCTACACACAAGACGATCCCGGAAGACTTCCAGCCGACAGACGAGGACATTGCGGACTTCAATAAGTTTCTGATTGATCAGAAGATACCCGTAACGTCCGCGGAAGTGCAGGCCAACCTGGATTTTGTCAAGCTGCGCATTCGCGAACTGCTGATTGAAGACATTTACGGTACCGACGTGTCCGACCGGATCCGGATCGAGAACGATCCGCTGGTGCAAGACGCGGTTGGCCACATGTCCCAGGCGCAACTGCTTCTGGAAAACGCCCAGAAGTACATGGCTGCCACTGAAAGCAAGTAGGATCCCGCACGGGCACGCTTCCGCCGCCGGCATACCAACAAAACCTTCCCGCGGAAAAAGAATGTTCCTGCGGGCTGCGGCGTGTTTAACCCGAATCTTTTGATCGCTTCAGGTATTTGAGCAACGACAACCCACCGGTGATCGGCAGAAGCAGGATCTGCCGGACAATTTCATTCCGCCCCTTTTTTCGCTGCCGTGCCTGATTGCTGGCCGCCTGAGTTTGAAAGACCAGCATCGCCGCATACTTCGCAAAATCCAGCCCGCATTCGTCGCATTTTCCGCCATGGTCCTGGGCATGCTTGCAGGAAGGACAGGTGAACCACGCTGGAGCGTGGCACCGCGAACAGAATTCCTGCCTGTCCGGGTTTTCCTGGCCACATTTAGCGCACAGCATGGCGTCCCCTTTTGGCGGATGATATCTCTATCGGCGGGCCCAAACCGGGACTGGAGATCAAAACTGCGATCGCGGGCCGTTACGAAGCAAAAGGAGGGATCAAGAAAACTGGTGGACGCGAAGGGATTCGAACCCTCGACCTCAGCGTTGCGAACGCCGCGCTCTCCCAACTGAGCTACGCGCCCAATTTCAACAGTATCCTCGCTAATATAACACGCGCTCTTGAAGCCTGACAATTTCCGGGCAAGCCGTGGCAGTCCGTGCATCAACGCTCGCGTGAAGATGCGGCAGGCCAGGGCTGGCGACTGCCCGGCCGTGCTACAATTCAACCAGGATGCCCATTCGCGTAATTGCAGTCGACCTTGATGGAACCCTTCTGAATAGCAGTCTTGAAATCTCTCAGTCCAATCTCCGGGCGCTTGCCGCCGCCTCAGAGCGCGGTATCCGGATTGTGATTATCACCGGGCGCAGATACCACTCCGCGAGGCCACTGCTTGATTCCCTGCCCTTCCCAGTCACGCTGATCACCTCGAACGGCGCCGTCATACGGACGCTTTCCGGCGATCTCCTGCACCACAACTTCCTGCCTCGGGAAATCGCGGTCCAGGCGCTGGAAGCAGCCATTGATTACCGTCCTTATGCGGTGGCGATCTTTGACCACCCCGGGCGCGGGCAGGTGATGATGCAGCAGAATGCTGCATCCGATGGACCTCTCCGCTGGTATCTGAAAACAGCCCCGGATTACCTGTTGCAGGTGGCCGACCTTGCAGCCGCGCTGCCAGGCGATCCCATTCAGGTAATGTTTGGCGGGGCGCCGGCGTTTCTGGAGCCGCTGGAACACCTGTTGCACGCGTCAACTGCCGGCAGGCGAGTCCATCTAACGTGGACCAAGTATTTTGAGCGCGACATTTCGCTGCTCGACGTCATGAATCTGGGCTGTTCCAAGGCCAGCGGCCTGCAATGGTTGCTCGACCAGATGGGAAGCCATCCGAGTGAAGTGATGGCGATTGGCGACAATTTCAACGACCTTGAGATGCTCCAGATGGCTGGCTATCCGGTGATCATGGGCAACAGCACCCCGGGACTGGCCGGCGATGGCTGGCATCTCACCCACTCCAATGACCAGGACGGCGTGGCCGCCGCCATCCACTCCCTGGCGCTGAAATAACCGGACTAGCCTTGCCTTTTTGCCACGAAAATGAAACTCGGGAATGGACGACCGCGCTCTCAATTCCCTGTGCCGTTATGGCTGATTAACAATCTGGGTCCCGGGAGGCGGGGTCAGTTCAAAGAGCGTGGATGCCAACAAAGGATTGCGGTCAATATGGCTGAACCTGAATTTCATGCTTGTACCGTTGGTGTACACAATCACCAGCCGCCGGATGTCTAGCTGCGGATCAAATTCCATGACCACGTGCTTGTAACCCATCTTGTCTCCATTTTTCGGATAAGCAATGATCACGCGGTCTTCAGGAGGATGCTGGAATTGGTTGTTGGCGTCCTCGAATTTATAGAAAACCTTCTTCAGGTCAAGCCGGGAAAGCAGCAGACGGAAGGGGACACGGTAGTCTTCACTCTGCTTCACGGAGGAGCGATTGAGCTGTCTCTCCTCGGGAAGATAAAGCAAGACCTCTTTTTTATTGGAGAGGAAAATCTTTTTCTGCGGCTCCCGGTAGTCCCATCGCATTCGTCCACCACGGGCAAACACCACCGTTCCTGATTCCTCCCGGGCGCCGCCTCCTGCGTCGTAAGTCTGGGTAAAATCTGCGCGAATTGCCCTGACGTCGTGATAACTGCTCTGCACTCTGGTGATGAATTGATCGAGGGGCAGCATGGCGGCAGCGGAGGAAGGTGCCGAAATTGCTGACGGCACCATCAGCAGAACACTCAGCACCGCGCACAAAACTATCAGGGGTTTAAATCGACCCCGGCTATTGCTCGGCATCGTTTCCTTCATGCATCTCACTTGCCCTTAATGTTTGGACGGCGCTTTTTGCTTCCTGGTTGTTCGGATCTGTCTCAAACCCCCGCGCATATTCCGCCAGAGCAGCCTGCCGGTGTCCGGCCGCTGCCGCAACGCGGGCAAGTCCGAAATGGGCGCGGCTGTCATAAGGATTGATCCGGCTGGCAGCCGCATACGCCTGCCGGGCACGGCCTAAATCCGCCCACTGAAGGTAGACGTCGCCCAGCCCATCGTACCCTTCAAAGTTCGGGGCCGCCTGCACCGACTGAGAAAACTGCGCAGCCGCCTCGGAAAGACGCCCTTCCTTAAAATACAACATACCGAGCTTGTTGTGGCAGCTGGGAATCAGGGGTGAAAGCGCCACCGCGGCACGCAACTGCCATTCCGCATCCTGAAAACGGCCAAGGTCCATGTCCATGCTTCCCAGGTTCAGGTGCGGATCAGTGTAACCGGGTTTGTGCAACATCGCTTCACGGAAAAAATGTTCCGCCTTCTGGTACTCCTTTCTTTTCGCGTAGACCAGGCCAAGATTGGTGAGCGTAATCGGGGAGTTGGGATTCAGTTTCAGCGCTATATCCCATTGCTTCTCCGCCTCGCCAATTCTCCCGTGGTTCCAGTCCACCACGCCCAGGTTTTCGCGGATATTGGTGGCCCTGGGAGAAAGCTTCAGGGTCTGGCTGTAAAGCGCCACATCGATGCGCCAGTCGCGGTTGCGCGTTACCACGCGGACCGCCATCAGCAGTCCCAACGCACAGCACGCCGCCAGCAGGGCGTGGCCCGAGTCACTGTTGCGCGCGGCAAGCGCTCTCCAAAGCTTCACCCCGGCCCAGGCCACAATCCAGCAAAAACCCACCGAGGGCAGGTAGAGGTACCGTTCTGCAAAAACATTTCCCGCCAGGTATTGGACATCGAGCACCGGCGCCAGTGTCAGGAAAAACCAGATGAAACCAAACGCGGCCGTCCGGTTGCGCCGGAATATCAGGGCAAAAACCGCTGCACACGCAGCGAGCGCGGCGATGCCTGCCATCACTCGCGGCTCAAACGCGGATGTTCCTTTTTGGAAAACATAGTAGGCGCAAAGATGGACCGGCCAGAATAGTTTTCCAAGATACTGTCCCACCAGAGCCAGGGCCGAAAGAATGCTGGAATACCATCCGAGTTGCGACAACTGGATCTGCGGCGCGAAAGCCCCCAGGTGCTCGACCCTGAACACCACATAGGCGAAGTCCATCAGCCAGAAGTCGCCATATCGGCGCAACTTTTGCCACCAGTGTGTCTCCGCACGGTCACCCCGGAAGAAGTGCTCATAAACCATGGCCAGGAACGGAAACGTGAGCGATTGCTCCTTGGACAAAATCGTCAGCGCAAAACTCACGACCGCGGCCAGCTTGATCCAGGGTGAAATTCCTCCCTGCGGGCGAGCCATATTGAGAAACAGCCAGAAGGTGAGCAGATAAAAAAAGGTGACCTCAAGGTCTGTGACAGCGGCGACCCACGCCACCGCTTCGGTGTGGATTGGGTGAATGGCAAACAGGCAGGCGGCCGCGAAGCCAACCGCACTGTCATTGAACAGGCGGCGGGCCACAAAAAACAGCAGCACGACGATGGACACGTGCAGGCAGACGTTGCCCAGGTGGAACCCATAGGCCAGCGGGCCGAACAGGTGGTAGCACAAGGCGTATCCCAGGGTCATCATGGGACGGTAATAATTCGAAACGCCCTGCTTGCCCACAAACGACCACACCGTGGTCCCAAATATTTGCGGCAGGAAATGAAAATTTTTCAGATAGGGATTGTCCAGCACCTGCCGGTTGTCGTCATAAACAAAACCGTTGAGAAGCGTGTTGAGATAAGGGAGCGCAGCGCAAAAGATGAGGGCGCCAATCAGAACGGCATCAGGTTGGACGGTTGCCGGCCGGCCACCGTCCCGGCCTACCTCCGCACGCCATCTCAATTTATCGGCGCTGCGAAAGAAACTCATTCACCACCCGGTCTTCTGCAAACATAGCACACACCACGTACCGCGTGGTTCGACCCCATTGGCTCAGGATACGGACCAGCAGCAGACCTTAACCAAAACTTCAGGGAGGAAAGAAATGGGGGAACCAAAGGATTCCCCCACTGGAGGTGGCGGAGCTAGATCCAACTAAGACGCCGCGAGATATCAGCCCGCAAGAGGCGAATCTGCCGAACTGGCCTGAGTGTTGTTCGAGTTCTGGCGGATGACGCCGGATTGGTCCGTGTAATAGGAATTTGTGCCGGTGGTTCCGCGTGTTACGGGGTCCGCCCAGAACTGGTAAGTGTCGATTCGGCCTCCCACGACGGGTCCGGGAGAATACGTGAAGCTGTAGCCGCTCTTCACCGCTCCCATGGCCGTTGCCGTGCCGCCTGAGAGCACACTGTCCACCAGTCCGGACGCCGTGGACGTGGGCATGGCGCCGCTTGCCGGTGGGCCCAGATAACCCATGGTCGCGCTGTAGCCGCTGTTGTAGGTTGAAGCATATGTAACTTCAGCCGTGTTGTAGGTCCTCAGCGATCCAACTGCGGACGCCTGGTTGGCGGCGATCCTCGAGCGCAGCAAGTTCGGGATCGCGATCGCGGCGATAATCAAGATGATCGCCACGACGATCAGCAGTTCGATCAGCGAAAACCCCTTCGCATCTCTTCGCATTCATTCCTCCTTTAACCTTACCTGAATCTCTCAATCTGACAAAGCCACTCACGGTGGTGCATCCTAGATTCCACATCGGTCAAAGCTAAAGAATTCTTTATGCCCAGGCCTGCCTGTGAAAATACAAGGAGTTATCATACCACCGCTTCGCTTCCTTCAATACAAGACTGGAAAAACCACTATTGATGCCGAATTTTGTCGAAATTATCTGACAAAAACCGTCACAGAAGCGTTTTGCAACGGAAAGAGGAACTTTGATATACCGCAAGTGGAGCCCCGTCCGGCCCCCGCGGAGCCGGAGGATAACCTTGCTCACTCCGGTTGCGGGCCCTGTTTTTCGCCACTTTTTTCTGTCCGGCTCCGGATGGCCTCAATCTGCTGCGCTGCCCCCGTTTCGCCCGGAAAATTTCTCAATTCTTCCTTAAATTGGGCCAGCGCGCCGGGAATATCCCCCTTGAGCTTCAGGATCATCCCCAAAGCAAAATGGTAGGCCAGCCCTCCCGGCTGAAGCTTCAGCGCATGCCGCACGGCTTTTTCCGCATCATCAACATCTCCGAGTTTCAGGCACGCCAGCCCCAGGTAAAAATACTCGTCACTGTCGACACCATTCACTGCGATGGCGCGCTTGAGATATTGTTCCGCTTCGTGCAGCCGGCCCATGCGGTAATAGGTGTAACCCGTGTTGTAAATGGCCAGCCAGAAGCCGGGGTCGCGCGCCAGGACCTGCTGGTAGAACGCGAGCGCCTCGGCGTAGCGGCCCTCCTCACCCATAGCGTTGCCGAGGTTGGTCCTGGCCAGCTTGTTTTGCGGAGAGCGCGAAACTCCCCTGGAATAGAGCTTCAAGTCATTCGCCCAATAACGGTCCTGCATGGGTGTCGAAATTCCAAACAACAAGACCAGCGACAGCACCGCCACTGCCTGCAATGCAGGAAGTCCCAGAATCTTCAGCTTCCTAAAAGGAATGCGGCGTATGGCCATGGCCAGCAGAATGCAAAAACCGATCGACGGCAGGTAGAGGTAACGGTCGTGAGCGATTTCACCCACCGGCAACACAGAAAGGTCCAGCAATGGAATAAACGGAATGAGTATCCATGTACATAGGAAAACAACCAGGCGTCCATCCTCTGGTGCGGTCCTCGCCAGCTTCCGCACTGCCAGGAAAACAAGAAATGCCACAGAAACGAGTCCGGCCAGCGGCAGAACAAAAGGCACCAGACCTGGCGTCCCGACATAAGGCTCGTTGTAAAAAACGCTGAGGCCAAAGGGCCACGCCAGGTGCCAGACGTAGAACAACAGCAGGTGTGGCCAGGTGAGAAGGATGGTCCAGGCCCCCAGCGGGACCATGGTATGCCCCAATCCCTCGAGCACATACCAGCGCACCGCCAGATAAACAACGGTCAGCAGCAGGAACGGCACAATACGCACGATGGCTGTGCGGGTGCGCTTAAACACCGTCCTCAACCCTGTTCCCCCGGAAGCTTCCTGCCACAGCCATTCGAAAGTGAAAATGATGATGGGCAAAATCAGGGCCGTTTCTTTTGATAGCATGGCAAGAGCATAGAGGGTCAGCGAACCCGCAAACCATGCCCTCCGGTGCGCCGCCTGTTCCCGGGCGTTGAGATAACAAAGAAACGACGGCAACAGAAACAGGGCCAGCAGCGGGTCGGTGGCGCCTGAAATCCAGGCCACCGATTCAATGTGCACGGGATGGAGCCCGAATATCAGAGCGGCAATCAGCGCCGTCGGGCCGTCACTGTTCAGGCGGCGCGCCAGAACATAGACCAGATACGTTACTCCCATGTGCGCGGCCACGCTCACCAGGTGCCACCCCGCCGGGAAAGGGCCAAAAATTTTGTAATTCAGAAGGAGGAAGAGCAGAAAGATGGGCCGGTAATAATTGCCCAGGATTCCCGGGTAGGCAAAGTTCCACACCCTTTCAAGAAAGTAATGGGGAGCGTAGCGCCAGGCGTGCACCTGAACGTTGGCCAGGATCTGGCCGCGATCATCGTAAACAAACCTGAAGCCCAGGGTGTTGCTGTAAACCAGAAAGGTAGCCAATAAGATCAGGCTGACCGGGGCCCAGGGTGTGCCTGCCAGGAAGGAGCGCCGCCGCCCGCAGGCCGGCGCCTGTTTGGTTCCAGGGAGTTCCTGTCGGGAGGGATCCGTCATTTCGGATGCACCAGCAGCATTCAGACTCCGTGTTTCTTGGCATAATGGCGAAATGACCGGTAACTCATGTGCAGCAGGTCCGCAGCGCGCCGCTTTACACCTCCGGCCAGTTTCAGCGCTTCCACTAGAAAGCGTTTCTCAACCTCTGCCATCTTCGACTCAAAGTCCAGGCCCTCTTTCGGGATCTCGAGCACCACTTCCCTTTCGGATCCTCTTCCATGAATGTTGGCCGGAAGATGCTCCAGCCGTACCAGCCCCTCGCGTCCGCCGCCCACCGCCACGGCATGCTCGACAGCGTTTTCCAGTTCACGAACATTGCCTGGCCAGGCGTATTGCATCAGCGCAGAGAAGGCAGCGGAATCAAAGTCCCCGGTCGGCTTTCCCATCTCGAGCGAGTATTTCTTAAGGAAGTGCCGTGCCAGTGGTTCGACGTCGTCCTTCCGCTCGCGCAGGGGCGGAACGTGGATGGGAATCACGCTGACCCGGTAGAAGAAGTCCTCCCGGAACTGGTTCTGCTCCACCATGGCCTTCAGGTCGCGGTTGGTAGAGGCGACCAGGCGGACATCAACCGGGACATCCTGCGTCCCTCCCAGTGGCCGCACCGTCCTTTCCTGCAGGACGCGCAACAATTTGACCTGCATGCCGGGACTGGTCTCGCCAATTTCATCCAGAAACAGCGTGCCGCCGCTGGCGGACTCGATGATTCCCTTTCGATTGCTGTCGGCGCCCGTGAATGCGCCTTTGAAATAACCGAAAAGCTCGCTCTCGAGAAGAGTCTCAGGGAATGCCCCGCAGTTGATGGAAACAAAAGGCTTATTACGGCGCTGGCTGGCCTCATGGATGGCGCGGGCCACCAGTTCTTTGCCGGTCCCGCTTTCGCCTGTGATCAGCACCGTGCTGTTAGCGGGTGCGACGCTCCGGACCCTTTCCAGGATGGCGGCAATCTTCTCGCTGCGGCCAACGATGTTTTCCTGGGCAAACACCCTCAGCATCTCCCTCCTCAGCCGCGCGTTTTCCTCATGCAGAGCCCTTTCTTCCAGGGCATGGTTAGTTACCAGTTTGATTTCTTCCACCAGCTTGTCGGTCTTGATGACATAACGGTAGGCTCCCAGATTCAGCGCCTCAATCGCCGTCGGCATGGTAGGAACCGCGGTGATTAAAATGAATGCAGCAGGATTGTGGGTGGTGCGCGCATGCTGAAGGAGGTCGATTCCGGTAAGGTCAGGCATGCGAATGTCCGCAATGATCACGTCATACACCTGCGACTCAATTTTTTTCCTGGCCGCCGTGCCGCTGGTGACCGTTTCCACCAGATATCCTGACTTCCGAAAAGTGATCTCCAGAAGCTGGCAAATGGATTTTTCGTCGTCTGCAACCAGTATTCTTGCCATGTATCCGTTTTCGCAGGCCTGCCCTTAACTCCAAAATCGCTCGGAACGAACCGCCCTGCGGGGAATCCACTCACGATGTCAAGAAAAGGCCGCACTCGAATCCGCCAGCAGTTCAATGGGGACTGCCCGCATGAATTCTGAGGTCCTGCATTTTCTCCGCCGGCTTTGACTTGGGCAGGTCGATAATGAATTCCGTACCTTGGCCCGGAGAAGACTCCACCTGAATGTGGCCACCGTGTCCCTGCACGATCTGATAAACAATGGCCAGCCCGAGTCCCGTTCCCTCCGAAAAACCAGGCTGGAACGGTTCAAACAGCCTCTCAAGCTGCGGAGGTTCTATCCCCTGGCCGGTGTCGCGGAAAATAATCCGTACAATGCCGCGTTGCCCGCCGCGGACTTCAACGGTGAGCGTTCCGCCATCCTTCATGGCTTTCAAGGCATTGTCACAGACGTTCCAGAACACCTGCCGGAGCTTGTCGGCGTCAGCCGGAACCTTGACAGGATGCCGCGGCAGAATGCGTTCAATGCCGATGCTTCCAGGGAAATCGGACCGGTGCCGGAGCAGAAGCAGCGTCTCCTCGATCAGGACCACAAGGTCTACTTCGCTGAATTCAAAGCGCTGTTCCCGCGAATAGAGGAGGAAGTCAGAAACCAGCTTATTGAGACGCTCGGATTCCCGGCTGACGATGGCGATCAGCTTGTGTTCGTCCTCATCGATGTCTCCCATAGTCTCCAGCACCTTCGCCGATCCTGAAATGGATGCCAGCGGATTGCGGATTTCGTGCGCGATACCGGCGGCCAGGCGTCCGAGCGTCGCCATCCGGTCACGCATCCGGAATTGCGCCTGAAGGCGCTTTTGAACTGTTAGGTCCTGCACGCTGTAAATGTAGCCCGCCGTCCCGCTTTCCGGAATCACCAGGTGCGAAACAGAGACGCCCAGAATGCGCTTTCCCCCTGACGGGTGATCGAACTCCACTTCCATCCGCCCGTGGCCGGAAACCAGGCGGCGAAATTCCTCGGACTCGGGCCCGAGGCATCCCAGGAGGCTTTCAATGGGCTCCGCCAGGGCCGAGTCCTTCTTGCACCCCAGTATCTCCACTCCCGCAGGATTCAGTTCCATCACAATGCCTTCCAGGTTCGTGGTGATCAAGCCGTCCCTCATGCTGCGAATCACGTGTTCATTCACCGCCTGAAGGCTGGCCACCTGCCCTCTGCGGTCACGAAGCTCTGCGCCGGTCTTGCGCAGAGTTTCGGCAAGATAACTGGCCAGATAGGCAACCGCAAAGAACCCGAAGAGGCTGGCCAGAATTTTGACCTGGAGCGTCCCCAGAGCCACCGATGCGCGGGAAGAGCTGGAGAGATTGGCTAAGGCGGGATGGCGCGCAGCGAATTCCGGGTAGAGCACGGGCAAGCGGGCAAGTTCCAACAGACTGCCCGTCAGAATAAAACTGACCCCGGCCGCCACAAAAACCCGCGCCCTCGGAAGCAGGATGGCGGCCAATATGATGGCAACCAGATAGAGAGAAAAATAGTTGCTCTCCAGGTCGCCCGTGACGTGGACGATGGCCGTGATGATGAAAATGTCGGCGAAGAGCTGCAGATGCGCCTGCAAAGAATAATCCAGGCTGATCTGGTTATAGATCAGGAAAAAAAGGTTCAGGATGTACCAGAGGATGACGAATTCGCCCAGATATTCAATCGAGTGGATACCACTGGGGCTCGGCGAGATCTGCTCGATGGCGTAGTCGATGGCAAAAACAAAGGTGATGATGACAAAGCGGATCTTAATGACCCAGGGAAGCCAGCTTTGGAGTTCGCCGGTGAATTTCATAGGGGAACTAGAGAGCATTATAGAGATTGAGTTCCGTTTGGACAACAGCTCTTGCGGCACAGAACTCAACCTCCCTCTCTTCGCTGTCCCCTTTGGAATGCGCCCATCGCTCGAAAGAAAAACCGGCAGCGCTCTTTGAGATCACCCTGCCAGTTTGCCGATCAGCGAGAACAAAGGCATATACATCGAGATCACCACGCCGCCCACGACGACTCCCAGGAAAAGAATGATCATTGGTTCGAGCGCCGTCAGCAGGTCAGCCACCGCCGCGTCCACTTCGTCTTCGTAAAAATCAGCCACTTTCTGAAGCATTGAATCCAGCGAACCGGTGTGCTCACCCACGCCGATCATCTGGACCACCATGTTGGGGAAAACTCCGGTCTCGCGTAGCGGATCGACGATGGTCCGGCCTCCTTCAATGGCTTTGCGGACCTGCGCGATGGCTTTTTCGATCACGGCGTTTCCCGAGGTGCGCGAGGTGATATCCATCGCTTCCAGCATGGGCACGCCGCTGGTGATCAGTGTGCCGAGAGTCCGGGAAAACCGCGCCACCGAAATCTTGCGCATGACCGGCCCCAATACCGGGAACTTAAGGATGAACGCGTCAATCACCATGCGACCCGAGGGAGTGCCGTAGTACCAGCGAATCCCCACACCCATCAAAATGAGCAGGACAATAAGCAGCGGCCCGAAGCTCGCAATAAAGTGGCTGAGGGCGATAACAATCCGGGTGGGAAGCGGCAAGGCTACACCCAGACCCGCAAACAGCGTGGTAAAGATAGGGACAACTTTCCAAAGCAACAAAGTCACCACGCCCGCGGCAATCACGACCACGGCCACGGGATAAATCATGGCCGACTGCACGGATCGCTTCAGTTTGACAGCCTTTTCAATGTAGGTGGACAAACGCTGAAGGATGGTGTCGAGGATACCGCCGCTTTCGCCGGCTTCCACCATGTTGGTGTAAAGGTCGTCAAATGCCTTGGGATATTGGCGCAAAGCGTTGGCCAGGGAGGATCCGGCCTCCACCGTGCCGCGGACGCCCGCCAGCATTCGGGCAAAGGCCTTGTTCTCCTGCTGGGAGGAAAGGATTTCAAGGCATTGCACCAGCGGAAGCCCCGCGTCGATCATCACGGAAAACTGGCGGGTGAAGACGGCCAGTTCCTTGGACTTTACCTTTTCTCCCCACTTGAACTTGGGGATGGCTATTTCTCGCCCTATCTCCACAATCTTGTGGGGCGTAATCGATTCTTTGCGCAGAATAGAATCCAGCGCCTCCCGGCTGGGTGCGGCACGAACTCCCGAGATAGTCTCTCCCGAATGCGATGTTCCTCGAAATTCAAACTGGGACATTTCCGACTACCTCCGTTCCGGACACTGTGTCCGTGTCGATTATTACCTGCCCTCGCCCTGAAGAATGCCATCTGCCACCGCATTACCTCCGCACGGGAGCGCCGGGCGCGGGACTGCGTGGCGGGCCGGTTGGCGCGCCGCGCCTGATCATGTCCTGCAACTCATCCTTATTGCTGGAACGGGCCAGGGCTGTTTCCAGGTCAATCTGCCCTTGCTGATAAAGCGTGTGGAGCGACTGGTTGAAGGTTTGCATGCCGAAGCGCTCCTGACCGGTCTGCATGGCGGAATAGATCTGGTGAATCTTGTCTTCACGAACCAGATTGCGAATGGCCGCGTTGGGAACCAGGATTTCCATGGCCATCACGCGTCCGTGGCCATCTTTGCGCGGAAGAAGTGCCTGGCACAAAATGCCCTCCATTACCATGGAAAGCTGGGCGCGAATCTGCGACTGCTGGTGCGCAGGGAAAACGTCGATGATACGGTTGATGGTGGAGGCGGCGGAATTCGTGTGCAGAGTTCCAAACGTCAAGTGGCCCGTCTCAGCAATGCGGAGGGCCGATTCGATGGTTTCCAGGTCGCGCATTTCGCCGATGAGCACCACGTCCGGGTCCTCGCGCAGAGCCGAGCGCAGCGAGTTTGCGAAAGAGTGGGTGTCGGAATTCACTTCGCGCTGGTTCACCAGGCATTTTTTGTGCGGGTGGACGAACTCGATAGGGTCCTCAATGGTGATCATGTGCTCGTGGCGTGTGGAATTGATCAGGTCGAGCATGGTCGCCAGAGTGGTCGACTTGCCGCTGCCGGTCGGCCCGGTCACAAGGACCAGCCCGCGCGGCTTCTCGCAAAGCTTTCGCAGGATGGGCGGCAGGCCCAACTGCTCAAATGTCTTGATCTCGAAGGGCACCACGCGGAAAACACCCGCCACCGCGCCTCGCTGATGAAACAGGTTGCCTCGGAAGCGCGCCAGATTCTTAATGCCAAAAGAAAAGTCGAGCTCCAGGTTTTCCTCAAAACGGTGCTTCTGGGCGTCCGTCAGAATGCTGTAACAAAGCTGCTTGCTGTCGGCAGGTCCCAGGGACGGCAGGTCATCACACGGCTTCAGTTCACCATGGACGCGGATCCGCGGCGGCGAATTTGTCGTGATGTGCAGGTCGGAGCCTTCGGAGTCAACCATCCTGCGGAGCAGATCACTAAGAGGTGGTATTGGCATCGATTTTCGGTCTCCCTGGCAACTCCGTGATTCGGAGCATCAAGAAGTTTTCTTGTTTCAAAGCACAGTTTCGCGAATCACTTCTTCCAGCGTGGTGACACCCTCGGCAACTTTCAGCAGTCCGCTGCGACGCAGCGTAATCATTCCCTGTTCCACGGCTTTCTTTCTGAGTTCCAGCGCCGAAGCTCCCACCAGAATCAGTTCACGCAGTTCGTCGGTAACTTCAAGGACCTCATAGAGCCCCACCCGGCCCTTATACCCGCGGTTGTTGCACGTCTGACAGCCCTCGCCGCGATAGACTTTGACAGACTTGGCTTCTTCAGGCGTGAAGCCGGCGTCCACCAGCACCTGAAGGCGGGTTTTCTCCTCCACCTTGCACTGCGCGCAGATACGGCGGGTCAGGCGCTGAGCGCAAATCAGATGCACAGATGTGGCCACCAGGAATGGCTCAATCCCCATATTCATCAGCCGCGAGATAGTGGACGGCGCATCATTGGTGTGCAGGGTTGAGAGCACCAGGTGGCCGGTCAGCGCTGCCTTGATGGCAATTTCGGCCGTCTCAAAATCGCGGATTTCACCCACCATGATGATGTTCGGGTCCTGCCGCAGGAAGGAGCGCAGCGCCGCGGCAAAATTGAGGCCAATCTGCTCTTTCATCTGGACTTGGTTGATTCCCGGCAGTTGGAACTCCACCGGGTCTTCGGCGGTCATGATGTTAATGTCCGGCTTGTTCAATTGGGCGATGGAGGAATAGAGGGTGTTGGTTTTGCCGCTGCCCGTCGGCCCCGTCACCAGTACCATCCCGTAAGGCTTGAAAATGGCCCGCTGGAACTTTTCCAGCGACTCCTTTTCGAACCCCAGCCGGGTCATATCCAGGCGCAGGTTCTCCTTGTCCAGCAGCCGCATGACGATCTTTTCGCCATGCAGAGTGGGCAGCACCGAAACGCGAAAATCCAGCTGCTTCTTCCGGTTTTTGTGGAGCATCCGGATCATGATGCGGCCGTCCTGAGGCAGCCGCTTTTCAGAGATGTCGAGCTTGGCCATGATTTTGATCCGGCTGATCATGGCGTCCCGCAGCTTGACGGGAGGCTGCATCACATTCTGCAGGACGCCGTCAACCCGGTAGCGGACGCGGTATTCCTTCTCATAAGGTTCCAGGTGGATATCACTAGCTTCACGCTCGACGGCGTCTGTCAGGATGTAGTTCACCAGCCTGACAACCGGCGCTTCCTCGGCTGCTTTTTCCAAAGCGGCCAGGTTCAGGGTAGGATCATCCTCCGCTTCCAGTTCCACGCTGCCGGTCTGCCCGTCGTCGATAAAACTGACCAGTTCTTCGATCTCTTTTTTCCGGTCGTGTTCCTCGATGGAGCCGTAGTTTTTCTTGATGGCTTCGGCAATGGACATCTCCGAGGCCACGACAGGCTCGATATTGAAGCCGGTCATAAACTTGATATCGTCCATGGCGAAGACGTTGGCGGGGTCTGCCATGGCCAGAGTCAGGGATGAACCCACACGGCTGAGAGGCACTACTTGGTACTTGAGCGCGGTCTCCATTGGGATCAGCCGGGTCACACTGGGATCAGCTTCAAAATATTCGAGATTGATCGAGGGGATTCCATACTGCCGCGACAGGACGGCAGTGATCTGCTCGGAAGTCAGGAGACCCAGTTGCACCACGCTGCTGCCCAGCCTGCAACCTTGCTTCTTCTGGTGTTCGAGGGCCTGCTCAAGCTGGGACTGCGTAATCAGGTTCTCCCGAATCAGGAGCTCCCCCAACTTTCCGGACATCCCGAATCCGCGTAGGCTTTCTGATGTGTCTGCTGTCGATTGAGTTCCCATGGGCGCAATGTTTCTTAGCGTCAGAATGAGTGAAGATTCAGGCCACCCTGCCAAGTTCTGCGCAGAAAGTCCCGATCTTCACCCTGACTGGCGCCGTTCAATCCGGCTGGAGCCCCGGCAATTGCTATAGGGTTGCAAAGTCACCCGGTTTTTCCGGAGGCTCTTTAACTTCATCGGGAAATCAGCGGCTGAACTTGACTTTCCTGACACAGCCGTATTAACTTCAAACCTATGCAACGCGCGGCTCAGCCGCTTGGAGTTGAGCCGGGTGAAGTGCTGGAAAGGTATTACGGGGAGCTCCTTAGCCAGTTCGGCCCCCAGCGATGGTGGCCGGCACGCACTCGCCTGGAGGTCATCCTCGGCGCCATCCTCACCCAGAACACGACCTGGCAGAACGCTGCCCGCGCTATTTCCAGCCTTCGCGACGCTGGTTTGCTGCGCTGGCCGCGATTGCGGCAGGCGTCCGTTTCGCAGCTTGAATCATGCGTCCGGCCGGCAGGCTATTTCCGTCAAAAAGCGCGCGCCATCCACGCCTTCGTCGAATGGCTTAGTACCACCCATCACGGGTCGCTGGATATGCTGTTTCGCCAGCCTCCGCAGCGCGCCCGGGCACAATTGCTAGCCCTTCGAGGTCTGGGGCCTGAGACCGCGGACGCCATATTGCTTTATGCCGGCAAGCTGCCATTCTTTGTGGCGGATACCTATACGCGCCGCATCCTGGCCCGGCACAACCTTATTTCTCCGGAAGATAGCTATGCGGCCACGCAGGAATTTCTCCAACAATACCTGCCTCCCGATGAGGGGCTTTATAATGAATTCCATGCGCTGCTGGTTGAAACCGGTAAGAGGCATTGTAAGCGCAAGGCCGCCCAATGCCAGGGTTGCCCTTTGGAGCCCTTCCTGCCAGTGAACCGGAATGGAAAAGGGCCAGGCAAAGTGCCGATCACTCGTCCCGGAGCAGGCGCGGGTTAAACCCGAAAGGCAATTTGGTGCGATAGCTCATGGACCGGAATAACAACCCGAACCAACCCCGGCGGGCTTTCCTGATCTTCCTGCTCATCGTGGTTCCAGTCCTCTTGTTCATCGGCTGGAGCCAGGCTTCGCTCAATCTTTCCTTCATCCATCCCAGGACCGCGCCCCAGACCATCCTCCTGGTAGTGTTTTCCGCGCTCATCTTTCTGGCCTTCATTATCTTCGGCCTCATCCTGTTGCGGTATCTCGTAAAGCTTTATTTCGAGAGGCGCAGCCACAAGCTAGGCTCGCGCTTTAAGACCAAGATGGTGGTGGCGTTTCTGGCGCTCACTCTGGTTCCGGCGTGCTTCCTTTTTGCCTTCTCTTACGGCCTGCTGAACCGCAGCATTGACAAGTGGTTTGGCATTCCCTTGGATGTTGTGCATACCGATGCCACGGAGGTGGTCCGCCAGCTCGCAATCCAGGCGGAAAACCGCTCACGGCAGCTGGCCGTCCACCTCACCACCAGTCCGCAACTTGCGGAGGCTGCCTCACTGGGCGATCATGCAACCCTTAACCGCATTCTGGAACGCGAAGTGGCCGATTTAACTTCAGAATCCGCCATGTTTTTTGCCCCAGATGGAAAGCTGCTGGCCGCGGCGGGCCAGGTGAAGTTGAGTGGACCGGCAGTCCTGGAAATGTTGCCCAAACACAGCTTCAGGGGTTTGCCTGCCGGGGGCCTTTCGTTGCGCAAAAGGCTCACCGACGAGGACATTTTCCTGTCAGTCAGGCCGCTGAATTTTGCCCGTGGGGGTACATCAGGCTTCGTAGCAGCCACGACTCGGCTGCCCTTGAACATTGCGCGCATTGCCGACCAGATCCAGAACGAAGCGCTTAAATATGACCAGCTCAGCCGCCAGCGGAAGGCCGTACGGCGCGTCTACCTTCTCTCCTTGTCGTTACTCACCGTGCTCATTCTCTTTGTTGCTTCCTGGTTCGCGCTCTTCTTTTCCAAGCAGGTCACCGTCCCCATCCAGGCGCTTGCCAATGCCACCCACGAGGTTTCCAGCGGAAACCTCGACTATCGCATTCCCGCGCGAGCAGACGACGAACTCGGCAGCCTGATTCAGTCCTTCAACGAAATGACCTGGCAATTGAAGGAGAACCGCCTGGCGCTGGAACGCGCCGCACAGGAAATCCAGAAAGCCAACCAGGAACTGGAAGAGCGTGGCAACATCATGGAGGCCATTCTTGAAAACATTCCAACGGGCGTAGTTTCCTTCGATCCCCAGGGGCGCATCATGCAGACGAATTCCACGGCCGAGCGGATGTTCGGCCCCGACGCCATCGGGAGCGCCCATCGCATTGTCGACCTTTTTGCGCCCGATGAGGCCCGCGAAGTCGCCAGGCTCTTTCGCCGTGCCCAGCGCCAGGGCGTTGTAACCCGGCAGATGGAAATCGGCCTGGGAGGCCGGCGTGCCTTCGTGGCCCTGACGCTTTCTTCCATTCGCGCCCGCCACGGGGCCGTGGGGTCGCTGCTGGTGCTCGAAGACCTTACAGAACTGCTCCAGGGCCAGAAAGCCGTGGCCTGGCAGGAGGTCGCCCAGCGCATCGCCCACGAAATCAAGAACCCCCTCACGCCCATTCAGCTTTCTGCCGAACGCATTCGCCGGTGGCTCGCCCGCGCTGATCCCCAGGAGGTGGGCAGCGATCTGATGACGGCCGTGGAACAGAGCTCGGCGCTGATTGAACGCGAGGTGGTAACCTTGAAAACTCTGGTCGACGAGTTTTCGCACTTCGCCCGCTTCCCTGCCTCCCGGCCGGTCTTTGCCGACCTCAATAATATTGTGTCAAAGGCGACGCAGGTTTTTGAAGGCCGCCTGGACGGGGTTACTCTGCGATGTAAGCTGGCCGACGACTTGCCTCCTATCCATGCCGATCCGGACCAGATGAAGCGTGTCCTCGTGAACCTGATTGACAATGCAGCCGAAGCGCTCGAACAGTCGCCGGCCAAAGATATCTGGGTGCGCACATCGTTCGAGGCAGATCGGGAGATAGTGGTCCTGCTGGTGGCAGACAGCGGGCCGGGAATCTCGCTGAAAAATAAGGAACGCCTTTTTCTGCCATTCTTTTCCACCAAGCGGCGGGGGACGGGGCTGGGCCTGGCCATTGTCAGCCGCATCATTTCCGAGCATAAGGGGACCATCCGGGTGGAGGAGAACCGGCCGCTGGGCACAAAGTTTATAATTGAATTACCGATCGAGCATGCAGCGGCAGCGGCAACTCCAATCGTCCCGGGTACGAAACAGAAAGTCGCGCCGGAAGACGCGGTTTGAGAAACGCCAGAGAACATCTGCGAAAGCAGCCCAACAGATGGAGCGGAATTTGAAGAATTATTCGGTGCTGGTGGTCGATGACGAAGCCGGAATTCGCCAATCATTAACAGACGTTCTTCAGGACGAAGGCTATCGAGTCACAGCCGTTGAAAGCGGCGAGGACTGCCTGAGTTTTCTTGGCAGGAAAAAAGCCGACGTTGTATTGCTCGATGTCTGGCTGCCGGGCATCGACGGGCTCGAAACGCTGGCCAGAATTCGCGAGGGCGAAAATCCGCCGGTGGTGGTGATGATCTCCGGCCATGGCAACATCGAGACGGCCGTCCGCGCAACTAAGAAGGGCGCTTTCGATTTTATTGAAAAACCGCTTTCCATTGAAAAGACTCTGCTGACCCTCAAACACGCCACCGAGGAACTCTCCCTCGCCGACCAGAATCGCAAGTTGCGCCGCGAACTGGAAGGTGACTGCCGCATCATCGGAAACAGCGTGCCCATGAAGGCTTTGCGACAGCAGCTTGGCCTCGCTGCGCCCACCAACGGTCGGGTGCTGGTTTACGGCGAAAGTGGAACCGGGAAGGAGCTGGTGGCCCATGCGTTGCACCACCTCAGCCTCCGTCGCGACAATCCGTTCGTCGAAGTCAATTGTGCCGCCATTCCGGAAGAATTGATTGAAAGCGAGCTGTTCGGCCACGTCAAAGGCTCTTTTACCGGGGCGGTGGAAGACAAGGTGGGAAAGTTTGAACAGGCCGATAAAGGCACGCTGTTCCTGGATGAAATCGGCGATATGAGCCTGCGGACGCAATCCAAGGTGTTGCGCGTGATTGAGCAGCAAAGGTTCTCACCACTCGGCTCTAAAAAGGAGATGGCTGTCGACGTCCGCGTCGTGGCCGCCACCAACAAGAACCTTGAAGAAGAAATCCAAAAAGGAAATTTCCGCGAAGACCTCTTCTTCCGCCTGAACGTCATTCCCTTTTACGTTCCGCCGCTGCACGAACACGCGGAAGACATTCCGGAACTATTGAATTTTTTCCTGGAAACCTTTGCAGCAGCCTACGGCCGCAGGCCCAAGCATTTTTCCGAGCCGGCCTTGGAAGTCCTTCTCCATTACCGCTGGCCGGGCAACGTGCGCGAGCTTAGGAACCTGGTGGAGCGCATGGTCATCATGGTTTCAGGCGACCGCATCGAGCGTCGGCACCTTCCCCAATCCCTCACCAACCACCGGGGACTTTCTACTCATTCCCGCGGCAGGGGGGGCGGGTTTTCCACCTTGCATGAGGCGCGCGCCGCGTACGAACGCGATTATATCCTCCGCAAGCTCGACGAAAACCAAGGCAACGTCAGCCGCACGGCTGAGGTCCTGGGGCTCGAGCGCAGCCACCTCTATCGCAAGATGAAAACACTGGGCATCAGCGCCACGGAGTAGCGCGCCTGCAACTCCAGCCCTCCTTGTGAAAAATCGCGGGATGAGCCAATCCGTAAAGGTTTTACTATGGGGCTTCCGCAAACGTATAATGACTTTGCACGCCTCCTTCAGTAGAATCTGCAAGGGCAGTGAAAAGCGAAACGGGGCCTCAGTTCATCAATGCCTGGAAGTGACATTATACAAATCGCCGATTCCTCGCTTGTACCTGGGGAAATTTGCAGCCTGATTCGCGAACGAATTGCCCCCCACTTTCCTGAATTTCTAAGGTGCAAGTCCAGCGCTGAATTAAGAAGCCTCCCGTCATACCGCTCCCTTGAAGCCGATATCCATGGCGCCCTCGACGGGCTTTATAGCGGAAACTTCAGCCGTGGCGCGGCGCCCTCGCGCAGCCGGTATCGTTTTGTGGCCTGGAACCTGGAACGAGGCATCGAATTTCAGGGGCAGCTTGACGCCTTGCGCACCCATCCTTATATGGCCGGTGCGGACGTTTACCTGCTGACCGAGGCCGACATCGGAATGGCGCGCTCTGGCAACCGTGCCGTCGCGCAGGAGATCGCCCAGGATCTTGGGCTGCACTACAGCTTTGCCCCGTGCTATCTGAACCTTTCCAAAGGGGCCGGCATTGAACGGAAGGCGGAGGGAGAAAATGAGCTTGGGCTGCACGGGAACGCCATCCTGAGCCGCTATCCCATCCGCAATGCCCGCCCCGTTCACCTCAAGAATGGGATGGACAAGATGCGCGGCCGCGAGAAACGGCTGGGGCGCCAAACCGCCCTTGCCGCAGAAATAGAATTCCCCAACTGTCGCGCCACTGCCGTGGCGGTCCATCTGGATGCCAATTCCAGCCAGGCGCACCGCAGCAAACAGATGAGAGACATTGTGAAGGGACTCTCGGCAAACCTGCCCGTTGTCCTGGGCGGCGACTGGAACACCTCCACGTACAATTCATCCCGCGCGTTCTATTCGATATTTGGTTTTTGGCTAAGGGTGTTTATGGGCGCTGAGAATGTCATTACAAACCACTATCTGCACCCGGAAACCCGCTTTGAGCGCGACCTGTTCCGTTTGCTCGAAGCTCAGGGGTTTGAGTACCGCCAGTCAAACCGCATGGGCGAACCCACCATTCAGTACGACGTTGACGATCCCAAAACCCGGTTGAACATGGGAGAATGGGTGCCCAACTGGTGCTTTGCCTTCATCCGATGGGCCCTCAGGCGGCATGACGGCACATGCCCGCTGAAGCTCGACTGGTTTGCAACCCGCGGAGCCCGGGTGGAAAATCCGATCATCGTGCGCGACCTCCGCACGACTGACGGCCGGCCTCTTTCCGACCACGCCGCCATCGGTGTGGATATCGTCGTGGAATAGCGTATTGCACGATCTTCACGGGTAAGTACCCGTTGCGGCCCGTCACCCTTCGTTGCGGTAATCCAGGCTTGTAAGCAGCGCCCTGGAATCGCGCCAATGTGGTTCTACCCTTACAAAAAGCTGGAGGAACACTTTTGGCGGAAAGACTTTTTCCAGTTCCTGCCGGGCTTCGGTGCCTATTTGCTTGATCAGGCTTCCCGCGGCCCCAATCACGATGGGCTTTTGAGTTTCCCTTTCCACCAGGATGGTGGCGTGGATTCGCGTGAGTGTATCGGACTCTTCAAACTTCTCTATCAGCACCGCGGTTGCGTGCGGCAATTCCTGGCGGGTATTGTGGATCACATGCTCGCGGATGATCTCCGCAGCAAGGAATCTTTCAGGCTGGTCGGTATAAGCGTCGGTAGGAAAATACGGCGGGCCTTCCGGCAATCTTGCGATCACAGCTTCCAGCACCTCATCCAAATGCATGCCCTTCAGCGCGGAAATCGGGAAAATCTCCTCAAAGTTGTGCAGCTTGGAGTAACGTTCGATCAGCGGCAACAGCCTGGGCTTGTGGATGCGGTCAATTTTGTTGAGCAGAAGGATGGCACGCAGAGCGTGGTCGGCGACCATTTGCACTGCGAACTCGTCTCCCTTGCCAAAGGGGGCTGAGGCGTCGGCGATCAACAGCGCCAGGTCGCGCTCCTCCAGCGCCTCGCGTACAAAGGCCATCATCTGTTCGTTCAGCCTGGAAAGCGGCCGGTGGATGCCGGGAGTATCCATCAGAATCACCTGGGCGTCAGGCCGGTGAACGATTCCCAGGATGCGGTTGCGCGTAGTCTGTGCCACCGGAGTCACAATTGACACCTTCTCGCCCACTAGAGCGTTTACCAGCGTGCTCTTTCCGGCATTGGGCCTGCCCACAACCGCGACAAGACCTGACTTAAATGGTTTTTTGGGTTCCGGCATGAGTGGTTTGCGCTTCGGAATCTTGACCAGGGAGGATGAGCCGAACTTTCAGGACCGTGCGGTGGTTCACTTCCAGGACCTCAAAGGTCAGGCCGTTGGCTTCCACCTTTTCCTGGACGGCCGGCATATGTCCCAGCCTCGCCAGCACCAGCCCGGAGACGGTGGAGTAATCGCCGCTTTCGATCTCCAGGTCCAGTTGACCTGCGAGCTGGGCCAGTTCCGTATGGCCGGCCACCAAGTAGGTGTTGGCGGTTTCTTTCCTGATGTCACGCTCGTGGGGCTCAACCTCATCCCGGATTTCGCCCACCAGCTCTTCCACCAGGTCCTCCACTGTCAACAAGCCTGATACACTGCCGTATTCGTCAATCACCATGGCCAGTTGCATGGTGGTTTTCTGCAATTCCTTCAGCAGGTCACGGATGGGCTTGGTTTCAGGCACAAAGCGCACGGGCTTCAGCAGGCTTCGCAGCGTCGCATATTTCTGGTCTTCCGGCGAAAGTTGTACGAGGTCGCGCACGCTCACGACTCCCTCAATCTGGTCGAGCACTTTGGTGTAAACGGGGTACCTGGTGTAACGCTTCTGGCGGAACAGAGTACGAAGTTCATCAATGGGCGTGTCCATTTCCACTGCCGCAATCTCCGGGCGCGGTGTCATCACTTCCCGCGCGACCTTGTTATTGAATTCCACAACGGATTGCAGCAATTCGCCTTCGCCCTTTTCAATCAGCCCCGTTTCCTCTCCGCTTTCGATCAGCTCTTTCAGACCTTTCTGAGGCTTAGGCATCTCCGCCGCTTCATCCTCAGGCGATTCCAGCAGGCGGGCGATGGTAGTGGAAATCAGAATCGGGAAAGTCACCGGCAACGCCAGATAGACCGCAGTGCGCAACAGCGGCAGCCACTGCCGCAGAATAACTTCCGGTTCATCGTGGCGCGCTACCAGGACAAAAGGGATCAACTGGTCAAAGACCATGATGGTGGCCATCACCAGAATCAGCGAGGCACTCAAGCTCTCCCACAATGCCCCTGAATGGTAAAAAATAAACAGCGTAGTCACTCCAATGGAGTACAACGCCATGGCCACCCCGTGCAGGGCGGAAATTGAAACGCCCACCCGCTCACGGTCCGCGCGGATTCGACGCGGGTCGTCTGTCTTGAACAGCGCCCGGGCGCCCATAGGAGTAAGACGGCGCATCAAAAGGCGAAGGTAGGATGCCACTGAACTGGCAGCCACCAGCAGCCCAAGTGCGATGATCCCCGGAATAATGGCCATCTGTGGTTTTATCCAGCCTGCCCCGCGGAGTGTGCGCGCCGGCCGTCCGGCCCCACCGTCGGCGGGTTCAGCCTCTCCCTCAGGGAGAGTTCCAGGTTTTTCATTTCCCCATGGTCGGTTTCATGGTCGTACCCCAGCAAGTGCAAAACCCCGTGCAGAATCAGCATCCGGATTTCTTCCTCAGTTGAGTGGCCCTCGGCCATTGCATTGCGGTCGGCCGTCGCCACAGAAATCACAACGTCGCCCAGGAAGTTCCGGAATTCCACACTGGCCGCCTCCTCCGGGCCGCTTTCCCCCTCGCCTTCCCATGGAAATGACAGGACGTCCGTCGGTACTGCCCTGCCGCGATAGACAGAGTTCATCCTGCTTATTTCCTCATCGCTCACAAAGCAGACATTAAACTCTCTCGTTCCCAGGTCCAGAACGCTTTTCACCTGGTGTTCATAAGCCCGCAGGGAGGGCATATCCAGCGCAAACTGTCTTTGGCGATTAATAATCATGATTCAGCATTCCTCAGAAAAAGCTGCTCTTCAAATCCTGGCTCAAAACTGCAATGTTCCGGCGCGCTACGAGCCTCTGCGCACACTTTCCGCCGCCGCTGCTCGCGACTGGTCAAACGCCTCGTAGGCACGGATTATGCGCTGCACGAGTTGGTGCCGCACCACATCATGCTCGGTGAAATAGACAAAGCTGATGCCCAGCACACGGCTCACCACATCCACAGCTTCCATCAGGCCCGACCGCCGGCCTTCCGGCAGATCCACCTGTGTGATGTCACCCGTAATCACCGCCTTGGAGTTAAACCCCAGCCGCGTCAGAAACATCTTCATCTGCTCGCTGGTGGTGTTTTGGGCCTCATCCAGAATCACAAAAGCGTCGTTCAAGGTCCGGCCTCGCATAAAGGCGATGGGAGCGATTTCAATGGTCCCTTTTTCAATTAATCGTTCAGTCCGCTCGGGGTCCAGCACATCGTAGAGCGCGTCATAGAGCGGCCGCAAATAGGGATCTACCTTCTCCTGCAGCGTTCCGGGCAGAAATCCCAGCCGTTCGCCCGCCTCGACGGCCGGCCGCGCCAGGATGATTCGCGTCACCGCCCGCGTCAGCAGGGCGTCGACGGCCATGGCCACCGCCAGATACGTCTTGCCGGTCCCGGAGGGGCCAATGCCAAATACCATGTCATGCCGCTTGATGGCATCAACATAGAGCTTCTGGTTCAGGCTCTTCGGCGTAATGGTCTTTTTCCCCAGCGTTCGGGGGCGGCCTGCTTCCGCCAGCCCCTTCAGCGTCACCGTCGGGTCCTGGGCAACAATCTTCAGGAAGGCCTGCAATTCTGAGCCGTCAAAATGCACGCCGTTATCTACCAGCTCAGCGTACTCCTCAACCAGCCTTTGGGCGCGCGCCACATTCAACTCCCCACCCTCAATTTCCAGGTGGTCAGCATTCAAGTGGATCGAAACCTGGAGGCATTGTTCCAGCAGCTTCAGATTGGCATCATATGGCCCGAAAAGTTCCTCAATACCTCTTTCGATCTTGACGCTTGCCTTCATACAAAGAGCCAAAAAAGCTCTTCCACACCTCCGGCTTAGATTGAACAGTGGGGAAACCCGGCAATTGGGTCGGAATCACTCACGTTGATATTTTGGGGATAAGAACTCTTCTAACATTCTTACGCTAGCAGAAAGACGGCGCACAGTCAATCTGCCCCCCGACAGGAAACCTGGGGCGCGCCAGACTCAACGCAGGAATCTCTGCTGCCCCTGAAAAACAGGTGATCCGGGAAAAATGAAGCTTCTCTTAAAGATATCACTTGCATTCTGCAAGTAGTTACAATACGCTTGTTCTCGGTGGTTGAAAACGCGAAACCCAAACACCGGTCGGGATGTCCAGTAAGTATCTCGCTGGAAGTTTTTGGCGACCGCTGGTCGCTGCTGATTATCCGCGACCTGATGGTCCGTGGTTACCGCACCTTCAAGGAATTCGAGCACTCCGGCGAAGGCATAGCCACCAACATTCTGGCCCACCGCTTGAAGAAATTGCGGGCCGCGGGCATCATCGAGACCGAATACGATCTAACGGACCGCCGAAAGCTGAAATACCGACTGACCCCAAAGGGCATCGCCCTGGCACCGGTCCTTTTGGAAATACTCATCTGGGGCGCGCGGCACGAGCAGACCGGGGCGCCGTGCCGGATGATCGTCCATATGGAGGCAAATCGCGAAGCAGTGCTCGCCGAAGTCAGGCGGCGCTGGCAGGAGCGTGACCCAAGGCCGTTTCTGCCGCCGTTCACCTCCCGTGCGCGCGTCTAGGGCAGGTGTCAGGCACGCGATTATCGCCTCACAACGGGTTTACGCAGAGGGCATTTCCCATCACTTAAAATCGAAAGGGGCGAACTATGCAAATAAATCCCTATCTTCTCTTCACCGGGCAATGTGAAGAAGCTTTTAAATTCTACGAAAAACTGCTGGGCGGAAAAATTGCGTTCGCGATGACTCACGCTGATGCTCCAGGGGACGCCCACGTAGCGCCCGAGTGGCGCGACAAGATTATGCATATCCGCATGACCACACCCGGCGGGGTCCTGATGGGGTCTGACGCGCCTCCGGGCCGCCAGGCGAAACCGCAGGGATTTTCTGTTTCCGTCAGCGTGGACGATCCGGCGGAAGCCGATTGCATCTTCAACGCCCTGGCGGACGGCGCAAAGGCAGTCAGCATGCCCATCCAGGAAACCTTCTGGGCCAGGCGCTTCGGCATGGTTACTGACCGCTTCGGCATTCCGTGGATGGTCAACTGCGAGAAGGAGAATTGAGATGGCAACCAGTATGGATGCAGTCAACAACCTCGAGAAGGGGCATCGTGCGATGAAGACACCCCCGATCGTCTCGCAGCAGGAATGGGACACAGCCTGGAAGGACCTCCTGGTGAAAGAGAAGGCTTTAACCCGCGCTCGTGACGCGCTTGCCGCCGAGCGCCGGCGGATGCCGTGGATGGCCGTCGAGAAGCCATACGAATTCGAAGGGCCCAAGGGAAAGGTTACCCTCCTTGACCTGTTCGAGGGCCGCAAACAGCTGATCCTTTATCGCGCTTTCTTCGAGCCCGGCGTGTTCGGCTGGCCTGATCATGCCTGCCGCGGCTGCTCGCTGGGGGCCGATCAGGTTTCCCACCTGGCGCATCTGCACGCCCGCGACACCACGCTCGCATACGCCTCACGAGCGCCACAGGCCGACATCGCACGCTTGAAAGAACGGATGGGTTGGGGGTTCCCGTGGTACACCATCACCGACAGCTTCGACAAAGACTTCGGCGTCCATGAATGGCATGGCCACAACGTCTTCTTCCGCGACGGTGACAAGGTATTTCGCACCTACTTCATCAACAACCGCGGCGACGAGGCGCTGGGGACCATCTGGGGCTATCTCGATATCACGCCGCTCGGCCGTCAGGAGACCTGGGAGGATTCGCCGGAAGGTTATCCCCAGACCGCGCCCTACAAGTGGTGGAACTGGCACGATAACTATAACGCCGAGCCCTCACCTCACCCGAAGTGGGTCGATATCATCACCGACCCTTACGCAGCCGCCGCTCGAAGGAAGGAAGAAGAATCGAAGGTCTGATTGCGAGTGGCAAAGTATCGACCGTGCCCGACCGGGAAACCATGCAGAACCAAGGGGGCGCACATTCACTGAACGATTCCGCACTCCGCGGACGGTCAATTGCGAAAAAGCTCAGGACGCCCGGAGTCCCAGGATCTAGCGTGCAAATTTTCTCAGTAAAAAAAGTTCGGTCTGTCGATTTTGCACAGTCACGCGCGTCGTATCAACAGATGGGACGCCGCAAAAAGCCCGGTCTAAGCGGAAGGCTGGCCCATATCACGGTGAAAAGGAGAAATCGGGATGCGTGTGATTGTATTCGTAAAAGCCAATAAAGAGTCCGAAGCAGGCGTGCTGCCAGACCCGAAGATTTTTGAGGCGATGGGAAAATACAACGAGGAGTTGGTCAAGGCTGGCATGATGCTGGCCGGCGAAGGCCTGGCTCCCAGTTCGAAAGGCAAGCGGGTCAGGTTTGAAGGCGATAAGCGCACGGTCATCGATGGTCCGTTCGCTGAAACTAAAGAACTTGTCGCGGGTTTCTGGATCTGGAAGGTCAAGTCAATGGATAGCGCTGTGAAATGGCTGAAGCGCGCTCCGTTTGGCGGAGGCGTGGAGATCGAAATTCGGCCGATCATGGAATTCGAGGATTTCGGCGAGCAACTGTCGCCCGAACTCGTCGAGCAGGAAAAGCGCCTGCGCGCGCAGACAGAACAGCTTGCAAAAGAGGCTAAGAAGTGAGATGAATTGCTTAGCGGGGCTCGTACTTTTCACAATCAGGGTCACCGGTCTTCAAAGTGGAATTGTGTCTTAGTGATTCAACAAGGAGGAATGCATGAGCGGAGTACGTCTTTTGGTGGGCACGGTGAAAGGTGCGTTCGTCATTGAATCGGACGGGACGCGCAAGAAGTGGAAGGTCAAGGGCCCGCATTTCGCCGGCTGGGAGATCTATCACATGAAAGGCTCGCCGGCCGATCCCAACCGGATTTACTGCTCGCAATCGAGCGGCTGGTTTGGGCAGGTGCTCCAGCGCTCAAACGACGGCGGCAAAACATGGGAAGCGCCAGGCGGCGGTATAACCAAATCGTCGCAGGGTTGGCCACAGGGCGAGAGCAACCGGTTTGTCTACGACACGTCTTCGGAGACCGGCAAGCCGCTCACCACGCACCAGTGGTATGACGGGACGCAGCACCCCTGGGAATTCAAGCGCGTCTGGCATCTGGAGCCTTCGCTCACCGACCCCGACACCGCCTACGCCGGCGTCGAGGATGCCGCCATATTCCGCACGGTTGATGGCGGACACTCCTGGCAGGAGCTCTCCGGCCTGCGCGGGCACGGCACCGGTCCCAAATGGCAGCCGGGCGCCGGCGGCATGTGCCTCCACACCATCTTGCTGGACCCTGCCGACCCCAAACGAATCTTTGTGGCCATCTCCGCCGCAGGCGCCTTCCGCTCGGACGACGGCGGCAAAAACTGGAAACCCATCAACAAAGGATTGCGGTCACAATTTCTTCCCGATCAGGACGCCGAAGTCGGCCACTGCGTGCACCGGATCGCCCAGCACGCGGGCCAGCCCAACGTGCTCTTCATGCAGAAACACTGGGACGTGATGCGCAGCAATGACGCCGGAGACAACTGGCACGAGGTCAGCGGCAACCTGCCCACCGATTTCGGTTTCGTGATCGATGTCGATGCCAACAACCCGGAGACCGTTTTCGTGGTTCCCATCAAGAGCGATTCGGAACACTATCCTCTCAAGGGACAGTTGCGTGTTTACCGCAGCAAATCGGGCGGCAACGAATGGGAGTCGTTAACCAAGGGCCTGCCGCAGCGCAATTGCTACGTCAACGTCCTGCGCGATTCGATGACGGTGGACAAACTCGACCCTTGCGGCATCTATTTCGGCACCACCAGCGGCCAGGTCTATGGCTCGGCCGACGGCGGCGATACCTGGAAGCCCGTCGTCGAGCACCTGCCGCGAGTGCTCTCAGTCGAGGCGCAGACGCTGCCATGAACAGCCGAAAAGCTCGCGACCGTCGAGGCTATCAGAAGCACTCGGCCGACGCTCTAGAAGCTGAACGGGGGGAACGTAAAGCGGTTTTGCATTTGGGATCTACATGTCACAATGCGACTTCGCAAGAAAAAGGCCGCATGTTGGCACAACTCCAAGGAAAATCGCGAGCCTCCGCCTTCGAAGGAGCGCGTTGGGTCTGGCAAAATCCCGACCCAAACTTTGCTCCTCCCCTGATAGGTCTTCTCTCGGAAGGACGCAGGCCGTTTAATCGGGCAGCAGCAGCATATGCCCTACAGGCCTTGGGCGCCCCAAAGGCAATACCTGCTTTGGAGCGGGTTGTTTCCAACCAGTTAGAGAGTCCAGCCGTAAGAGGATACGCGGCAGAAGCTCTTGCTCATTTTCACAGAAGCCGATCCCATAGATTACTAATACGCAACCTGAGAGACCGCTCAAAGCACGTTCGCTTCTGGTGCGCATTTGCTCTGGGAGAAATGTGTGACCGTGAGGCAACCTCCATCCTTCAAGAGCTCGCGGAAACAGATAAACTAACGGTCCCAGGATTCCACACAGTTGCAAAAGAAGCACAGGATGCACTGAGGAAGATCGGAGCGGCCCGTCACCGCTTCTGCCCGTACTGCATTGGCCGAAGACATAAATGATTGTAAGCAGCAAGGGCAATAGTTGCTGCCGTTCGCCAAATTCAAAACAGCGAGTTCCGATATGATTCGAGTCGTTCTTCCCTTCCATCTTCGGACATTGGCCAAAGTTGACGATGAGGTTACGCTCGATATTCAGGGTGAAGTGACGGCGCGTTCGGTGCTGGACGCGCTGGAAGCGAAACATCCCGTCCTTCGCGGGACCATTCGCGACCACGACACTGGCAAGCGGCGGCCCTTCATTCGCTTCTTTGCCTGCGAGGAAGATTTGTCCCACGAGCCGCCCGACGCTCCCCTGCCCGCGGAGGTTGCCAACGGCAAGGAGCCCTTCTGCGTGATCGGCGCCATCGCGGGGGGATAGCGTCGTTTTGCATAATTTGGTTAAACACAAAGGACGCCCACCGTCATCCTGAGCGGAGCGAAGGATCACCGCATTTATTTTTACGCCCATACGGAGACCCTTCGCTGCGCTCTGTGAGACGGCGCGCGCTTAGTATTCCACTTTCACCAGCCACAGCCCGCTTGCGGGCGCGGTGGGGCCGGCTTTGCTGCGGTCGCGCGCTTCGAGAATTCCGGGAATGTCTTCGGGCGCGAGCTTTCCGCCGCCCACTTCCAGCAGCGTCCCCACAATGTTGCGCACCATGTGGTGCAGAAATCCCGAACCGCGAACTTCATAGACCATCATCTGCAAATCCTTCCGCACCCTGATGCGCGAATGAAACACCTGCCGGACATCCGAGCCTTCCTGCATTTCCTTTTCTTTTCGCGCGGGATCGCTTCCGGCAAACGAAGTGAAGTCATGCTCGCCTTCGAGCAACCGCGCCGCGCGCGCCATCAGGCGGACGTCGAGCGGGTAAGGATGGTGATAGACGTAGCGCGCCAGATACGGCGGGCAGATCGGCCTCTGCAGGATGCGATAACGGTACGTTTTTGCCTTGACGCTGTAACGGGCGTGGAAATCGGCAGATACTTCATCCGCTTCGCGCACGCGGATGGAAGCGGGAAGAATGCCGTTGAGTGCCTTTTGCAGGCTGGCGCACGGAATCGGACACTCGGTCCTGAAATTTGCCACTTGCCCCGCGGCGTGCACGCCCGAGTCCGTACGTCCTGACCCATAAAGTTTGACGGCTTCGCCGGTAATTTGTGCGATTCGCGTTTCCAGCGCCTCCTGGATGGTCGGCACCTCCGGCTGGCGCTGCCAGCCGTGGAAGTCCGTGCCGTCGTACGCGATGGTGAGCCGAACGTTCCGCATGCTCACACAGCGTATTGCGACTGTGCGCTCATGCGCAACCCCATACTGCTTCTGGGTTCAATGGGTGTGGCTGCGGGGGTGGCCAGGGTTGAGGAGTCTGCATAACCGGATTGAGGCTGGATCCGGTTACTCGGCCTTTGCCTCCAGCATCAGATGCTTCTGGAATTGGGCATTCCAGGTGGCTACGGGGCCGCGGACCGTTCCCAACGTCTCCCCGGTTTCGTAATTGACCAGGCGATAAGATCGCTTCCCCAATCCTCTCAATTGAAGCTTGCCGCTCCACTGGGAAGCGTAGAAGGCGTAGAACATGTTGCCGTCTTTACGGATGGCGTGGGCTTCCGGTTTATCGAAACCGATGTCGTACAACGTTCCCATGTACTGGCCTCGCGGGAGCATTTCGGCCTTATAGATTTTGATCCATTTGTCCCAGATCTTTTCCTTCGCAGGCGTCAGATCCAGGCTGCGTCGCCTTCGCCTACTGACCGGGCCCGAACCCACCGGCCAGGTGAAATTCGTGCCCACGACGCCGCCCACTCCAACCGTCGAGGCGAAATCGTCGCCGCCATCGCTCATGTCCACGTGATCGCCAAAGTAGGCGATGGAATCTCCCATCAGGGCCTTGAGCGTCTTTCCCTTCAGGCGCACCTGCCAGGAACTCCTGGGATCGGAGGCCACCGACATGTTCATGAAGGGCATGGTGTAGAAAGAGTATCCGGTGCCGCAGGGGCAGAACTCCACCAGCGCGCCGGGCTTGACTTCGAGCGCCGTGTCGTAGATGGCCTTGAAGAACTGAGGCATGGCTTCCACCGACGCATTGGGCGAAGCGTGATGGTGCGCGGGGTTGTAGCATTGCGGCGCCGCGTTCATAAATTGGCCGTCGAGCTTCAATCCATCGAAGCCCCAATCCACCAGGATTTTCCTGACCAGAGCCTTGTGGTAAGCCACCACGGCAGGATCAGCAGGACAGAGATACCAGGCGTTCCAGTACGAAATCTTGTGCTTGGAGCCATCGGCATTGAGCAGCAGTTCCTCCGGGTGCTGTTTCATAAGTTGTGTATCCGGCGAAACCGACAAGGGAGCCCACCAGAGCTGCGCTTTGAAACCTTCGGCGTGGATCCGATCCACCATCGCTTTCATGTCGCGGTCGCCATTGGGATATTTCTGCGGGTCCAGGAACCAGTCACCCTCGGCGGTCTGCCATCCATCATCGAGCGTCACCCAGCGGAAGCCGAGCTTCTTCACCATCGGCAAAGCGTTATAGACCCGCTGCGGGGTGCAAGTTCTGCCAAAACCCCAGGCGCACCAGATGGGACCAAAAGCGTCATCAGGCGAGGGCTTGAATTCCACGCCTTCTTTGATCATCGCCCGCCGGTATTCCCTGAGGCTGCGGAAATAGTCGCCCTGATGAACGGTAACGAAAGTTCTGAAGGTCTTGATAGATTCTCCGGGCTTCAGTTCGCGATTCATTTGATAATGCACGGCCAGCGTGGCATGCGATGCGTCCGGCATGGCGACGGGAAGAGAGACCAGCTTTGGACTCAATTCCACATGACCCACGGCGATGCCGACATCGCGCCGCCACACGTCCACCACCGGCGTTCCGCCGCCGTAATCGGGCGCGTTCATGCCCAGGAAATTCTCCTGGCTAAAGCCTGTCTTCAACGGAAGCACCCAGTCCGGCCGCTTTTCATAAGAACCGCTCTGGTATGACCAGAATGCCGGCGCGCCGCCCTGCCCCGATGAAACCGAGTAGGCCTGGTTCGTCCAACCGCCAATCGAGAGAGCGGAGTTACCGGTGTTTGTGTACTCCACTTCAAAGACGGCCGTCTGCGGAAAATCGTCATAGGTTGTCACTGCAACGGTTTTCTCGAGTGATGGCGCGGTACCGGTGATGGTAGTGCGCCGCCCGGCGCCCAGCACGTCATTGACGCGCGCGCGCTTCACGTTCTGCAATGCGAAGTCATCCACTTCTTTTCTCGCAACCATCACCGTTTCCGAGGGCGCGAAGTCGCCGATGGCGATTTCCCTGCCCCCGAATTTCGCGACCACACGACTGTGCAGATCTTCGTTGAACTCGATGCGGATGTTCCTGCCGTCCACCCGAGTGGTCCGCAACCGGGGCCCGCTGGACGCACTCACCAGCCACACTGCAAGCCCCACCACAATCAGTTTTAAGGGGTTCGTGTGCATGACCCAACAAAATACCCCGGGCCGTCTGTGATTGCAACTATGAATTGGTTTCCCAGCTCGCAGTTCACCGGCGCGACAAAGCAGCGAGCTGTTCGGGCTGTGAAGGGGTTATCTTCACCGGCAACAGCCGCGAGTCAGAAATCGGCATGGTTTGGCATCATGGTGAAATACAAGGAGTTAATAAAGTACGCAAAAGTTTTAATTATTTACTTGACAGTAACTTAAATCTATATTACTTATAGGTAAACAGGGCCGATAGTCCGGCCCGCCGGAGAGGAACTTGTGGTGAGGTCAACATCCCAGTAGAACGCTGGATTCTACAGGAACTCCACCGGTTGAAAGTACCTTAAAGCATTAATTTGATTTTTTGCAGGTGGTTTGGTTCGGTCGATATTCGGCCAAGCCAACGAGGCCCCCCTCCCGCGGCGGACGGAACACTAGTTCCGTCCGCTGCACCTCGTTTCTTCCGCACTTGGATGTTCGACCCTTGAAAACGACCAAAACAAAGGTTTCTTGAAGGTGCTGGGCAATAGCAAGCCTCCTGTGCGCTTGCGCCAGCGCTCCGTGCGGGGCTCGGAAGTCCAAAGAACCGCCCTGCGACGGTGAATGCCTTCCTCCGCTTTTCCCCAAAGTGCGCCGGAGCCTTCCCCTTGACAATCTAGGGGAGAAGCGTTAAGGTTTTCTATTCAATCGCGGATGTCTTTACCCGCCTGGCGCCGTGCCCGAAGTCTTCTATAGCCGGCCGACCGGCTGGAGCACGCTGGCTGCGGCGCGAGTGCATTGCCAGAATGGCCCGGCGGATGGTACATTGGGCGTCTGACACCATCATGGCGCGTCCTTCCGCGGCAGTCCCTTTTTGCCTGCGGCAAAGGCGGCTGATAACCGCAACTGGAGCAGACCATCACCACTCAACTGCACAAAATCAGCCTGACGTTTTTTCGATCAAGCCGGGTTTTTCTCCCCCCTCTATGAAACTGAACATCTGAAGAGTTCGTATGTAATGGAGTAGACCCTGTAAAACTAGGACTTTATCCCGGAGTGAGAGGTTACGAGATGAAATTGGAAAAAGTGAACTGGGTTGCCGCGCTGGCAGCTCTTGTCATTTCATTTTCGGCGGCAGCCTTGCCGGGCAGTGTTTATGCTCAGCAGACGGGCTCCCAGCAACAACCGGCCCAGAGCGAATTCAACTACACCGAGGGCCCTTCCATATTCGGTGCCTACTCCTATCCGAATGTCCCCCGCCCGTCACTGGCCAACTCACCTGCTTTGAACCAGTTGATTCAGAACGACAAGCTTGAACTCTCACTCGATTCAGCCATTCAGCTGGCGCTTCAGAACAATCTGGACATTAACGTCGCGCGTTATGAGCTGCCGCTCGCGCGGCTTGATATTCTCCGCGCAAAAAGCGGTGGCGCAGCTCGAGGCGTGCAGGGTAGTGTCATTTCGCAAGCGTTGTTCGCGGGCGCCCTCGGAGCAAGCTCCAGTGCCAGCCTGGGCGGCGGCGGGACAGGTGGCGGCGGTTTCCAGGGAGGTGGTATTACTGAAACGAACTTCGTAGGCTGCTGCGATGCCTTCACCGGGTTCAGCTTCGGGTGGAACAACGCCTCGACACCGCTGAACTTTGAATCGCTCACAGGCGTCCCGGTTGAAGGCACCCACACGGCCAGCTACTCCACTTTTTTCGGGAAAGGCTGGCTCACAGGAACAAGTTTTCTAGCCGCCGTCAGCGGCCAGAGGAACAGCACGACTTCGACCAGCGCCTTGTTCGATCCCTCGGTCCCCACCACTTTGACGGTCGGACTCAACCAGCATCTGCTGAACGGTTTCGGGCGCCGGTCAAACGCCGTTTTCATCCGCATTGCAAGAAATAACTTGAACGTGGCCGACAGTGTTTTCCGCCAGCAGGTCATCACTACCATCTCCGCAGTTCTGAACGCCTACTACACCCTGCTGGCTGACCGCGACCAGGTTCGGGTGGCGCAATCCGCCGTCGATTACTCCCAGAAGCTGGTGGAGGATGACAAGAAGCAGGTGCAGATTGGCACCCTGGCCCCTCTGGACGTGGTCCAGGCTGAATCCGAACTCGCCAGCGATCAGCAGCAACTGATCGTGGCCAGGACGACCTACCTGCAGCAGCAGGAAGTTTTGAAAACCATGATCTCGAAGAGGGTAACGCCCACGCTCGCAGCCGTTCAGGTCGACGCCACTGATAATCTGCCCGAGCCCAAGCCGGATGATATTCCGCCGCTCGATCAGGCGCTGGCCGCTGCTGTAAAAAAGCGGCCGGAGCTCGAGCAGGACCAGCTCAACCTGCGCAACCAGAATTACACCATCCAATCCAACCGCAACGGCCTGCTCCCCACTCTGGATGCCTTTGCCACCTATCAATCCAACGGACTTGCGGGCGTTCCCTTTGTGGGCGTTGCCACCGCCGGGCCGGGAGGACTGGGCGACTCGCTGGGACAGGTTTTCGGCGGGAAATATCCCAGCTATTCGGTCGGCCTCACCTTCAGGGTCCCGATCCACAATCGCAACCAGCAGGCTAACGCCGCGCAGGCTGTGGTTGAACTGCACCGGATGCAGGCCAGCATGCAGCGCGACGAGAACACCATCGAGCAGTCCGTTCGCAACGCGGAAATCGCCGTCACTCAGGCGAAAGCCCAGATTGACGCCGCGGTCAAAGCCAGGGACTACGCCCAGCAGGCCCTGGACGCTGAGAATAAAAAGCTGCGCCTGGGCGTTTCAACCACTCTGAATGTCATTCTTCTGCAGCGCGATCTCATCACCGCCGAGGGCAACCTGGCAAAGGCACGCCAGGCTTATGCGCAATCGCTGGTCCAATACCATCAGGCCACGGGCACTATCCTGGACTCCCAAAACGTTGTGCTGACCAGTCCGGGCCAGGGCGTGTACAGCCGCGAGAAGAGCATTCCCGGGGCGCCATCAAACCCGGTCAACCAGCCTTGAAGGCAGAATTTTCCGTTGCCGCCTGTGATGGCAGGCGGCAAAACCACGAAAACAAACAGCTTTTTCGATTCACAAGGCTTGGGTCTCCGGGGACCGCGCGGTTGTCCGGGCGTGTTGCGCAAGGCCATAATTTAATGTATATATTCTGTTATGAGTGACTTACGAGCTTCCAGGACCGCCCTGATGAAGTTGTTCCCTATCTTTGCTCTCGCCGGAAATCGCCTCGATTTCCCCTGTGGCGAAACCGCCAATTCCTTCAGCGCAAATTTATGTGGGTTGTAATTGATTTTTTAGTAACCATTACAACCCACTTAGGTGTAGATTATCTGTTGTTTCAAGGGCTGGTCGAGCCTGCTGCTCGGAATTGAAACACAGCCCTCCGGTATTAAACACAGGGTCATAGCAACCATTGGAAGAGAGGTGGGGATCGCGAGGATTTGATCGAAGCCAATGGGGGATTGGCGCCAGGATGCTCAAAAATCACATGGCAAGAGAAGTGAATCGAAGGAGGATGTAAGATGGTCGATAATGATCCCACCAATGTACAGGCAGCTTTTGAGATCCTGCTGGAAGAGATGGAAACAGAGATCGAGTTCATCAACCAGTCAGGAGCAAAGGCTTTTGCTGCGCGCAACTACGATGCGGCACGGTCCGTTCTCGAGCGTGCGGACCAGGCGACTTCCTTGCGCGAAAAGCTTTCCGCGCTTCGCCTCGAATGGGAAAAGTTTGCCCCCGCCTCTAAAGCCAACGGCGCGAGCGTCAAAAAGAACGGAAGCCACGATCCCGCCCGGCTTCAGCGAGGAATTCGAACCCGCGAGACCGCATATTTCCAGCCCATCCTCCAGGTGCTGAACCAGATGGGCGGCGTGGGCGACATGGCTGAAGTTCTGGAACGCCTTCCCAAGCTGATGAAAGGAACGCTGCGGGACATCGATTTTGAACCCTTGACTCCCAACTCTGAAGTGCCGCGCTGGTGGAACACCGCGCAGTGGGCGCAGAGCTCAATGGTTCAGGCAGGCCTTTTGAAGGCTGATTCCCCGCGTGGCGTTTGGGAAATGACGGAAGCCGGACACAAGCTGATTGCCGAGTTTGTTTCCTGATTGTTTGGACTGGCGCCCGGTCCAGCGCCAGCCAGACAAGCTGGGGAACGCCGGTTCCCCGCTGCGCGCAGGTTTCGCCGGTTATTGCGGGGCTGTTCCGCCCTCGAATTAACTGCCGCGAATATAGCTGCTCCCTGAATATTTCTGAAGGTACATTCTGCCAAGGCACACGTGTGCGTTCCTCCTGACCGGCTTCCATCGCGGGTGTTTCTTTTCCACCGCCACTTCGTGTAGAGTATGGGGCGTTTCAGGAGGACATCATGACGGGCAACCGCCACGGAATTATCCGCTCCGCGCCATACATCCTGTTGCCGGCGCTGGCGCTGCTTTTTTTCCACGCCGCCGCACGCGCATCTGACCAGGTCACCATCGGTTCCGGCACGCTCCAGGGCAAAACCGTTGCCGGCTCGAACGTTCGCGCGTTTCGGGGAATTCCTTTTGCCGTGCCGCCGCTGGGCAGGCTGCGCTGGCGGCCGCCACAGCCAGTCCATCCCTGGCAGGGCGTCCGCGAGGCCGATGCTTTCGGCCCGCGCTGCATGCAGCTCAGGGTTTTTTCCGACATGGTTTTCCGCGACAAGGGCCCCAGCGAAGACTGCCTTTACCTCAACGTCTGGACACCCGCAAAATCCTCCTCCGAGCGTTTGCCCGTGATGTTTTGGATTTACGGCGGCGGCTTCCAGGCCGGAGCAACTTCCGAGCCGCGCCAGGAAGGCATGAATTTGGCGAAGAAAGGCGTTGTGGTGGTCAGCGCCAACTACCGCCTGAATATATTCGGCTTCTTTGCCTATCCCGGCCTCGCGGAGGAATCGCCCCATCACGCTGACGGCAATTATGGATTGATGGACCAGATTGCCGCCCTGCGCTGGGTGCGGCAGAACATCTCCGCCTTCGGCGGCGATCCCTCGAACGTCACCATCTTCGGCGAATCCGCCGGTTCGTGGTCCGTCAGCGACCTGATGGCTTCGCCGCTGGCCAAGGGCCTCTTCCAGAAAGCGATTGGAGAAAGCGGCGCGGATTTCGGCGCGGGGCCGGACCTGCACGCTCCCCTCTCCCTGGCGCAAAGCGAAAAAGCAGGTGAGAAGTTTGCCCAATCCATCGGCGCCGATTCGCTGGCCGCCCTGCGCGCCATCCCCGCCAACAAGCTGCTGCAGGAATCGAAAAAGGCGCATTTCTGGCCGAACGTCGACGGCTACGTGCTCCCGCAACCGCTGGACGCGATATTCAGCGAAGGCCGCCAAAGCCACGTGCCGCTCCTCGCCGGCTGGAACAAGGACGAGACGGTCGGCAATCTTTATTCGAAGACAACTCCGCCTACCGCTGAAAATCTGATCCTGGCCATCAGAAAGCGTTTCGGGCCGCAGGCGGACCAGGCGATGAAGTTCTACCCTCACGCCACCCAGGTCGAGGTTCGCCATTCCACCGAAACCTTTGCCAGCGATTTCTTCACCGTTTACCTCACCTGGAAGTGGCTCGAGATGCAGAACAAGACCGGTGATTCGCCCGTCTATCGCTATCTCTTCACCCGCACGCCGCCCGAGCCGCTCAGCGAGACGGATGAGGGAATTCCGCTGGTCAAATATGGCGCGCGGCACTCCGCCGAAATTGAATATGTCTTCGGAGTCCTCAAGTGGCAGAAGATTCCCTGGCAGCCTGTCGACTTTAGGGTCTCAGACGCCATGATGACCTACTGGTCGAACTTTGCCAGAACGTGCGATCCCAACGGCGGCGGTCTGCCCCACTGGCCGCAATACAAGCCGCCCGACCTGGAAGTGATGGACCTGGGCGAGAACATCCACGCGGCTCCGGCAACAGATCAGAAGCGTTTCGAGTTCATCGATTCGTTCGTCGCGCACTACCGGAAAAAGTAGCGGCGATTTCTTTTCAGCGCGGATTATCGAAAAGTTAAAATTGAATTCCCGGGCCGCAGCGCTCGCAGGCCGCCCTGCGCCCGCACTTTAGCCAGGAGGTTTTCTCATGCCCAGGAATGAAAGCGCCGCTCTTTCTCAACCCATTTTCAGCGAGGGGGATGTCACTCCGGACCCCGCCCGCTTCACAACTCCGCATCCCTCCGACTCCGCGCTCTACAAAGAAATCGGAAGCCTGCTCAGCAAAGAAGTGGTGGCGTTCAATGAATCGCGCTTGAAGCCAGACGGCCTTTATTCGCTCCAGAGCGCCCTGGGCCCGCACGGAGGTGAAATCTCCGGCCAGATCGAGAAAACCGGCAAAATTATCTTTCATTCCGTCGGCGATACTGGAGCCTCCAACCAGCGAAAGTACGGCAACGAAATTTCCGTAGCTGACCAGATGGCTGCCGACTGCCACAACGCCAATGACACCAATCGTCCGGCTTTCTTGTTTCACCTGGGCGATGTGGTCTACGACTTCGGCGAGTCCGCCTACTACTACGACCAGTTTTATGACCCTTTCCGCAACTACCCTGCGCCGATCTTCGCCATTCCCGGCAATCATGACTCTTTCATCGTCCCCCATACCAAGCCGGCGAACGAACCGCTCGTCGCCTTTACCCGCAATTTCTGCTCGAAGAAAATTGCCGTGACGCCGGAAGCCGGTTCCCTGCACCGCACCGCCATGACTCAGCCGGGTGTCTATTTTGCGCTCGACGCTCCGTTTGTGCGCATCATCGGCCTGTTCAGCAACGCTCTGGAGGACCCCGGAGTCATTTCCAGCGAGAAGGGCAAATGGCCTGCCGTGCCGGATTATCAGTTGAAATTCCTTTCCGCCCAGCTCCGCAAGATCAAGCAGGAGAAATATGCCGGAGCAGTTTTGCTCGCCACTCACCATCCGCCCTTCAGCTATTCGCCCCAGGCCGGTAGCGGCGGCGCCGGCGGCAATCATAAAGGCAGCAGCGATATGCTGCGCGACATTGACGCCATCTGCAAGTCGGCGGGCGTATATCCACACGCTTTTCTTTCCGGGCACGCGCACAACTACCAGCGATTCCAGCGGACGGTTTCCCTCGGCGCAAAGGATTTCGAGGTCCCCTTCATTGTTTGCGGCGACGGCGGGCACAACGTCAACCTTCTGGTCCGATCCAGAAAAGGAGAGCCCTCGCGCGAGCCGCCTTATGGCCTTCCGGTAGACTACCTGGACGCAAAACCGGCGGTTCCATCAAAAGGTCTCGTGCTGAAGCACTACGATGACAGGAACTACGGCTATCTGCGGATCACCGTGGACAAGTCGCGCCTCAAAATTGGATTTCAACACGTCTCCGCTTCTTCACTAATGCAGACGCGGGTTGATCTGGTCACCGTGGACCTGGCAAGCCATAAGGTGGTGGCAAACTAGCTATTGGAGGGTGGTGAGCTCCGCGCGAATGCCGAAGGCCATGGAGTGCGGCAGCGGAGCTGCCGCCAAGGAAGAAATAAAAGGCGGCAGGTGGCCCTGCCGCAGTCCAAGGCGGTAGGTGGTGCTACTGCACTCCAAAAGAACCTGACCAGCACTGTCTCAATTTCGAACAGTTTGCCCTGTTTTGGTGCAATTTCACGCCCTGATTGCTTTTCTAACTGACGCATTCCAAAAGCTTTAAAAAATATCGTCTCATTTGTCTCACATGTCCCAAACGTCCCATTCTGCCCTGATACGTTTAAAGAGGACAGGTTTCCAAAGGGGAATCTGTAGCGGCGGCTTCAAGCCGCCATTCAAATTCGAAATGCCCGTGGCATGCCAAACCCG
>DATEKC010000141.1:0-19059 GCA_035277665.1 Terriglobia bacterium
ACTTTACGTATTCATTGGGGCCGAGCCCCATACGGACTGGCTGGCCGGCGTCGTGGAACGCGACGTCCGCGGCTTTATCCTGACCGGTGCTGACCTTGCGCGCAACGGAAAATATCCCCGCAGCTGGCCGCTCGATCGACAGCCGTACTGGATGGAGACGAGTGTGCCTGGCATCTTCGCGGCAGGGGACGTGCGCCACGGTTCTGTGAAGCGGGTTGCCTCCGGAGTGGGCGAAGGCTCCATTGCGGTTCAGTTCATCCATCAATACCTGAGCGCGGTTTGATATGACAGAAAATTTAAACACGAGCAATACTGAGCGACTGGCCGGCGACTTGCGAAAGATCAATATCTTCTCCGACCTGCCCGACGAGGGCCTCGCCTGGCTGGCGGAAAAGTGTGAAGAAATACACTTGCGGCCAGGGGAGATTTTCATCCGTGAAGGTGATCCTGCGGAAAAGCTGCTCATCATACTTGAAGGAGAAGTTCGTTTTGTAATGAGCGGTGGGCCCGATGCGCCCGTCTACAGGATCCCTGCAGGGCAGGTCACCGGCCTGCTGCCATACTCGCGGATGACAGAGGCGCGTGGTATTGGCCAGGCCGTTTTGCCAACCCACGCGCTGTTGCTTCATAAGAAGCTTTTCCCCGATCTATTGAAGCGCATGCCGCAGCTTGGACAGCGCTTTGTGGGCCTTTTGGCAGACCGCATTCGCGAGACTACCCGGATTGAAACCCAGCGCGATAAGATGGCGGCCCTGGGCAAGCTTTCAGCCGGTTTGGCGCATGAGTTAAACAATCCCGCCGCAGCGGCGCAAAGAGCTACGGCGAACCTGAGGGAAGCCCTGGAGACAGTTCGCGACGCCAGTATCAGGCTCGCCCGACATGCCCTTTCCGCTGAACAGCGCGAGACCATCCTGCGCTTTGAGCGCGAAGCAGGTGAATTTGTGCCGGCGGTCCCCGTTGACCCGCTGGCCCAAAGCGATCGCGAAGAACAGATCGCCAACTGGCTTGAAAGGCGCCAGGTGCCGGACGCCTGGAAGATTGCTCCGGTGCTGGCTGACGTCGGGGTGGAAGCGCAAAGGCTGGAAAGCCTGGCCGGTGAAGTGGGTGACAATGTCCTGAACGATGCCCTGATTCGCATCGCCTCTCTCATCAGCGTTGAGAGGCTGATCGGCGAGATCGAGCACAGCACCAGGCGAATTTCCGACCTCGTGCGGGCGGTCAAGGAGTATTCCCATATGGACCGCGCCGCCATGGAGAATACCGACGTGCACCAGGGTCTGGAGAATACGCTGACCATGCTGAGCCACCAGTTGAAGCGCGGAATCAACGTGGTGCGCGAATACGACAAGAACCTCCCGCTGATTTGCGCTCACGGCGGCGAACTCAACCAGATATGGACCAACCTGATTGACAACGCCATCGAAGCCATGCGCGGGCAGGGTGAACTTCGCGTGCGGACCGTCTGTGAAATCGACAATATTCTGGTGGAGATTTGCGACAATGGGCCGGGCATTCCGGCAGATGTTTTGCCGCACATCTTTGACCCTTTTTTCACGACCAAAAGCGTAGGCAACGGTACTGGCCTAGGGCTGGACACGGCGTGCAGGATCGCCAAGAACCATCATGGCGACATCCGTGTAACCTCGCGGCCGGGTGACACGCGGTTCCAGGTCTATTTGCCCATCACGCAGCCCAAAGGCCCCGTGATCGGCCAGTGATAATGAGCTTTGGAACTGCCGAGCCATTCTCACTTGCCCGATCAAACAACAAGCTGCAAAGCGGTGAGGGATGTGCCAGGGCACGCGATTGTCTTTTGGCGCCAGCCCCAGATGGCCCTTCAAATTTCGTTTCGGCTCACGTGTTGAAGGATGAGCAAGGTTTCGTCATCATGGCGGGGTTCGCTGCCACGAAAAGTTTCGACTGCAGACAGGAGGCCGCTGCATATATCGGCGGGTGAGCCAGGCTTCAAAGCGCGGACAATTTCCAATAAACCACTCTGTCCGAGCTCCTCGCCGGAAGCGTCCCTGGCTTCTGTGATGCCGTCAGTGTACAGGACCAGCACGTCGCCCGCCCCGAGGCGGACTGCCGTCTGGCGGTAGGCTGTACCCGGAATCAGGCCGAGCGGCAAGCCTCCTATCTCGACAGCGTAGGGAGTGCAATCCTGCAATAGCTCCCACGATTTCTCACCCGCACGATACCAAAGAGGGGGAGGATGGCCGGCGCTGCTGAACAGCAGTTCTTCGGCTTCGAGGTAAAAGCCCAGCACGGAGGCCGTAGCGAACAGTCCTTCACGAGACACGCGCGCAAAAGCCTCGTTCAATTCCTGCATAAGTGTAAACTGGTCCCAGTTGTTGGTGTGATGCTGAAAAACTCTTCGAAGGTTCTCCGCTACCGCGCTGGCATGGCTGCCGTGTCCGGCCACGTCTGCAACCACGATGCGTGAGATCTGACCCTTGCTGCAGACGGACAGGTAGTGGACGTCGCCCCCGCCCAGGCCCGTCTCGATTGGAGCAGAGTGGATCCATCCTGAAAGGCCCGGCAATTCCACAGCGTGGTTGGCGTTGCCATTGCCGCTCCAAAGTTCAAAGCAGGCCAGCCTTGTCGCAGAAGTCATTTCCATCTGACGATCTTCATTCATATGATGACCTGTTGGCGCCTAAGCATTCACGGCCTGCGGGGAAGGTGGGAGGAAAAGTATGAGTCAAGCCCGGACTCAACCTCGTTGAGGCCCTGTTCCAGATTGTGGTCGAGCGCGGCCACCACGTCCGTGATCTCCTTGCCTTGCACCGGTTCCGTCTTCGAGTAGAAATGGGTCCATACAGACTTGTGGATTCTGCGGTCGACCAGCTCAACCTCCAGTGTAACTTTCGCTGTAATTGCGCCGCCGTTGTCAACTTCTTCAAAATTGTATAGCCGGCCGCGCAGTAAAAAGTTACCCTGCGTTGAGCCGCCAAGCTGGGTTACAGACTGGTACTTTCCCGAGCCACGAAGCTGCCGGATCAGCACCGTCTTCACCAGTTGGGCGGGTGGTTCGGCCCACTGGTGGTATTGGTAGGCGCCGATTTCGTAACGGCCCGAGCGATAGACGATGGGCTGGTTCTGCAGAATTTCCGGAGCGCTGATTCGGCCTATCAGCAGGGCAATAGGAAAGCTGTGTCCTGCCGGCTGGGGTGACGATGGAGTCGATAGGGTGAAGTATTTGACAGGCCGCCCGCCGAGGCAGCCGCTGAGGGCTGTCACGGCCAGCGTAACCACGCTAAGTCGGATAATTCGACGCATCAGTTTTGCTGTCCCCTCCTATTTTCCACCGGGCTTGCGTTCTTTAGCTCTGTCGGCGCGAATCAAGGTGTACGGCTGGCGTTCCAGTTTCTCGGTCAGATCCTTCAACTCTTGCGTGGCCACCCGGATGTTCGCCATGATTTCGTCAATGTTGTCAGAGTTGTAATTTAAGGTATGATTCAGCTGCTCCATAACGCTCGAAGCGGAGAGGAGCGTTTCCCTCAGTTGCTGGACGGAGGCCCGCAGGTCCTTCCGATTTTCCAGCACCAATGCATTGATGTGGTCCAGCGCGTCATTCGCGCTCGCCATCGTTCTCTTAAGGTTATCGAGCAGGGGCTTGAGCTGCGCGCTGGCTGTCTGGACGTTGTCCAGTGTGGCTGAAACTTTGGGGCGGTCTTCGGCAAGCATCGAGTGGACCTCGCCCAGCGAGGCGCTGATGTTCGAGCGGTTCTTATCACTCAGCAGGTCGTTGGCGCGGGCCACGGTCACCTGCAGTTCATCCAGGCGCTGGTCCAGCTTCTCAAGCGCCTGTTGGACCAGGGGCTGAAGGCCGGCAATCGTCTCCGCAAGATCGTTAAAGTTGAAGCTGGGGGCCGATTTTATGACGCTTCCGGGCGGAGCTTTCGGAGCCCGGCGCGAGCCGGTGCTCAATTCCAGGTAATTGTCGCCCAGCGGGCTCAGGCTGGTGATCTTCGCCATGCTGTCTGTTTTTAGCGGAATGTCCTCGCCAACATTGAAGTCAACCTCGATGCGGGCTGAATCCTCCGGGTCGATGTGGACCGCCTGCACCGAGCCTGCATTCATGCCGCCGAACCGAACTGCAGCGCCCGGCTGCAGGCCGGCTGCAAATTTGAAGAAGGCTCGGTGGGGGATATTGCCGCCGCTGAAGACCCCTTTCACGGCAAGCACGGCCGCAATCAGAAGTCCTGCGGCAATCAGAACAAACAGGCCCACCCACACCTGCTCCGACCGCGTGTGTCGTGAATTCAAGCTTGATCTCCTTATCCCGATCCGCAGCCTTCAGGTTCAACCCGGCGTTGCCGGCGGACTTGGGCGTCAGTTCCTGGCCTTAATGTCACGGGTCAGCATCTGCAGATAATTCAGTTCGTCCTCAACCTGCGGCTCCGGCACGCGGTCGAGAAACTGCCGCACCCTCGGCTGGGTGCAGGTTTTAATCTCTTCTTTGCTGCCAATGGCCAGCACGTTGCCGCGGTCGATTAATAATATCCGGTCTGCAATCAGAAAGGCGCTGGCCAGTTCGTGCGTCACAACCACAATGGACATCGAGTAAGCCTTTTTCAGCTCCAGAATCAACTCGTCGATACCGGCTGCAATGATGGGATCCAGCCCCGCCGAAGGCTCGTCAAACAGCAACATGTCGGGATCCATGGCCAGCGCTCGCGCCACAGCGGCCCGCTTTTTCATGCCTCCGCTCAATTCGGAAGGCATATAGTTCTCAAAGCTCGCCAACCCCACCTGTTCCAGCTTGATGCGCACCATAATCTCGATGGTGGAATCTTCGAGGCGCGTGTGCTCACGCAGTGGAAGCGCCACGTTCTCGCCTACGGTCATGGAGCCAAAAAGAGCGCCGCCCTGGAAGGAAACACCCATCTTCTTGCGAATCTCGTCCAGTTCGGGCTCCGATGCCGCGGCAATATTCACCCCTTTAATCCAGACCTCTCCGGCACTAGGCTTTTCGAGGCCCACTAGCGTTCGCAACAAGGTGCTTTTCCCGGAACCGGACCCGCCCAGAATCACCAGCGTCTCTCCACGCCGGACGTCGAAGCTGATCCCGTGAAGGACCTCGCGCTCGCTGTAGCTGACGCGCAGGTTAACGACCGAGATCACCGGAACCGCTCCGGCAGGTTCATTCATGGTGGCTTGTGTGCCTCCCGGGAATCATGCTCATCCGTGGTTCGTCAGATAGAATAGGGCCGTAAACACCAGGTCGACCGCAATCACGAGAAAAATCGACCGCACAACCGCCGTGGTGGTGGAGCGCCCAACCTCTTCGGCCCCGGCTCCGGTTGAGAAACCTTCCTGGCAGCCGACTGCGGTGATCACCACAGCAAACAGTGCACTCTTAATCAGACCGGTCAGGATATCGCTTGCCAGCAGCGCGTCTCGAGTGGCCCGAAGATAGGATATAAAAGTGAAGTTGGCCCCCGTGACCCCAAAAAGGCATCCACCCATCACACCCATAAAGTCCGCCCAGACGGTGAGGCAGGGAACCATCACCAGCATGGCCAGGAACTTGGGCGCCACCAGGAAGGCCACCGGCCGCAGCGCCATGGTCTCCAGTGCATCCACCTCTTCAGTGACTCTCATGGTACCGATTTCGGCGGCGAATGCAGACCCTGAACGGCCAATGACGATGATTGCTGTGATCAGCGGGCCCAATTCGCGGATGATGGAGATGGCCACAGCGTCAGCTACAAACTGAATGGCCCCAAGTCGCCGCAATTCATAGGCGCTTTGCAGGGCCATGATCAGTCCGACAAAGAAGGTGATGAGCGAAACGATGGGAATAGCTCCCACGCCCACCGCCATGGCCTGATGCAAGGCCCGCTGCAGTCGCACGCCTTTGCCACGAAAGGGCCCTGCCACTGTGGTATATGCGGAATCTCCGGCCAGCCGCGCCAGGCTCCCCACATAGGCCAGGCCGTTTACTGTTGCTGCTCCCACGCGATACGGTAAGGCCGTGATCTTTTCAGCAGCTCCCAATCTGCAAGCTCCATTCAAGCAGCGGTTTGTCAATCACTGACTCGAACCGTGGCACTTGGGCAAATAGACGAAAGGCGTCCGGCCCTGTGACTCTAGGCCTGAAGTGCCTCTTCTTCCGTTTCCCGAATCTCAAAGACAGTAGTGAGGCGCGTGAGTTGGAGGACTTCCTGGACGGTCTTGTTCAGTCCAAACAAAACCAGGCGCTTCTGGCTCTCGCGCGCCTTCATCAGCACTTCCACAAGCGAAGCAATGCCCGAACTGTCGATGTAACGCACTTCGCCAAAGTTGACCACCACCCGGGGCGTCGATTTCAGGGAGTCCAACAAAAGTTTCCTCAGCCGGGGTGAGGTTCCCATATCGATCTCGCCGGTTACATCAATGATCGTGGTTCCCGGTTGCCGGCGGGTTGATGTCATCATTGCCATAATCCTTGTTAAGTCTCCAAGGCCTTTCAACCTTATGTCTTTGTGCCGGGCATATGTTTCTTGAGGCGCAAGCGGTTTTGGCCAGGCAACCGCTCATAACGAACCTCATCCATGATCTGGCGAATCAAGTGAGTGCCGCGTCCGCCGAGCGCAACCTCATCCAGGGGCTGGCTGCAGATGCGGGCCGGGTCTGCCGGTTCGCCCCGGTCGACAAAAGTGAACTCGATGCAGTCCTCGAGGGCCTCACAATTGAGTTCGATTTCGTGGTTGCACTCATTCTTGTAGGCATGGCGGATCACGTTGCTCAGGGCTTCATCAACGGCCAGAGTGATCTTCCGGCATTGCGAGGCCTCGAATCCGAGAGCCTCGGCCAGTTGCGCCACCGTGCCGCGCACCACCGGCAGCATGCGGGGATCGCTGGCCAGTTTCATCTGAAACTTCAAAGGCCCGTTTGCCGCCGCGGGCAGCAGCTCACGCTCGCGACCGTCGTCGCAGCTCATATTAGCTCCGTTAGTTTACTTGATGGCAAACGCTATCATAACCCATTTGTGTTTGTACGGGCCAAACAGGCGACACGCTCGCTGCCCTGACATCTTTCGGCCCTACCCGTTCTTATGGACCATAGGATGATTCCACTGCGCTTTGGTTGCAGGAAAATGTGCCCGCTATCGGCAGGTGTGCTTGCCATTTTGCTGCCTGGACGTCCAGCGGCGGGTATCACAACCTGCGGTATTCACTTTGAGCGGGGCTATGGGCGGATTTCAAAGGAGGGCAATATGCGCGCATGGAGGGTGAGACTCGAACGAATGAAGATCCCTCATACGATCCGTTGAAAAATAGGCTTATACGAAACCAATTGTGGGTTGCGTTCATGGGCTGCGAGGCGTATATTCCTGATTAACTGAAAGTCATTTGTTGACATTTCTATGCACAATTCCGGGGTGGAATGATTGCCGCTTCCTGGAGGGGGGATGTTTGCATGCGGATTTCAAGAGGTCTGATAGTGGCAATATTACTGATCGTCACGATGGCGCCTTTGGCGTTGCGAGCCTCTGAATTTCAGGAGCCTACCGCGGAAGAGTTGAAGATGACCTCGGACGCCGCTGCGCCGGGAGCGTCGGCGGTCTATCTGTACTACGAGGAGATCGACAACGATCCAGTGCACTTCAGGAGCATTTATGCCCGGATCAAGGTGCTGACGGACAAGGGCAAAGACCTGGCGACGGTGGAACTGCCGTATCTGCGCAAGGAGTATAGGATCACTGACATCTCGGGCCGGACGATTCATCCGGATGGCACCGTGGCCAGGCTGACAGTACGGCCGGAAGACCTGATGACGGCAAAGAGCGGCCAACTGGAAATTGCGCGGAAGGTATTTACTCTGCCCAGCGTGACGGTAGGGAGCATCCTCGAATACCGGTATCAGATCCATTATGACGACCATCATTTTTCGTCACCGCTGTGGCTTATTCAGGGGATGTATTACGTGCACAAGGCGCACTATGTGTTCATTCCGTTCGAGAACTTCATGCCGCACGCGAGCGAAATGAGCGGCAGCAGGATTCTGACGGACGCCAAGGGGCGCGAGGTCCGCAGCCTGGTGTGGTGGTACCACCTGCCGAAGGGCGTGAGCGTGGTGCAGGGGGTGAATGGCTACAGCGTAGACGTCACGGATGTGCCTCCGGACCCCGACGAGGAGTACATGCCGCCGATCCAAAGCATGCTGTACAGGGTGTTCTTTTATTACGAGAGCGCAGCGAATGCGAAGGAGTACTGGGAAAGTGCGGCGAAGGATTGGTCAAAAAACGTGGATAAGTTCGCCGCGGGCTCCAGGGCGATCAAGGTAGCAGTGGCGAAGATTGTGCTGCCCGGCGACAGCGATGAGGTGAAGGCGCAGAAGCTCTACGCGGCAGTGCAGGCGCTGGACAATACGGATTACAGCCGAGCCAGGAGCGCTTCAGAAATGAAGGCGCTGAAGATGAAGGAGGCGAAGTCCGCGGCGGACATTTGGAAGGAAAAGAGTGGATCTAGCAACGACATTGCTCTGCTTTATCTGGCCATGGCGCGTGCGGCGGGACTAAAAGCCTTTGCCGTGAAGGTGGTGGACCGCAACGAGGCGTTGTTTGATCCGAGTTTTATGAGTACAGGCCAACTGGACGACACTCTGGTGCTGGTGGGGATTGATGGAAAAGGATTGCTACTCGATCCGGGTGAGAAGATGTGCACGTTTGGGCAGGTGAGCTGGACGCACTCCGACGCCGGCGGCCTGCGCCAGGGCGCGAAAGGACCCGGGTTTATTACCACGCCAGGCCAGGACTATAGCTCAAATCTGCTCACGCGCAGAGGAGATGTGACTCTGGATGCACAAGGGCGAATGACCAGCTACTTCACGTTTACCATGCGCGGGCAGATGGCCCTGCGCTGGCGGCAGAAATCGCTGGAGAGCAGTCCCGACGAATTGAAGAAAGCCTTCGAAAAATGGATCCAGCCTATGATGCCGCAGGGCGTCGAAGCGCACGTGGACCACTTCCTGGGGCTCGATGACTCGAATGTTTATCTGATGGCGGTCGTGAAGGCAAAGGGAACGCTGGGGACAGCGCTGCCCAACCGATTATTGCTGCCCGGGCAATTCTTTGCAAGCCGCGGCAACGAGCCATTCGTGCGAGAAGAGAAGCGAGTTGCGCCGGTGGACATGCGGTACGCGGAAGAGATATCCGACGACGTGGTGTATCACGTTCCCGCAGGCTTCACGGTGGAGGGCGCTCCGAAGAACGTAACCGAGATGTGGAAGGGACACGCCGAGTACGTTGTGAAGACGCAGTCCGGGGGGGCGCAGATCAAGGTGGACCGCTTGCTGGCGAGGGCGTTTGACCTGGCAAAGCCGGACGAGTACCAGACCCTGCGTGGGTTCTACCAGAAAGCGGCGGTGGCGGACAAGTCGATGCTGGTGCTGTCCGCGGCGCCGGCGGGAAAAGCAAACTGATGCCTGAGCGGAAGGGTAACGGAGTGTTATCGAGGTTGGCCGGGGTGCTTGCACTGGGGCTTTGCACGGCGCTACCGCGAACGTCGTATGCCAAAAAAATGCAGCCCGCTCCGGATTGGGCGCTTTCGGTGGCAAAAACGCCGACGCCGGACGACGCGAAGAATGCCCGGGCCGTCCTGCTGTCGGATGGGTATGTAATCACAGTGGACACGCAGCACCATGCCGTAGAGCGAGAGCGTTGGGCCGTTCGCATCCTGGCGCCGGAGGGGCGGGGCGATGCGCATTGCACCGTGGAGTACAACGAAGACGCGAAACTCGACTACTTCAGGGCATGGACCTTTACCACATCAGGACGGCAGTTTCAGGCGATGGCGACCGACTTTAAGGACGTAGGCGTTGGCGGCGACCCGGATATGCAGTTTGCGGACCGGTTCCGGATTTTGAATCCGCCGGGGGCTGACCCGGGGTCGGTGGTGGCGTGCGAGACGGAGCGGCAACTGGAACCATATTTGAGCAGCGAGGTCTGGCAATTTCAGTTGCCGATTCCGGTGGTCGATGAGTCGCTGGAATTGGCGCTACCACCGGGCGGACATTTTGCGGTTTCATGGAGCCGGCACCCGCCGGTTGAGCCCGTGAAGCTGCCGAATGGCCACCTGCGATGGGAGATCCGGAGCATGCCCGCGCTGGACCTGGCGAGCACGCAGGCGGTTCCGGCGTGGGACGCACTGGCTGCACGCATGAGCGTGAAGTGGGCCAATGCTGCGGTCGATGGCGTCGCGAACCAATGGCGGGAGATTGGGCAATGGATAAGTGAACTGGAAGCTCATCGGGCCGACCCGACGCCGGAGATTGCGGCAAAGGCGCAGGCCCTGGTGGCGGGCGCGCCGGACTTTTATACCAGGTTGAACCGGATCACAAGCTATGTTCAGAACAATATTCGCTATTTTGTTGTCCTGAAGGGAATCGGCGGGTACCGGGCACATTTTGCTGGGGACATATTCCGCAACGGCTACGGTGACTGTAAGGACAAAACGACGCTGCTGATTGCGATGCTTGATGCTGTGGGCTTGCACGCATATTATCTGCTGGTGGATACCGAACGTGGAGTGATCGATCCGGAAGCGCCCTCGCTTTACGCCAACCACATGATTGCAGCAATAGACCTCCCGGTGGGCGAAAACGACCCGCGGCTGATGGCGCGGGTAAAGACCATGGGTGGCAAGGAGCTGCTGATCTTTGATCCTACGGATCAGGAGACACCGGTGGGGCTGATCCGCGGCGATTTGCAGGGTGCGTATGGGGATTTCGCCGACGGGCTGCAGAGCCAGATGATCCGGATGCCAGTGCTGGCTCCGGATTCAGCGCGGATGACGCGGAAGGGATCATTTTTGCTTGGCGCTGACGGCGCACTATCCGGTGACTTGGGCTACACGTTCACGGGCGAAGAAGCCGCGAGGCTGCGTTTGATCTTGAAGGAGCGGAGCGCGAAGGACGTGCAGCAGATATGGGAGAGGAGCCTTGGCACAATGCTTCCGGGGCTGTCGCTGAGCGGATTCCAATTTCACAACCCGCAAGGATTGGATGCGCCGGTTAATTTGGAGCTCCACCTGAGCGTGCCGGACTATGGGCAGCAGGCGGGCCCGCTACTGCTTGTGAGGCCGCGTGTACTGGGCACCGATGCCCGCGATGTGCCGGGCGTGATGGATGGAGAAGCCAGGAAGTATCCGATTGAGTTGAGCCACCCGGGAATCTGGACAGACAGTTATGACATCAAGCTGCCGGCCGGCTATAGCGTCGACGAAATCCCAGGGCCGGTGAAGCTGGATCTGCCGTTCGCGAGCTATCGTTCTTCGGTGGCGGTGAAGGGTGGCGTGTTGCATTTTAATAGAGAATACGAGGTGAAGCAGGTGGAAGTGCCGGCGGCGCAGGCGACGCATTTCCGCAAACTGGAAGACGCGATTATGGCCGATGAAAAGGGGATAGTGGTGCTAAAGAAGGATTAGTGCGGAACCCGCAGCGGGTAACCCGGAAAGACAAATTCCGCGTATGCCGTGGTAAATGCGATGACGATTACATGACTTACGCTATTGGGGAATCAGCGGACTTGCCAAAGGGCAAAGGTGCGGCAGGGCATCAGGCTAAGTGCCGGGCGTGTCCGGAAAGAATCGGGAGCAATGCGCACAGGTTTGGCGCGATACCGTCAAACGAGCGCATGATCCTATCGGCGCGAAAGAGCCACCCAGGGATTCGGATCCCATAAAATCGGATGGGAAAGACGTGACGTAACCGCAGGTCAGTGAAAATGCTGGCGGGGACGACGGGACTCGAACCCGCGGCCTCATGCGTGACAGGCATGCGTTCTAACCAGCTGAACTACGTCCCCAGTCTGTTGTGCGCAAGGGAAACCCTCACGGTTGGCACAGTGTTGCCCGTGGAGAGGCAAGCAGCGAAGAGGACATCGAGCCCTGACACATGGTGGGCGGTATCCGGCTCGAACGGATGACCTTCTGCTTGTAAGGCAGACGCTCTAACCAACTGAGCTAACCGCCCCTTGAGGCCGCGCCGCGCGTCACCAGCGCCAGGTTCCTGTTTAGCGCACCTGCCTTGACACTCCCAACCTAAAAACTATACACTAAGAAATTTGGGATGGTCAACTCCCGCAGTACACTTGCAATGCAACTATCAAGAGAATACGCCACCTATATGAGCAGGGAGCTTTTGAAGCGCCTTAGGGACGGGGGGCTCATTCAATTTGAACAGCCGGAGTACGTCAATGAGGTGATGTTGCAGGTAGTGCTTGACGAGCTGACAGTCGAAGACCGCATCAACGACGAGGCCCGCAGGATCCTGGAAGAGCACAGTGACCAGATGAAGCACTTCGGCGCAACGTATGAAGATGCCTTCAAGGCCATCAAGAAACAAATCATTCGAGAGCGGAAGATCGTTTTATAAACCGATGTTTCTTCTATAATTTCATGAAACTTTCCCACGAAAAAATCGTTCAGCTCTCCCACCGCATCATCTCGGCCGTTGAGGCCCTTGACGAGGTTGAGTTCTTTGATGACCTCAATACCATCCGGCAGGAATCCGTAAAGATCCTCACCGATCTGCTCCTTGAAGAAGAGAAGATTGACCAGACGGCACGCCAGAGGATCGCGACACATAAGCGAACCATTCCGGAAGGCGGCGGCGAATGGGAAATCCTCTACCGCAAGTATTATCAGGATGAGCTTCGCAAGCTCGGCGTAGCCCCGCTTTCACAACAACGCTAGCATTCTTATCGATCTGGCCCGGCCATAACTTGGTTGGGCCTGAGCCTGCCTTCAGAGAAAATCCAGCGAGTCTGCTGCACACCACTGCTAATGCCGCTCGGACCCAAGGTGTATGGAATTCGCCTGGGAGGCTAACCGGCAGAGTCCGGCTTTTTGCCCGCTCAGTCTCGACGTTGCAATACAGGTGGCTTGTCATCCCCGGGGGACTCCTGGCCGCCGGTTTGCGTGCCAGGAGATGTTGACGTCTTGGGCTCGCGTTTCTTCAAAGTCGGCCCGCCCTCATTCTTTTCCATTTTCCTTCGCATTGACATGACGCCCTGGAGCCGCGTTTTCATGTCGTTAAATTCTGAAGTGCTAACCAGGTATTCGGGTTTCTTGGGAAGGATGGATTGGATCTCTTTCTCAGCTTGGATGATGCGCTCCGGGGTTGGGGGATGGTCGGTGAAGATGCTGGGGACCGAGCCGGGATTGCTGCGCGCTTCCTGGACGATCTTCCCGAAAAACGCCACATAGGCGTTGGGATCGTAGCCCGCCTTGTACATGTATTGAATGCCCAGGTAATCGGCTTCGGCCTCGTCGTTGCGGCTGAACTTCAGGAAGGCAAGCGGAATACCCATGTTGAGACCCTCAGATAGGCCGATATAAACAGGGAACGACATGGGAGTGAACATCAGCGGAATCATGGCATATTGCAGGATGGTTGCTTTGGTCATCTGGCTTGCCCAATGCCGGGCCGCCACGTGGGCAATCTCGTGCGCGACAACTCCGGCCACCTGATCCTCTTCGTTGGCGGCCTGCAAGAGCCCGGAATTCACATAGAGGAACCCGCCCGGCAGAGCAAAGGCGTTGATGGAAGGGTCGTCAAGGACCTTCACGGTCAACGGGATCTTCAGGTCGGAATTGCGCGCCACGTTTTGCGCAACGCGATTGACGTATTCGTTGATGACGGGGTCCTTGATGATCCGCGCTGAACGATCTATTTCCGTCGCATAGCGCTTGCCGATGGCGATTTCCTTCTGTTCGGAAATCATGCTCCGATGCGCAACCCGGCGGCTACCAATCTCATCAACGTCTTTTTTCTTGTCGGAAGCCCATGAGGAAAGGGACGTTGCAACCATTATGACAGTCAGAGCGAGAGGGATTCTCCTATGGATTCTCATGGCTGTCCTCCTTGGCCCAATTTATGCCAGATACCTGAATTAATTATACTCTGGATGTCTGCCACGTTTGCAAAATAACTGTTAATTCAAGGTAAATAAACCGGCCTCTTGCCCAACTGCAGGTCTTGGGGTCCGCGGCCGACGTTGACTCTGAATCCCCCAGCAGGTTAGATTGACTTTTCGGAGGGGGAGACGGCGATCGGAACGCGCTGAGAGCGGCCCGCGGAAAGGCGGAATGGTCTTTTATGGCAGTTGCCAAAATACAGGCCGGCCAGATCTGGCTCCTTGATGGGACCGAAGAAAACTGGCTGGTCACGAAGGTTTATTCCGAGGCCTTTACGTCCTTTGCCATGCTCCGCAAGGTCGGAGGCTCTGATGGTGACGTTCGGCGCATGAAAATAGTGAAATCCGCCGAGGGAGTTGCGCTTCCCGGATTCAAGTTCTCGCAGGAGTCAGAAGAATTCTAGACAATTAATCGCTTCCAGCGCGCGCTGTACGCCGTGTCGCGTGTTCCGGAGCGGGAAAGTTTCACGCACCCATGTTGACGCCAGTTGTCAAAGCCCTTGCAGGAATTATAATGGCCTTCATCTCCGGGTCCGGCTATCTGGGGATTGTTGCATTGATGGCCATCGAATCGGCGTGCATCCCGTTGCCCTCAGAGGTGATCATGCCATTTTCCGGCTATCTGGTTTCGGCGGGGCGCTTCAGCCTTTGGGGTGTAGCCGTGGCCGGGGCCTTGGGGTGCAACCTGGGCTCGATTGTGGCGTATTATGTGGGCGTGGTCGGCGGGCGTCCTTTGGCAGAGCGTTACGGGCATTACGTCCTGGTCAGCCGGCACGACCTGGAACTGGCTGACCGCTGGTTCGCTCGTTATGGTGATTGGGCGGTTTTTTTTGCGCGGTTGCTTCCGGTTGTACGGACGTTTATCGCGCTGCCTGCGGGCGTCGCGCGCATGAACTTTGTACGCTTCAACGTTTATACTTTTCTGGGTTCCCTCCCGTGGTGTTTTGTCCTTGCCTATGCCGGAATGAAACTGGGAGAACGATGGGAAACCCTCGGACCGTATTTCCACCGCTTTGACGCCGTCTTCCTGATTGTGCTGGTTGCGGGAGCAGTATGGTTTATCCGCAACCGATGGAAGAACCGGCTGCCTGCCGTCTGAGTGAAGGCCCTGCCTCACTGGATCTGTCGCCGGCGGTATTCCTGCGACCCCACCCTGCGCGCTCCATGGGCAATGGCGGCAATGCGCTGGAGATTAAATCGACCTCACCGGCATATCCACAATATCTTCCACGGCTGTGACCTCGCGCATCACGAAGGGCTCGCCGTAGCGGACGCCGATCATCAAGCCAAAATGGCGGGCAAGGGAAGCGACCCGCTCGCGCAGGTCCTGGCGGGAAGGGAAGAGATTTTGCATGTCTTCCTGGTCGGAGAATTGTGAACTGTATGCAAGGATGGCTTTCAGTTTCTGTTCAAGCTGCCTGGAGATATCTACTACGAACGAGGGCCGTGCTGTCGGGACATAGAGGCTGGAATAGACGACCTTGTGGGGACGAAAGGGCTTACCCTTCAGGGGCAGCTTGGCGAGCCCGGCAAAAAAGCAGGCCTCATAACCAATCTGCCCGGTCGTATAGTGGTCCGGATGCCGACCTTTCCAATAAGGCAGGATCACGGTACGTGGCCTTAATTCGCGGATTTTCTGTGCAATGTTCATTTTGTATTCCCGCAGGTGTTCGATGCCCGCGTCCGGCATATAGAGGTTTTCGCGGTGGACGATGCCCATTATTTTTGATGCCCGGCTGGCTTCCCGCTCGCGCAAAGCGGCGTTCCCGCGTGTTCCGGTTTCGCCGGCGGTCAGGTCAAGGATTCCTACACGATATCCTGCCTGAACCATTTTGATAACAGTGCCTCCGCACGTCAATTCGGTATCATCACGATGGGCGGCGATCGAGAGAACATCTAGTTGCATGTTGGTTGATTCCTTTCTACTTTTCCCGGTAGTTGCCGGTCGGATCAGGACGCAGGCTCGGCCCCGGCGCGCCGTTTGAGGACGGCTGATCCAAGAAGGCGGATAAACCGCTCTTCATCCAGGTGGTACTTAAAGACCTTACGGCCGTCGATAAAAACGACAGGGATTTCGAATTGAAAGCTTTCAAAGGCTGCCGGATCGTCAAGGATATTAATTTCGCGCCAGACGAACTGATATAACTCCTGTAGCTCTTGTAGCTGCTTTTTGACCTGGTCGCACAAGCAGCAGTCAGGCTTGGAATAGACGGTGATTTCAGGCGACTCCATCCAGCACCCGGAAAGGTTCAATTCCCAATCCTCAAACCCAGTAATTTTAGGGTCGGGGCTTGCGGGCGGTCAAGCAACGCCCTGTGGAGACGCTATGTGGAGATGGTCCAAAAGGGGTGAAGGCAAATGAATCAGTTGGTTGTCCTTGATTCTATCTGCAGGTGGTGGCATAAATAATGATCCCTTTGTTCCAAATGAAGAGATGGCGGACGAAATTCAAAGTCGTGCTTTAGCAGGCCAGGTTGCTCTGGTTACTGGAGCCGGCCGGCGCATCGGGCGGGAGATTGCACTCGCGCTTGGCCGTGCAGGCGCCACGGTGGCTGTGAACTACAACCATTCGTGGAATGAAGCGCAAACGACTGTCAATGAAATCAAGGCCGGCGGTGTTGACGCCGTTGCTTTGCAGGCTGATGTGGCGCGCCCCGCGCAGGTCCGGCGCATGTTTCGCACGGTGGAGCGAAAGTTTGGGCAACTGGATCTGCTGGTGAACAACGCTGCTGTTTTCTTCCCGGCAAAATGGGACCGGCTCACCGAAAAGCACTGGGACAGGATTCTTGGCGTCAATTTGAAAGGGCCGTTCTTTTGTGCGCAGGAAGCAGCTATCTTGATGCAGCGCCGGAACCGAGGCCATATCATCAACATTTCGTCGCTCGGAGGTTTGCAAGCCTGGCCCGATTACATGCACTATTGTTCTTCCAAGGCAGGGCTCATCATGCTAACACGCTGCCTGGCCAAAGCCCTTGCTCCGGATATTCGGGTCAACAGCGTCGCTCCCGGAACGATTCTGTTTCCAGATGAAGAAAGGACCGCGATGACGACAAGCGTGGTCCGTTCCACGCCGCTGCGAAAGGCGGGCCGTGCCGAAGACATCACCCGCATGGTTTTGCACCTGGCCTGTCACGGAGACTTCATTACGGGGCAGATTTTCCCTGTGGATGGCGGGAAGTCCATTCCGTGAATGGGACCTTGATCCTACGGCGAGGCCCGGCCGCGGCTTCCGAAATCTTCTGGAGCATTTCTCTCAGACGCGGAAGCGAAGGCCTCTCATCGCCGTACCTCGTCGCATTGTAAATCCGGGTGAATCTTCTTGCCAGCTCACCCAGTGGTGCCGGTCCTATGTTCTCTGCAAACTCCTGGGGTGTCTCCGAAGGCAGCTTGCGAAATCCCCTTTTCCTCAAGATGTCGAGAAAACGATGGTAGCTGAAGGTTGCTTCCTGCAGCGTCACTGGCCGGTCTGCGCGCAGAAGATTGCAGGTCCAGAAAAATCTCAGATCCTGCAAGTCATATCCGCCAGCAGCCAGTACAGAGCCTGCCACAGTTCCAAGGATGACGAGAAGAAGGAGAAATTTGTGTTTGACGAGCCCGTGTTCCACGGCCAGGGTCAGCCGCGCCAGTTGGCCCCGCAAATGGTCAAAGTGACTATGGACGTCGCGTTGAACCGCGTGGGTTTGAAATTCGACCTGCGTTGCCAGGCGCATCTGGTGGGAAAAATCATAATTGATGATCCATTCATTCCAGAGTAGCGTGAGCGCATCCATGTAATTGTCCAGGTCGGAAGCGACTACCGGCTGCGGATCGGGGGGAGTTGGGTCAAACGGGATCCATCCATAGCCGGGGAAATAGACTTCCACCCAGCTATGGGCGTCGCGCGCCCGCACAACAAAATCCTTGCCGAAATGGTTGTACGAACCTGTCTGGAAGCCGTTTACCAGGCGGGCAGGAATACCCAGCGTTCGCAGCATGACAGCCATCGCTGAGGCAAAGTATTCGCAGTAACCCTTTCTGGTATTGAACAGGAAGCTGGCAACCGGGTCGGAAGGATCTATCTTCTGCGCGTCCAGCGTATAGGCAAAGTGTGCGCGAAAATAGTTGAGGATAGCAACAGTCCGGTCGTAGTTATTGGCCGCGTGCGACGTGACCTTCTGCGCGAGATCCCGGATGTGCAGGTCAAGCCTGGGTGGCAGGCGAAGATAGAGAAAACGAATTTCCGGGGAATAGGTCTCGGGAGCGCTGCGCAGAGCGGATGGCGATGGCAGTCCCACCTGTGAGGTCACCTCGTATTGGATGGATGAGAATTCATAGCGGGTATCGTGCAGGGAGCCGGTTTCATCCAGCGTCAGCAGGCGCATTTTTCCGGTGATCACCCGCGGAAAAGCTGCGGCGAAAATAACATCAGAAGACACAGGGGAGAGAAGGACCTTGTATCGAAGTGATTTCTCAGGACGGTTTTCCGCGCCGGGTTCCCGGGGAATCACGAAGAGTCCCTGCGAAACCGGTTGGATGGCCGTCTGGCGGGTGTTGTCATTATACCAGTGCCTGCCGTCAAAGCTGTCCAAGGCCACGCCCCGCCATTTGATGCCAATATAATCACGAAGATCACCTTGTGGAAGGACGCGAAAAACGAGGGCATTTGAGCGCATGATGCGGCCGAGGTCCCCCAATTCCACGTTACCAGAAAATCCGGTGATGTTTTCTGGATGCGCCCCAAGACCGGTGAGATAACCTGAGCGATACCGCGGAATCAGGAAAAAGAGCAACGAAGCCGCTGCCACAATCCCCAGACCCAGGGCCGCTGCAGTCCTCCCCAACGCGCGCTCCAGCGCCGGCCGGTCTCCGGGAAGCAGCAGCGGAGTTGATGCCGGGCGGCGAGAAGTCTCAATAGAGCGCTTGATCTCGTAGCTGATAAGGGTGGCGATCGCGAAGAGAATATAGAGTGCGAGGAAAACCATGAACGCTGTGTTGACAGTCAGCACGGAGCTGGCGAGCATCATCAGCAGCGAGAGAGTTGCCAGATAGGCATAGTCGCGCCGAGTCACGGCTGAGAAAACTTTGGCGACCGTCACAAAAAGAACCAGATGAACCGTGGCGTTCAACATGCTTTCCAGAGCCGCCACACCGGCGGAAAGGATTAGAAAATCCAG
>DATEKC010000142.1:0-11712 GCA_035277665.1 Terriglobia bacterium
AAAACGGCCAGGGCGGGCACTACGATGCCGCCGAGCCGAATCCTGAAGCGGGCGAGTATGAAGATTTTGGACATCGGCATTGGCACAACGCGCTGCTGTGGGGCGTGGGGATCCATGATGTATCGATTCTCGGCCCGGGCACTATTGATGGCAAGGGCCTGACGCGCGGCCCCGGTGAGTCCAACCCGGGCGTGGGTGACAAAGCCATCAGCCTTAAGAGCTGCCACAACGTCCTCATCCGCGACATCTCGATGTTGCAGGGCGGGCATTTCTGCATCCTGGCCACCGGCGTGGACAACTTTACCCTCGACAACGTGCTGATGGATACCAACCGCGACGGCGTTGATTTTGACTGCTGCCACAACGTGCGCGTCTCGAACCTGACGGTGAACTCGCCCTGGGATGACGGCATCTGCCCCAAGAGTTCCTGGGCGCTGGGCTACGCGCGTTCGACGGAAAATATGACCATCACCAACTGCTTTGTCACCGGCGGCTACCAGCTTGGCACCGTGCTCGACGGTACTTTCAAGCGCTGGGCTGAAGCCGAGCGGCCGTTCCCCACCGGGCGCATCAAGTGCGGCACGGAATCGAACGGCGGTTTCAAGAACATCACCATCTCGAATTGCGTCTTCGAGCATTGCCGCGGCCTGGCGCTGGAGACAGTCGACGGCGCGTACCTGGAAGACATTGCCGTCAGCAACATCACCATGCGCGACATTCCCGATCTGCCGATCTTCATGCGGCTGGGCAGCCGGATGCGCGGCCCGGCAGGCAGGCCGATCGGACAGTTGCGGCGCGTCAGCATCGGCAACCTGGTCGCTCACGACACCGGTGGGCGTTTTTGCTCGATCCTGAGCGGCATTCCCGGCCATCCCATTGAAGACGTCCGGCTCAGCGACATTATTATTTATAACCAGGGCGGCGGCACCAGTGAAGACGCCGGCATTAAGCCACCGGAAAAAGAAAGCGCCTACCCTGAGCCCAACATGTTCGGCGGCATGCCCGCTTACGGGTTTTTCTTCCGGCACATCAATGGAATTCAGGTGAGCGACGTCGAGGTGCGGACGATGCAAGCGGATTCCCGGCCCGCCTTCGTTCTGGACGACGTCGAGCACGCCGATTTTGTCCATGTCAAGACGCAGGCCGGCACGGGGGCTTTTGCGCTCGACAACGCGAAAGACTTCAACGTCTATCTCAGTCGTCCGATCCCTGAAACACACCTTGAAAACGTGACCGCGAAAAAGCTGTAAGGGTTCTCGCGAGAATTGTTAGATTGAGGGCTGTCTTTCCCGCACTCGAAAGGCCCGCCGCGCGGTTTTATCCGGCCGCCGGTTTTGCGCCGACGCCGAACCAGCGGCGCCTAAGCGGCGCGGAAGCCGCCTTATCAAACGTCATTTTCGCCTCAGCCCAGCGAGCCAAACGAACAAAGGGGAGTCCCAGCAGAAAATAGATAGCGGCCGTCAGCAATCCGATGCCGATGTAGTCGTAGTAGGTTGATGCCAGCTCGCCGTAGACCTTAGTTAATTCGACCATGGTGATGACGGAGACGATCGATGAATCCTTGAAAAGTGAGATGAAGTCGTTGGTCACCGGCGGAATGGCCAGCCGGATGGCCTGGGGCAGGATCACGCTTCGCAGTGCCTGGGCACGCGTCATTCCCAGTGAAAGCGCCGCCTCCATCTGGCCGCGCGGAATCGCCTGGATGGCACCGCGGTAGTTCTCTGCCTCGTAGGCAGCATAGTTCAGGCCCAGCCCGACAATCGCGGCCACCAGTGGGCTGAGCCTCATGCCCGCTGAGGGCAGGCCGTAAAAGATGAGATAAAGCTGGATCAACAGCGGCGTTCCCCTCATCACCTCAATAAAAGCGCGCGCCGCCCCGGCCGGTACAAGCGGTCCGTAGAGATTCGTCAGGGCCAGCATCAGGCCGAACGTTACGGCCAGCGTCATTCCGAGGATTGAAATCAGCAGCGTCATCGGAGCGCCTTTGCCCAACAACAAGGGCAGATAACTGGCATACTGTTTCAGCCGCTCCTGCCAAGTCAGTTTCCGGGTCACGCTACGGGTGTAGTTCTCGTACTCCTGCGGATTGGCATCGACCTGGGCGAACAGCGTTGCCGTTTCACTGTTCCACAGGCCCCATTTCTCGTAAATATTTTTCAGGTCGCCCGATCGAATCAGGTCGCTCAGCGCGCCGTTCAACTGTTTCAACAGTGCCGGATCATTCTTGCGCACCCCGATGCCGTACTCGATATGGCTGATCGGGCCGCCGGTGAATTTCAGTTTCGGGTCAGGTTTACTGTAGTAGAGAGCAATCGGCCAGTCCATCAAGACCGCATCCAGCCGCCCGTTGGCCAGATCTTCATAAGCATTGATCTGCCCATCGTAGGTGCGTACATGGATCCCGCGTTGGCGCTCGAGCACTCGCTCGGCAAGAGAGAACTTCAGCGTGCCAACGATTTTCCCTTTGAGGTCCGCCAGGGAATGGATCGAGTGGTCTGTCTTCCGGACGCTCAACTGCTCGGTGGTGGCATAGTAGGGAATTGTGAAATTGATTTCGCGTTTTCGATCGTCGGTGATTTCCAGGCCGTTCAAGACGATGTCATAATCGCCGCGCTCAAGTCCGGGAATCAGTCCATCCCATTGGTTCTGCACAAAGACGGTGCGACGATTCAGTTCCTGGCCCAGGGCATTCGCCAGGTCTACCTCAAACCCAATGATGTGCTGTGGATTGCTGGGGTCAGGGAAGACGTAAGGCGCGCCACCCTCCGCGTCCCCACCCCACCGAAGGTCTACCGTGCCGGCACGGGCGACCGGCACCCTCAACAGGGACAGAAGGCTGATTACCAGCACAAGAAGATTGCGTTTCATTATGACGGACCTCACTGAAAGTAATTGTGCAAAAATTGGCGGGTGCGTTCGTTACGCGGGGAGGTGAACAACTGTTCCGGAGGGCCGTATTCGACGATTTCGCCATCGTCCAGGAATATGATCTTGTCCCCTGCTTCTCGCGCAAAGCGCATTTCGTGAGAGACGACGAGCTGGGTCATTCCCTCATCGTCAAGCTTGCGCATGATCTGCAGGACCTCCCCGACAAGGCTTGGATCAAGCGCCGACGTCGGCTCGTCATAGAGCATTACCTGGGGAGACATGGCGAGAGCGCGAGCGATGGCTGCGCGCTGCTGCTGGCCGCCCGAAAGCTGTGATGGGTAGTAATGGGCACGGTTTTCAAGGCCAACCTTGGCGAGCAGTTCGTATGCCCACTCCTCAGCTTTTTTTCGACTCAGCCCTTTTACGATCATCGGCGCTTTGACCGCATTCTCCAGCACTGTGAAATGCGGGAACAGATTGAATGCCTGAAAGACCATCCCGACCTCTTTTCGAAGTTGGCGAAGGTTGGCCTTCAAGTCGCGCGCTTGTGGCGAATTGTGCTGCTCCAGGGTGATGTTTCCGATCCGCACTCGCCCGCTGTCGAACGTTTCGAGACCGTTCAAACAGCGCAGGAGCGTAGACTTCCCGCCACCCGAAGGACCGATGATAACGGTCAGTTCCGATTTTGCAACCGTAAAGGTAACGTCCCGAAGGGCCGCGACGGTCCCAAAACGTTTATTTAAGCGGCCTACCTCAATGATTTCGTTCATCGTGTCTCAGCCCCAGGCCGTGGGCCTCGCTTGAACAAAATGTCTTGCGGACCGTACCGGCCGCCACACACCATAAAAAAGTTGTCGCCAGCATCGGCCACAACGTCAGCTTGGCGGTGCTTTTGGATGTGCCCGGTGAAATTGTCCTCGATGGTGCGTCAGGAATGGATGCCGTGCTCAAGCGTCTTTCGTATCCCCGTTTTCGAACTTTGTACTCCGTCAACGCGACGCGTCCGAATGCGAAGCATACAACATTCTTGACTTCGCGTAAGGAAAAAACAATTTTCCGCAGCGGGCTTATTGTGGGCGTCGAGAACCATTGCATTCAGGGCTTGCGGCACGTATGCTGGTGGCCTTCCCCATTTGCGTCGTTCGCGCATGTGGATCACGAGCAGGCGCGCATCGTCGAACAAGTGTGGTACGGGATTAGAATGAGGAGGTCTTTCACTATGTCCGGACAATTTAGCCGGCGCGACTTGTTGCGAACCATGGCGGCGGCTGCCGCTGCGCCGGCCATTGCGGCGCCTTCCGCCGTCCTGGCAGGCATGCCCCAGGATGAAAGCGAAAATCCCGTGACCAGAATGACGGCCATGATCGAGTCCGACAAGGATTTGAAATGGAAAGGCTCGCCGCTCGGCAGCCTCTATCCTTTCATCAAGCAGACACAGGGAGAGGCGACGCAGAGCATGGCTTTTCTGAAGGCAAAGCCCACCGACCTGGAAGCCTGGAAAGCCGAAGTGCGCGCCAAGATTTTTGACCTGCTGCTTTACCGCCCCAAGACATTTGAACCGGAAGCCCGCGTCCTCGAGCGTGTTGACCGCGGCGATTACATCCAGGAGTATCTCAAGTTCCGCACCACGCCGGACATCGAACTGGGAGCGTATCTCCTGCTGCCCAAGCACGCCAAATTTCCCGTGCCGGGCGTGGTGGCATTGCACGATCACGGTGGGTTCTACTACTGGGGCAAGGAAAAGGTGATCCAGAAGGACGGCGAAAATCCCGTGATCACGCGCTATCGCAAGCAATACTACGATGGCATCAGCTATCCCGCGACGCTGGCCCGCCACGGCTATGCCGTGATTGCTATTGACATGTATTACTTTGGCGAGCGGCGGCTGATTCTGGATTCCGACATCAAGGAAGGCATCAACACCTGGTCGAAGATGGAATCGGAAGAGACCATCAACAAGATCAACCATCGCAACGGGCAGCAGGAGTGCTGGGTGGACCGGAACCTGCAACAAGCGGGCGTCACCTGGGCCGGCGTCCTGTGCTGGGACGACATTCGCACCGTCGATTACCTGGTGAGCCGTCCGGAAGTGGACCCCAGGCGGATTGCCTGCGTGGGCCTTTCGGTGGGCGGATGGCGCAGCAACTTCCTGGCCGGGCTCGATTCGCGCATCAAGGCGGCGGTGGTTGCCGGGTGGATGACTTCATTCCACCAGATTAATCCCTGGTGGGTCTCCTACACCATTCCCGCCGGCAACGTTCCCGGCTTGTGGAAGTATCTCGATTATCCCGACGTCGGCTCGCTGCTGATGCCCGGGGCCATGCTGGTGGTCCACGGCTTGCGCGACACGCTGTTTCCGCCCGAGGGCGTCAAGGCGGCGTTCAAAAATCTCGCCACATGTTATGCAACCATCGGCAAGCCGGAGCGCTTCAAGACTTACACGTTTGACGGCCCGCACAGCTTCCCGGCCCACGCCCAGCAGCTGATGCTGGATTGGTTCAACCGCTGGGTTTAGGCGGCAGCGGCTCAGCAGACTTGTGGCACGGGCTCTCTCGCCCGTGCTTCGATCGAAACGTCCGACCAAAACGACACGGCCAGGATCGCCGTGCCGCAAAGAGGAACCAGACCGGGCGGCCACTGTTTAACTGGTCGTCTGGACTTTCTTCAGCAACGCTTCCACATTCTGCGACAGGATTTTGCGTTTTTGCTCTTCGCTCAGGAACGAATTTTTAATCCGCGCGATCACGCCGCCGGGCTCGTTGATGGTAAAGTCTGACCCGAAGAGCATGCGGTCCGCGCCAATGGACTTCATCGAATATTCGAGCATGCCCACGCGCTCGTGGCCGGCGCCGGACGTATCCATGTAACAGTTGGGGTTGTGGGCAACGAGGTCAAAGCGCTTGAAAATCTCGTTGGGGCTTTCGCCAAAGTGCGGGAAGACGATGGTTGTGTCGGGATACTTCTGAATGATGTATTCCATTTCGGGCAGGTCGGTATGGACGTCAAGCACCATGCCAAGTTTGCGCACCTGCTGGACCAGCATCTCAAATTCCTTGATGGTGTAAGGGTAGGGGACCGTGTAGTTGCAAAGTTCGCCCACCCAGACAAAGCCGAGCTGCTTTCGGCAATTCTCGATCTCGCGCAGGGCTTCGTCGATGAACAGCGGATTCACCACGCAAGCGCCCACAAAGCGCCCGCGGTACCGCTCCACGTAGCGGGCGACTTCGCGGTTGCCTTTGATGAATTCCGCCGGGCTCGTGGCCAACTGACAGCGGACGGAATTGATGATGCCGCGCTCGACGCGGGAGCGGTCCAGGTAGCTGACAAAATCCTCAAAGCTTTTGGTTACGGGATACCATTGCCAGACGGCGCCGTCTTCGCTGGGGCAGTGCAGATGCGCGTCAAAGATCCGGTAAGGTTCCTCAGCCTTTTTTGCCTCGGCCAGCTGCGGCACGGGACCAGCGGCGGCGCTCAGGTGATGATGGTGCCCGGCCCCTTCATCGTGTGAATGCGGGCGCGCGGCTCGCGCAAAGCCGGCGGGCGCGGCCAGTGAACCCAGAAACAGGAAACTCTTCTTCAGGAAATTTCGGCGGTGTTCGTTTTCGTGATGGTGGTTGTGATGAAAGATGCTCATCGAAATCCTCCCGTTTTCGATTGCCGTCAGGCGGATGTGGCACGGGCATCTTGCCCGTGAAGACCCCGGCCAGGATGGCCGTGCCACGCGGGCGACACGGGACTGGGCCCCTGCCATCCTTCAGCTATCAATCTCGCCCGGATACACGCGGTCCTCGTAGCACCACACCCAGTTCTCGCCCGGCTCGATGGAGCGAATCAGCGGGTGGCCGCTCGACCGGAAATGTCTGGTTGCGTGCTTGTTTTTGGAGGAATCGCAGCAGCCCACGTGGCCGCAGGTCAGGCACAGCCGCAGGTGCACCCAATCGTCGCCCATTTTGATGCACTCTTCGCACACGTCCTTGTCCGTGGTTTCAATCTTGATCTGGTCCAGGTGCTTGCAGCGTTGTTCGGCCATCGGGGCTCATCTCCTCTCGAGCAATTTCCGGTCCCACTTTGCAAGGTTCGCCCCGGCTTCGTAGGCGCTCTGGGCGAATTCCAGAATGGACTCGCGCGGCGATGGGGCGCGGCGCACGTCATCATACATCAGGATGAACTCGCCGAGTTTATCATCATAATGGGCGGCGCCGGGTCGCACGGCCTGCCGGCTGTATCCCTCGGGCGCGGGCGAGGTGTAAGCGTAGAAAGCCGGCCCCTTCACGTCTCCGCCGCCCGGCCACCAGCCCACGCTGCTGCACTCATGCGAGTACGCTTCGGAAGTGATGATGCCTTTGCGCGGCGGACCCACCCGCCCGCTGAAGCGCGTGTAAGCCAGATCAAAGCTGCCCCAGAAGAAATGCACGGGACTGGCTTTTCCCATATAGCGCGCGCGAAATTCCTCCAACGCCAGGGAAGTAGAAAGCAGGATGCGCCACAAACGGTTTGCGTATTCAGGATCGTAAGACCGGTGCGCTTCATCCTGATCGAAGGGAACGGGATTGGGAACTTCCTGCGGCTTGGGGTCAATGGTGATTTCAATCCGCGCTGCGCGCATGGCAGCCAGAAACTCCTTGTAAAAGGCGGCCACGGATTTGGGTGCAAGCGCCATTGCCTGCCGCCTGCCGAACGAGGTCGCGATCTCCAGGCGGTGGTCGGCAAAATCAAACTGGATTTCAAAGGCCTCGCCTTTGAACGGAATGGGCGAGGTGGTCAGGCCGCGCGTGGTTAAATAGAGAGCGCCGTTCCACCAGTGGTTCTGCAGCGGCGTCAGGCCCAGCCGCACCTTGCCAACCATCTGCGTCCACATGTGGAGCGTGTGATAAGTGTCTTCCCACTCTGCGAGCGGCAATGCCGGCCAGAGTTTTTCGTCCGAGCCGTTCATAGTGCCTCCTCCTGCGCGAAACCTGAATGCTGATGCCCCGTTGGCTTCCTGCATTGTATCGCCCGCAATAGCGGGAAGCGAGGAGGTTGTTGCGGCATGATCAAGTCATTTGAAAAAAGCCGCGCGGGCCGTGAATCAGGATGTGGTAGAGGCTTCAATCGTTTGTCTCATCACTGTGAGTTAAATATACTCATAGCATGGCCAAACGGCTGCAAGTTATCCTGAAAGATCCTGAATACCGCGAGGTTCAGCGCGCCGCACGATCGCGCCACATGTCGATCGCCGAATGGGTCCGGCAGGCGCTTGCCCAGGCGCGCCGGCGTGAGCCGGTGGGCACGGCCGGCAAGAAGCTTGCAGTGGTCCGCGCCGCTGCACAGTTCAATTATCCAACTGCCGATATCGACCGCATGCTGGAGGAGATTGAAGCTGGATACGGATCGGGCGTCCGGCCGTGATTCTGATCGACTCGAACATCCCAATGCTCACAATTCAGGAATTACAGACGCCCTCGCCCTGAATCCTACAATCTCTTCAGATGCGTGACGGGGGATTTGTAATCCGTTGAAAGAATCTGTCCCTGGCTTCGCAGCTTGCTCTGCAGGGCCTTGATGTCCACTTTCTGCACGGCCGTGCCGCTTTTTGCCGCCATGGCTGCAGCGACTCCCGCAGCGTGGCCCATCAGCATGTACTGCGGCTCGAGGCGATGCGAACCGTAGGCCACGTGAGTGGCTGACATGCAGACCGGCACCAGCAGGTTCGAGCATTCACTGTAAAGGGGCAGGAGCGCCCGGTACGGAATCTGATAGGCTTCCACCGGAATGCTCATATAGCCCTCGTTCATGGCAATGTATTTGGTTCCGACAGGGAACACCGTGATCAGGGCCGGGACCCGCTCCACGTTCAAAATGTCGATGTTGTAACCGCCCATGCCGATCGAGTCGTATTTCGTCCGGTTCTCCATCAGGTCCGATTGCCGCTGCACATATTCGCCGCGCATCCGGCGGCCTTCGCGAATGTAGAGCTGGTTGGACCAATGGCCGGTATCGGCGAACTCATCTTTGGGCAGGCCGTACTTGTTGATTTCATCCCGCCAGGGCTGCGGCACCGAAGGATCATTGGCCAGGAAATAGAAAAACCCCTTGACGTAGTTGAGGTGGGCGTCCCAGATTTCCTGGCGCTTTTTGTAGTCGGCGTCCGGATAGTCCCAGCTCATTCCCGTATAGTTCAATCCCACGCCGCCCCAGGGCGTGTTGAAATCGAACTTGTCGTTGGGCAGGCGCTCCCCGGGGAAGTCCGGCTTCATGCCTCGCTCGTGCATTCCTTTCCAGATGAGGGCAGGCAGGATGTACTGGCCGGGATCGTAGCCGGGCGGGGGCGTGAACGGGACCTGGTTTGATTTGCGCGTGGTCAGGCAGACGCGGAAGTTATATTCCTGGATTTTGTGGTCCGCAGATCCCACTGCGCCGGGCTCTGTGTGGTTCATCAGCGGCAGGAGCCGTTGCTGGTTGTCGTAGGCGGGCACGGGCACCTGGATCTGCTCATCGTCAAACATGCCGGTCAGCCGGACGCCGGCATGCGATTCACCGAACTCGTCCCTTCCTTCGCGCCCGACGGCGTAGCTGACCCCGGCGCGGGCCATCAGGTCGCCTTCGTATGAGGCGTCGATAAAAACTTTGGCGCTGAATTCCGTCCCCGACCCTGTCTTCAGGCTCGCAATATGGTTCCCGCGCTTTTCGACGGCTTCCACCCGGTGCCCGAAGTGCACCACGGGGCCGGTTTCCTTGATCCAGTTTTTGAAGATGTCTTCGGCAACGTGCGGTTCAAACGTCCAGTCGTCGGAGTTGGTGCTGGCGGCGGACCATGGCCGGTTGTAGTGCCGACCGACGCGCGTGAAAAACTCGCCGGCCAATCCTCCGATCAGATTTTCCTGCCGCTCCATGTCGGTCCGCGAAAGCCCGCCGGACACCATTCCTCCCAGGTGCCTGCCAGGCTCGAGCAGAGCGACTCGCGCTCCTTCTTTGGCGGCCGCGACAGCCGCCAGCACGCCACTGGCAGTTGCGCCGTAGATGACAACGTCAAACGAATTGCCCGTTGCAGCGGCGCTCTCGCCCTGGCCGACCGCCAGCCCGAACGCCGGGCTGCCTGCTGCCAGCGTGGGGAGCGCGGCCGTCAGCCCGGAACTTTTCAGGAACTCTCTTCTTGTAACAGATGGTCCCTGTGATGATGTTTTCCCGCGTCTGCTCATATCAGGCCACCCCACTTCGAGAGTTGAAAATAATGCGCCTATTGTAGCCCTTGCGAGCCCGCGATGCGATCCCCATTAGTCACGCGGTGCCGGGCTTCGGCAGCCGTTTTGACGCATCGTCCAGCACCAGCACCCAGTCGCCCGCGCCGGGCGGTGAAAACTCGCGCAGCCCTTGCGTCGCGAATGCGCCCGCATCGCTTGCTTCGCCCGATCGTGGATCGAACCACCACGCCCGGGCCTGGCTTCCGGATATTTTTGAGAGGTCCACCGTAATCGCGCGGCTCGTTGGCATGTAGGCGATCACCGTGCCGCCGTCCGTTGTGCGCGCCGCGGCAAGATAGTCCAGGCCCATAAACTCGCCCAGCCCCTGGGTGACGACCTCGTGCTTCCGGTCAGGAACGAGTTCATGCCATTTCCGCGAGCGGAACAGCTTGCCCCAGTGCATCATGCTTGCGGAACCGGCAAGGTCCATCGCCTCGCGCCAGGTTTCCTGCACGGGGAAAAGCCCCGGCCCGTCAAAGTGCCAGATGGGATTGTTGCCAAAAACGTGGCCAAAGCCGCCGCAGAGGATGGTCCAGTAGGCCTGCCGCCGGATCTGCTCTTCAGACGAATTGTGCTCGCCCTCGTACGACGATTCAATCAGGATAAAAGGCTCGGTGGGATTTCTGCCCCAGGCGTGGTCGAGGGCCGGATGGACCAGTTGATAGGTGTAAACCGTGTTGAAGCTCAGCCAGCCTCCGCCGCCGTACCGGTCCGCGGCCTCATTTTCCGGAGCGCAGTGCGCGGTGAACAGATGCCTGGAGTCGCGCTCTTTGATGCCCAGCGCGATCAGGTCAACGCGCTCGAGGGCGGTTTCAGGGTTCCGGTCGCCGCCCATCACCCAGACGATGTTGTCAAAATCTTTGTAGCGCCGGCCCAGATAGCGGCCGTATTCGAGGCATTTTTGCGGGCTCAGCGCCAGCAGTTCTTCGATCCAGCCTTCGTCCGTCCCTTTGTAGCCAAGATAGATCGGCGCCAGCAGCACGTAGATGCCGTTCTTTCCTGCTTCCTGGATGATCCAATCGGCGTGCGCAAAGTAGCGCTCGTTGGGCGTGCTGAAATCGCCGGCGATTGTGAAGGGCGCCTCGCGCGCGGCGTTGCGCGGCGGGTTTTTGCAGAACTTGTGCTCGATCAGGTTTACCAGCGCGGCATTAAAACCCTTGTCCCGCCGGTCCCGCAGGTAGGCGCTCGCATCGGCTTTATTCAAAGTTACAAACAACGACCACGCCGCATCGCCCTGCAGCAGGAAAGGGTTGTTCCCGGCATCCACCAGGCAGCGACGGGTGCCGCTCACCGCCAGCGCGCCGCGCGCAATCTTTTCCCGGGAGGTTTGAGGCGCCGGATTTGCCGCGCCGCCCGGTTGATTGAATGCGAGCCCCTTTGCCACGAATGGCCCGGCCGCGAGCGCCCCGGCGCTTCTGATAAATTCCCTCCTCGATCGCATGGCATCGTCCCCTTTTGTGATTGTGGGCCGCGCATCCCGCCGCCCTGCGGACGCTCGCATTGTAGCGCCGCCGGCGGCTATGCCGACTTGACCGTGTTCGACCCGATGACGGTGATCGACCGCGCGACTTTCGAAAAGCCGACAATCCCGGCCGCCGGCATCGAGCACGTCTTTGTCAACGGC
>DATEKC010000143.1:0-8059 GCA_035277665.1 Terriglobia bacterium
CGGCCATCCGGCCAGGCACGCCCGCCGCAAAAAAATTCCTTCAGGGGCTGACCGAACTCTGCCAGACGCTCGCCCGGATGATCGTCAAGGACGGCGAAGGCGCGACCAAAATCGCGCGGATTGAAGCGCGCGGAGCGCGGAACGCTTCCGATGCCGAACGCGTGGCCCGCGCGGTGGCCAATTCGCCGCTGGTGAAAACGGCGCTGGCCGGAGGCGATCCCAACTGGGGCCGCATCGTCTGCGCCGCAGGTTATTCCGGCGCCGCCATCGACGCATCCAGAGTGGATGTTCGCGTCAACGGCCTCTACCTCTGCCGCCGCGGCGTCCATGCAGGGTTTGACGAAGCGGCCGCGAAGGAAGTGCTCGACAACAGCGAACTGGTGATCCGGATTGATCTCCACCAAGGCAAAGCCGACGCCTGGGTCTGGACCTGTGACTTTACACACGACTACATCCGGATCAATGCGTCACGATCCTAGCGCGGGAACGGTTCCCGCGCCCCTGCGCAGCCTGCCAGCGATTCGACGCGCGGGGCGGAGCATTCAACGGCCGGCAGCAACCTCCCGCCCACAAAGAGCCTGAGCACTTCTGCTATAATGCAGGCTTAAATCGAGCACCCCAGACGCAGCCTGCAGCAGAAGCGGTATAGTTGGCAAGTCCGCCGGGGCGGGAACCTCAATCCATGTCAGGAATTATCGGGTACATCGGCAACAAGCGCGTCGTTCCAGTGCTGCTGGAAGGGCTTCAGCGCCTCCAATACCGCGGATATGACTCCGCCGGCCTGGCGGTGATGAAGGATGGCAATCTGGCCATTCGCCGTACGATGGGAAAGCTGCGCAACCTGGAAGAAGTGATCCGCCTGAACCCCGTCGACGGCACTTACGGCATCGGCCACACCCGCTGGGCCACTCACGGCGCGCCGACGGAAGAAAACGCCCACCCTCACCGCGACTGCCACGGCACGGTTGTGGTGGTTCACAACGGCATCATTGAAAACTACATGGAGCTGAAGCAGGAGCTGGTGGAAGAGGGCCACGTCTTCACCACGGAAACCGATACCGAGGTGATCGCGCACCTGATTGAAAAGTACCTCGACAAGCCTTCGCAACCCTCGGCGAAGGCCACTCTGGACGATGCCGTGCGGGCCGCCGTCCAACGCCTGGCCGGCGTGTTTGCCCTGGCCATCATGTCCACCAGGGATTTGAACAAGATTGTTGCCGTCCGCCAGGGTCCGCCGGCGGTGATCGGCCTCGGCAAGAACGAATACCTGGTGGCCAGTGACGTTCCCGCCATTCTTTATCACACCCGCGATCTTTTCTTCCTTGCCGACGGCGACATTGCGGTGCTCACACCAAACGGCGTAAAACTGATGGACTTCCACGGGGAGCCCGTCACCCGCAGGGTGCAGCACATCAGCTGGGACCCGATCCTGGCCGAAAAGGGCGGCTTCAAGCACTACACTCTGAAAGAGATTTACGAGCAGCCGCGCGCCGTCCGCGACACTGCGCTGGGCCGCGTGTCCCCGGAAACGGGCCAGATTTTCCTGGACGAAATGGAGATCACCGAGGACGAATTCCGCGCTTTCCGGGAAATCAAGGTTGTTGCCGCCGGCACGTCTCGCCACGCCGGCCTAGCGGGGAAAATGATGTTTGAGCGCCTGGCGCGGGTACCCACGGAAGTGGATTATGCCTCGGAGTTTCGCTACCGTGATCCGCTGGTGGATTCCCGCACCCTGACGGTGCTGATCACCCAGTCGGGCGAAACGGCAGACACCATTGCCGGGCAGCGCGAGGCCCAGGCCAAAGGCTCCAAGACGCTTGCCATCTGCAACGTGCTGGGCAGCATGGTGTCCCGCGAATCCAACGGCACTATCTACACGCACGCGGGTCCGGAAATCGGAGTGGGTTCCACCAAAACTTTTACTTCGCAACTGATCGGGCTTTACCTGTTCGCGGTTTACCTGGGCCAGCTTCGCGGGCTGATTCCTCCGGCCGCGTCGAAAGAGCTTCTCGGCCAGCTGGCCACGCTCCCGCGGCAGCTTGAGACCGTCCTGCAAAAGGACGAGGAATACGAAGAATTGGCCCGCCACTTCGATCGCGCTTCAGATTTTCTGTTCCTGGGCCGAGGCGTGCATTTTCCGGTGGCGCTGGAAGGCGCGCTGAAGATGAAGAAGGTATCTTACATCCACGCGGAAGCCTATCCGGCGGGCGAGTTGAAGCACGGCCCCATCGCGCTCATCACGGAAGGCCTGCCCGTGGTAGTAATAGCCACCTGCGACAACAATTCTGCGGACTCGAAGCTTCGCTACGAGCGCACCGTTTCAAACATCAAAGAAGCCAAAGCCCGCGGGGCCGTCATTGTCGCCCTGGTCACCGAGGGTGACCGGGAAGTGCAGGCTATGGCCGACCATCTGATTACGCTTCCGCAGACCAATGAATACCTCTCCGCGGTCCTTGAGGTCATCCCGCTGCAACTGCTGGCTTATCACATTGCGGTGCTGCGTGGATGCGACGTCGACCAGCCGAGAAACCTGGCAAAGTCCGTAACCGTGGAATAGAGCGCCAGAAGTTCAATGTTTAAAATCCACCTACCCGGTTCCACATCCTGGGGTGAGGCATAGTCCGGTCCGGCTGATGAAGCAAAGAAATCGAATATTCAGTTCCCTGCAACCCAGCCGGGCGTCTTCCTGTCGGAAGAACATCCAGGCTGCGGCGGCCCGGGCTGTTAGCGGCCGCGTCATGTGGCGCAGTGTGGCGCTGGGGCTGGCGTCTCTGCTGGCGGTAGGAATATCGTTTGCCCAATCGTCCTCACCCGCTGAGGTTTCCGGAGCGCGTCCCACCGTCACGATCCCCCGCGTCAGTGTTGCGCCCAAACTTTCTGATTTTCTGGGGATGAAGCCCGACGCCGCGATGGCCGGCAAGTTGCTGCACATCCACGGATTTATCCAGCGCACCCCCAGAGACGATGTCGCTCCCAACCAGCGGACAGATGTTTATCTGGGCTACGACAGCAACTATCTCTATGCTGTCTTCGTCGCTTTCGACGAGGAGCCGGGCAAAGTGCGGGCCCACATGACGGTGCGCGATCATCTCACGGGCGACGAACGTCTCGACCTGTTTCTCGATACCTTTCACGACCATCGCCACGCCTACGTATTCACCGTCAATCCTTTCGGGCTGCAGCAGGATGGCACCTATGATGAAAACGCAAGTACTAACTATGACAGCTCCTTCGACACGGTGTGGAAATCGAATGGCCGCAGGACCAGCCGCGGCTTTGTGGTATGGGAAGCAATTCCCTTCAAGAGTCTACGCTTTCCGGCGACTCAAAAACAGACCTGGGGGGTTCTTTTCATTCGCTGGATACCGCGAAACAACGGCTCCGACACGTGGCCGCGCGTATCCACGCGCATTCAGGGCCGGTTGGGACAGGAAGCCACGCTGGAGGGCATCAATTCGATCTCACGCGGGCACAACGTGCAGTTTATTCCTTATGCCTATGGGCGCTCCTATCGCGCGCTTGACACCCGTGATCCCAGCAATCCCCAGTTCACTTCACGCAGCTTCGATCCGCGGACCGGTCTGGACGGCAAGGCCGTCCTCAAAGACAGCCTGGTGCTGGACGCAACCGTGAATCCCGACTTCAGCCAGGTGGAATCGGACCAGCCCCAGGTTACGGTCAACCAGCGGTTTGCTGTAAACTTCCCGGAGAAAAGGCCGTTCTTTCTGGAGAACGCGAACTTCTTTCAGACGCCGCTCAACCTATTTTTCTCTCGCGACATCGCCGACCCACAATTCGGCGTCCGGCTGACCGGGAAGGTCGGGCACTATGCCATCGGAACGCTCCTTGCGGATGACCAGTCACCGGGCGAGATCGTTCCTCCCGAGAGCCCGTTGGCGGGCGCGCGCGCGCACTTCTCCGTGGTCCGCATCAACCGTGACGTCGGCAAACAATCGACCGTGGGAATGATTTATACCGACCGCGAATTCTCAGGGTCTTACAACCGCGTGGGAGGCATCGACGGGCACTTTAAGTTCAATCCCAACCTCACCCTGGATTGGCAGGGAGTCGCGAGCAGCACCACGCTACCTGGCGGTCTGCACAGCTCCGGCCCTGCCTACAAGTTGCAACTGCAGCAAATCGGTTACAAATTCTATTACAACCTCAACTATGAGGACCTCAGTCCCGGGTTCAACACTCAAACAGGATTTCTGGGCGAGGACACTGTGGAGAATTTTGTTCCTTACAGTCGCTCCATTCCGCGGCCGGCCGTGCGCCCGGACTTCAGAAGCCTCGGCCAGTTCATCACCTACCGCTTCCGGCCCGCCAGCAAGACCCTGATCTCCTGGGGACCCGCTCTTTATTTTGATCCGGTCTGGGACCACGCCGGGAACGAACTTGATCAATACTACGATACGGGGTTGAGCTTTGAACTGACCGGCCAGACCTACTTTGAGGTCTACCAGGCGGCTGACCATGAGCTGCTGCGCCCGCGCGATTTTTCCGTTCTCCCAGCCAACCGCGTCTTCGTCCACCAGCACAAGGGAATTTACCTCGGCAGCCAGTACTATCAACCTTTCACTTTCACTGCGCAGTATGAATGGGGCACCGACGTGAATTTTGTGCCGCCCCCCGGCCGGGCCCCCATGCTGGCTAATTTGACCCACGGTCAGGTGACGATGACCATCCGTCCGCTCACGAAGCTCGAGGTTGACAACACCTACATCCTCGAGCGGCTCACCAGCCGGCAGGGCGGGGCAAGTATCTTCAACAATCACATCCTTCGCTCCAAATGGAACTGGCAATTCAGTCCGCGTCTGGGCGTACGGACAATCTTTCAATACAACACCATTCTGCCCAACCAGCGGCTGACCTCACTGCAACCGACAAAGCAATTCAACGCCGACTTCCTTGTCTCCTACATCGTGAATCCGTGGACGGCCCTCTACGTCGGTTACAACCACGACCTGCAAAACCTGGACCTGATTCCCCTTTCCACCGGTTCCGAGCTTATCCGCACCAATCAGTTCTTGAATGACGGGCGGCAGTTCTTTGTGAAGTTCTCTTACTTCTTCGGGTTCTGATTCGGCCTGTATGCGGCCAAACCCGCCAGGGTAGGGCCGCCCGGTCCCCGGGAGTCGACAATAGTGCCGCGGCTGCGTATGCTGGTAAAATTGACGAAAGCGGAAGCAGGCACAATATGAAAGTTGTCTACTCTGATCAATACGATTTGAACCTGGGAAACCACGTCTTTCCTTCCACGAAGTATCGCCTGATCAAGGAACGCCTGCTCCAGGAAAACCTGATCAGGCCCGGGGAAATTGTTGAGCCGTCTCCCGCCACGGACGACGACGTGGCCCTGGTGCACGACGCCGACTACATCTGGAAACTGAAAAACGCAAAGCTCTCCTATGTTGAAATCCTGAGGATGGAGGTTCCCTATTCTCCGGAACTCGTGCGGGCCGTCTGGCTTTCGGCGGGAGGTTCAATACTGGCAGGACGCCTGGCGCTGGAAGATGGCCTGTGCGTCAACCTCGGCGGGGGATTTCACCACGCCTTCCCCGACCACGGCGAGGGCTTCTGCGTGATCCATGACGTCGCCATCGCCATCCGCCGCCTTCAGAAGGATGGCCTTATCCAGCGAGCCATGACCGTTGATTGCGACGTCCACCAGGGCAACGGCACGGCAGCCATTTTCGGCGGCGACGATAACGTCTACACCATTTCTCTCCATCAGGAAAATAATTATCCCTACCCCAAGCCGCCCAGCAACCTGGACGTGAACCTGCAGAACGGGGTTCAGGACACGGAATACCTCGCAGCCCTCGAAGACAGCCTGGACAAAGCGCTCGGCGAATTTGATCCACAGGTGGTTTTTTACCTGGCCGGGGCCGATCCCTACCGCGAGGACCAGCTGGGCGGGCTGAAGCTTACCCTGCAGGGGCTCGAGCACCGCGACCGTATCCTTTTCGGAAAATTGAAGGCCAGAAAAATTCCCGTTGTGGTGACGCTCGCAGGTGGATACGCGCGCCACGTGGCGGACACTGTCCTTATCCACTGCAACACCGTCAAGGTGGCGATGGAATTTGCCGATGGCGAATCAGGCCCCGCGGAGGAATAGGCCGGGACTTCAGCCGGGCGCCCTGGGCTCAGCCGGCGATTTTGATCAGGTGAGTGTTGAGCGATCCGCTGCGATAACCTTCCAGGTCAAGGGTCACAAAGTTGAATCCCAGAGGCTTGAAGATCTCCACAAACTTTGCGGCCATTTCCGGCGTTAACGCGCGCGGCAGCTCTTCGGGAGCGATTTCCAGTCGCACCAGCTTGTCATGATGCCGGACGCGGAACTGGCGGAAGCCGAGCTCGCGGAGTGCCTCTTCACCGCTTTCCACCACGGCCAACCGTTCCGGAGTGACTTCAACCCCGTAAGCAATGCGCGACGAGAGGCAGGCCGAGGCGGGCCGGTCCCAGACAGGCAGGTCGACCCGGCGCGAAAGTTCACGAATGTCGGACTTGGTAAGGCCGGCGTCGAGCAGCGGAGTCAGAACCTGATGCTTGCGGGCCGCCTGCTGGCCGGGCCGCCAGTCGCCTTGGTCGTCCACGTTCACACCGTAGGCGACGGCGGAAAAACCTCGCCGCGCGGCAAGCTGGTCAAGCTGCGTGAAAAGCTCGTCCTTGCAGAAAAAGCAGCGGTCAGGATTGTTGGCGCGATAGTCGGGATTTGAAAGTTCCGAAGTGTTGATGAATTCGTGCGGAACCTGGAAACGCTCGACGCAGGCTTCGGCCAGGCGCCTGTCCCGCTCCGAGTAACTCGCGCTGAGCGCCGTCACGGCCAGCATGCGCTCGCCCAACGCCTGGTGCGCTGCATAGGCCAGATAGGCGGAATCGACGCCGCCGGAGTAGGCGACAATCAGGGAAGGCAGCTTCCCCAGCTCACCTTCCAGCCGTTTCTGTTTGTTTTCCAGGTCGCCCAATAATTACCCCTCAAAACACCAGCATAGCAGTTGTACCGAAGGGTCTCAACCCACGTTCCATCAAAAGGGTCACTGAATCAGCACACCCTGCACGTCGTCCTCATCGGTGTCTTCAGCACGGATGAGGCAGGCGGCGGCCAATTGGTCCTCTTCGCCGAGGTTGATCAATTTCACACCCTGGGAAGAGCGCCCGCACTCGCGAATCTTGGCGGAATCGAGCCGCGCGATTTTACCCTGCTGGGTGATCAACATGACTTCCGAGTCCTCCGTAACGCTGAGCGAGTTGACCACCTTGCCGTTTCGTGCCGTCGTCTTCACGTTGATCACGCCCTTGCCGGCGCGCGATTGCAGGCGGTATTGGGTGATGGGCGTGCGCTTGCCAAACCCTTTTTCAGTGACGGAAAGGATCAACTCCTTCTCACCCACTACTTCCACGCCAACGATATAATCGTCCTTGCCAAGACCCATGGCGCGAACGCCACGCGCCTGGCGTCCCATGTCACGAACGTCGCTTTCCGGAAAGCGAATGGCCATGCCTTCATGCGTGGCCAGGAAGATCGTGTCCTGGCCCGTCGTCTGCTTGGCCCCGATCAACTCATCCCCCTCATCGACGTTCATGGCGATGATGCCGCGCGACATGGGGTTCGAGAAGTTTGAGAGCCGCGTCTTCTTGATGACACCGTTGCGCGTCACCAGCGTGACGTAGCCCTCGGCCGCATAGGTTTCACCGTTCACTTCAATCTCTTTCCGGTCGTCGGGCAGCTCTTTCAGGGTCACCAGTGAAGCTACTTTTTCCCGCGGCGTCAGGTTCACCAGGTTGACGATGTGTTTCCCGCGCCCGGCAGCAGCCACATCGGGTATCTCATAAACCTTCAGCCAGTGCACCCTGCCCGTGTTGGTAAAAACCAGAATGTAACTGTGCGTGGAGGCAACAAACAGCCCTTCCACAAAGTCCGCCTCGCGCGTTTTCATTCCCAGGCGCCCCTTGCCGCCGCGGGCCTGCTGGCGGTAGGTGGAAAGCGGCGTGCGCTTGAGATACTGCGAATGCGAAAGCGTGATCACTACGTCTTCAACGGCGATCAAGTCCT
>DATEKC010000144.1:0-2525 GCA_035277665.1 Terriglobia bacterium
AGCAGATGGTCGCCCTGCTTGAGAAAGCATTGGGTGACGGCAACGGTTGCCGCCATTCCGCTGGCAAACACGTGCGCGGAACTGCCGCCCTCAAGGGAAGCCAGGTTCTGTTCCAGCCGTGTACGGGTGGGGTTGGAGACGCGCGCGTATTCGTACCCTTTGTGCTTGCCCAGCTCTTCCTGCACATAAGTCGACGTGGCAAAGATGGGCACCGCCACCGCTCCAGTAGAGGGATCTGGCTCCTGTCCCACATGGATGGCCCTGGTAGCAAAGCCGGGTTTGTTGTCATTCCGTTGCGGCGCTTCCGACGACTTCTTTTTTGCCATCTCTCGCTATGCTCCTTGCCGGCGTAGGCTATTCGCCACCCTCGAAGATATTTTTGGACATATACCGTTCGGCGGAGTCCGGAATTACCGTGATCACATGCTTGCCGGGGCCGATTTTTTTCGCAACCTGAATAGAAGCAAACACGTTTGCTCCCGCGCTGGACCCACCCAGCACGCCTTCGCTCCGGGCGAGTTCCGCCACGGTGGCAAATGCGTCCTTGTCGCTGACCATGATGATTTCATCGCATACGCTGCGATCAAAAGTCTTAGGGATAAAGCTGCTTCCGATCCCTTCCACCTTGTGTGGCCCGGGCTTGCCGCCCTGCAGCACCGAGCCCTGAGTTTCAACCGCCACACACTGAATTCCCGGGTTCTTTTCTTTCATGTACCGGGCTACCCCGCTGAAAGTTCCACCCGTACCTATACCCAGGACCACGGCATCCACTCGCCCGTTCATCTGCTCATAGATCTCAGCCGCTGTGGTGTCATGATGAAATTCAGGATTGGCGGGATTTTCAAACTGCAGCGCGGTAAAGCAACCGGGAATAGTCGCCGCCAACTCTTTGACTTTGGCGATTGCGCCCTGCATTCCTGCGGCATCAGGTGTGCGTATGACTTCCGCTCCCAAGGCCCGCATGACCTTGACTTTTTCTTCAGCAAACTTCTCGGGCACGCAAACAATCACCCGGTAACCTTTACTGACGCCAATTAGCGCCAACCCGATCCCCGTATTGCCGGCAGTTGCCTCCAAAATGGTGCTACCGGGCTTCAACCGTCCTTCAGATTCAGCTTTCTGGATCATTCCAACGGCGGCGCGGTCTTTGACGCTTCCGCCAGGATTTAAATATTCCAGCTTGGCAAACACGTGTGCGCCCCCTGGAGGCGACATTCGCCTCAAATGCAGCATAGGCGTGTGTCCTACCAATTCTGTGATGTTTTCAGCGACTTGCAAGTCCGTTATCGTCGACATAGCCAAACTTTTCAGAGTATTGGAGCCGAAGAAGAACGTCAAACGACTCGCAAGATCGCCTTCCCGTTAAGACCCGCCTGTGCACCGGTCTTGGTGCTCTCAATATTCAATATGTCAACAGAAATAACAAAACAGGTTAGCTTCGGAACAAATGTCCTGATGAGAGATGAACTAAGGCCAATCTCGCAACCCGTCGACTGACCGACCGGGCAGGGGCAAAGTTAGCCCATAAACCTGATGAAACCTTTTTCATGTCAAATTACTCTATGTAACCAGCAGGCTCATCCGTCGACTGCTAAAAGGGGGGTACGTGGATCCCCGGAAGACTGCGGCCCCCTTTTTCGTCACTTCTGTGACTCCGCTCGAAACCGCTGAACACTTCTCTTGAGCAGTGATAAATTCCTGACACAAGCCGGATCGACGCGCAAAGTCGGCCTCGCCAGGCTCTGTACAGATCAGCGCTTATCTGTTCGAAGGTGGGGGCGTGAGGCCCAACTACTTGCCCTCCAGGATCCTTCGCACTATCACTAATTGCCCCAAATGGTAGGCATTGTGGTCAGCCACCAGGAGGGCCTCGCGCAGGTAGGTTTGCCCATCGCCGTGAGGAATGGCCGCCGTCAGCTCGTACCTGGGATCGTTTACCATGTTGCAAAGACTCTCAAGATCGGCAAGAAACTGCTTAACGCTGTTGTCCCACGCCTTGGAATCAGGCGGCACGCCAGTGCCTGGCCAGTATTCTTCCGGCCACTTGGGAGAGGTGTGTTTTGCATTCAAGGTGAATTCCAAAATATCCCATTGTGCGATCCGCATGTGTTCCAGCAGCTGCCAGGGTGTATGCGGTGCGCCGGGCGGTTTGCGTCCCCGCAACTCGACCGGGAAGTCCTTGAGCTCGCTGCGTACGTCCAGATGCGCTTCAGCTTTAGTGAGCAGATTGATCACGTGTTGGCGAAAAGGATCTGCATTTTTCATGGAGTCAAAGCCTCAAAACCTCGATGATGCCGCTTTCTGATCAGATGACAGTGTGATCCGGAGCGATTGCGAAAATGATGAACGAGGGACTTCAAGTTATCCGTGATCCGCGCTGCCGCCCTTTTATCCCCATTCATCGCATGCGCTTGACAATATTGAGAGCAAATCTTTAGGCTGATTTCGCAATGTCCACGTCCTCTCACGGCTTTACTTGACAGTAATCCCGCCAAACTCCGGTCGGACGTTTTCTTACTGTCACC
>DATEKC010000145.1:0-10800 GCA_035277665.1 Terriglobia bacterium
GCTCTACGTCCGCTTCCGGCGAGATTGGCTTTTTTTACGTTCCGGGCAGCCGGGAAACCCCGCTCCAGAAGCATCAACTGGGTCCCCTGGAGGAGATCGCCAGCACGGCCGGCATTGAGCGGTCCTGGCGGGAGATGCTGGCGCAAGGCAACGGCGCCACCAGCGCGCTCCCCAAAGATGCAACGGCAAACGAAATTCTCCGGTTAGCCCAGGCAGGCAATCGGGAAGCCAAGCGGCTGGTGCAACAATCAGCCAGGGCATTTGCCTGCGCCGTCGCCAATGTTTGCGCTGTGCTGGATTGCCCTCTTGTCGTAGTGGGAGGTTGCGTCGGATCGGACCGCGTATTCTTCGAGCAAGTGCATCGGCGGCTGGAGCGCAATGATTATCCACGCCCTCAGGTCGTGCTGAGCACGCTGGGAGAAGAGGCCAGCCTGCTCGGCGCGGTCTGGCTGGCCCTGAACACGGCTGAAAGGATTGTATTGCGTTCCTCTCTCGGGGGCTCGCGTTCACCCACGGACGGTTCAAATGTTCTGCAACCCTTTCTGGGGCTCGCTTCCAGAAAAAAATTGAAAATGCGACCGTCCGGTCGGAAGGAACCAGCGCCGACACCCGAAGGCGAGACCCGTCGCCGGCCCCGGCCAGAAGCGGCTGAACATGGCCTCCCAACCGCAAAAAGTGCTTGACATTCAAGCCTGACAATGGTAACCATGTAGCATTAATTAGGGACCCTAATTAACCCTTTGGCTTGAAGCTGATACGGTCAAAGGTAAGCACGCCGCGTGGCACTCGGGCATCGGTAGTGATGGCAGCAGGATGTTACGACCGCTCAGGCTGGTCTCCCTGCTGTTTGGTGTCGAAGCTGGGGCTTGGGTCACAAGCGCCGCGGGCGAACAGGTTGCTGACAGTTTTTCTAATGGCACGTCTCTGACCAGACCATCCCCTGTGCGCGGTATCCACAGGGAGTCTGCTTTCGCGTCGGGTTTTGGAACTCATTCGGCAAGGCACTTCCTGCCAGGGTGGGTGCAGTCGGTCTTCGTCTCCAATCGTAAGCGCCATCTACAATGCAGGTTCGCGGCGGTCTTTGCCGTAGCGACTGTAGTTGTTGGCATTTTGAAGTCTCGATACATCCCCAGGAACTCTGCGGGAGAGTGAAATTCGATTTTTGTGGGGGAGATGATGGACAGAATAAAACGTAGTAGGATCAATTTTTTCACCTTTCTCCTGCTGCTTGCAGTTGGCCTGACCATTGGTTCCGGCCTGGGGTGGGCGCAGGCAGGTCTTGCGACGCTCAGCGGAACGGCGACAGATCCATCAGGCAGCGTCATTCCAGGGGTTAGCGTAACCGCGATCAACACGAATACTGGCGTGACTTACCGCTCGGAAAGCAACCCTTCGGGGCTGTATTACATCGGCGCGCTGCCTCCCGGCCCATACAAGATCACGGCGGAAAAAACCGGCTTCAAGCAGTGGACCCGCACAGTACAACTTGAAGTTTCTCAGAACGCCAGCATTGATTTCCGGATGGAAGTGGGCAGCACCACGACAGTGGTGGAAGTGACGGGCGCGCCTCCCATCCTCAACACAACGGGCACAGCAGTTGGTGACGTCAAGGACTATCAACGCATCAACCAGCTTCCGCTTAACGGCCGGCAAGTCACAAACCTTTTCGACCTGACCCCGGGAGTTGAAGGCGGGGGCAATGCGCGCGTCAACGGCATGAAAGTCGGCTCAATGGGCATCCAGATGGACGGCATCACAGAGCGCGACCGCTTCGGCGGCGGCATGGTGCGCATTCAGCCCGACATCCAGGACGTCCAGGAGTTTTCAATCGACACCAGTGGCACCGACGCCAAGTATGACAGTCCCTCCACCGTGATTCTGAAGACCCGTAGCGGCACCAATCAACTGCATGGCGAAGCGTTCGAAACCCACCGCAACAACACGGGCGGCTTGCTCGCCCGCGAGCGCCAGCAGGCTGGCGACGAGCCTTTCCCGAAAGACATCCGGAATGAGTTTGGCGGCGACCTGGGCGGCCCTGTAGTGATCCCGCATGTTTACAACGGCAAAGACAAGACCTTCTTTTTCTTCTCCTACGAGGGCTACCGCGAAGTAGGCCGTGCCAATGAATACGGCGGCATCACTCCCACTCCTGCCATGTGGAATGGCGACGTGAGCAACGACTTCGACACCAGCAGCGGGGCTCCGGTCATTAGCTATGACCCTACCACCACCGACGCCAACGGCATCAGGCAGCCGTTCCCTGCGGGCATCATTCCGCCCAGCAGTATCAGCCCCATTGCCAAGAAGCTTATGGCCATCACGGCGCCTCCCTCCAACACCAACAACCCGTATATTGCCAACAACCTGACGAGCGTTTACCCCACGTTCAGCGACCAGAACAAGATAACCGGCAAAGTGGACGAAAACTTCAGCGCCAAGGACCGGGTCTCGGCCAGGTGGTCGCGGCAGACATGGTATTACAGCCAGGCTGGCGGCCATTACGGTAACCCCTACAATTGCCCCAATTGTGGCGGCACTTCGCTCGAAACCTCCGAAGTCATGAACGTCAATGTAGATTATACGCGGACACTTTCAAACTCTATGCTCAACCAGCTGATCCTTGGCGTTCTGCGTACGCCCACCAGTTCAGGAACGCTGGGCAACAACACCGACTGGGCGGACATGCTCGGCCTGCCCAATCCATTTGGAGTAACCGGCTGGCCAACCATCTATGCCGACAACTTCCCCTGGGATGCCGACAATCGGAAGGACGAGCACCAGACCACCTACATCGCCGAGGACAACTTCACCTGGGTCAAGGGTAAGCATACCCTCGAGTTGGGCGGGTATTATGACAAGGACCAGAACAATGTCCGGGAACTTCAGCAGGCCATGGGCTCACACAACTTTGGCCCTGAATGGACCTGCCAGTTTGATGGATCCTCGGGCTGCCTGCCTGATACCGGCAATGGGTTTGCTGCGCTGTTGCTCGGGCTTCCCGACTACCTTTCCAACCAGTACAATCGCGGTTACTACTACTTCCGCCAGAACCATTTTGCCTGGTATGTCAACGACAAGTGGAGAGTGACCTCTCGCCTGACCCTCAACTTCGGCGTGCGGTGGGACAAGTGGACGCCTTACGCGGAGAAGCAAAACCGCATTGACACAGCGCCTCTCGATTCCATCCTCAACACTTTCCAGGTGATCACTCCCGGAAACAACGCCATAACCTCTCTGCCAGGGATACCTCCGGCGGTCCTGCAGTCCTATTCTAACAGGGGATTGAATTACAGCACGGCTGACGCCTACGGATATCCCAGCGCCTTATTCAGCCAGGACAACAATAACTTTGGCCCGCGGCTGGGCGCAGCCTTCAAAATCAATGACAAGACCGTGATTCGAGGCGGGTATGGCATCTATTACTGGCCGACCCCGCTCTCCCAGATCTTGCAGACCTCCAGGACCAACCCTCCGTTGAATTTGCGCTTCCAGAACCTGTTCCAGGGCCCGGGTGTTTTTGGCGAAGGAACCAATGGGAACTACATGTTCATCACCAATCCGGGGAGCCCATCCACCGGCGCCGACTACGTGCCCAACGCCAGCGTGGACACCAACGGGGTTGTTCCCATTTCCCCGTCGGCTCAGTCCATTTTCCCTTATGACGGGCGCAATTGGCAGAACGACAAGATGCAGAACTGGAACGTCACGCTGGAGCGTGAACTTCCTTATCGCATGAGCTTGAGGTTAACCTACACCGGGAACCACGGGAGCGATATGGAACAGCGTGTTGCTCTGAATAATCGGACGCCACAGCTCACCTATGTGAATGCCACCGGGCAGGCCCCGGCTGCCGACCCGGCCTTTTCAAATTGTGGCTGCACCGACTTTCTGCGTCCGAACCCTCAATGGAATGTCGCCTATGGGTACATGGCGCACAACGGCATATCAAACAACAACTCGATCCAGGCCCAGGTTGAACGTAAATACCACAACGGCATGGTTTTCCAGTGGTTTTATGTCTACGACCATGGACTGACCACCACGGACGCCGGGGGCTACGACGCGGGCAACCTTGGAGGCTTCAACAATGGCGGAAACCCTGGTCTGGGTGGCTCGGGCGGCGCGCTCATTCCCGAGAACAGCATCGTTCTTGGCCAGCCGAACCTCTCGTTCGACCAGCTTCAACGCCTGGTTTATTCGAACATGGTCACCGTTCCCGTCCAGCACTACGGATGGAACGGATTGGTTGACCTTCCCTTCGGCAAAGGCAAGAAGTTCCTGAGCGGAGCCAGTGGGCCTTTGAATCAGCTTGTCGGTGGCTGGCAGATGGCCTTTATCGGCGACTGGTATTCCGGCTTCTGGCAGAGCGTCAACACCAGCTATCTGACCACCGGCAATCCCAACCTCAGTCCTGACCAGCGACTGATCATGAATTACGGAGGCGACAAGCAGGAACTGTGGTTCGCCGGCCACCTCAATTTGGCCAACGCTTCTAACGTCCAGGGCGGCATGCAGGCGCTCACCAACCTGGTTGGCGCTGACGGCCGGAAATTCGTCAGCCCCTACGGCCCCGACTGCAGTGGGAATTTTTCCGGCAGTATTGGCATTCAAAACACCGTGCTGGATAATAGTGGCACGGTCGGGTGCTACAACGTGCCGACCTCAGACTTCTTCCATGGGAGCCCGCGGGGAAGCATTCTGGGTCCGAGCGCTTTCACCATGGACGCTTCCATGTTCAAGAACTTCAGCGTTACCGAGCGCGTGAAGATCCGCTTTACGGCGGATTTCTTCAACGTGTTCAATCACCCAACCAACCACAATCCGAACAGCTCGACGGGTCTGATTGACCTCTCAACACAGGCCAACCAGCCTCGGCTGATGCAGTTCTCGCTCCATGTACTGTTCTAGGCTTGTGTTCGCATCACTCAGGGGCTCCGGGCATTCGCCGCCTGGGGCCCTTGGTCCTTCCAATTGAAGATCCCCCCAGGGCGGAAATCACTCCCGCTCAGCCGCCGCGCCGGTGATTTCCAGCATTTATATAAGAAGGAAGCGGGACAAGGGCGCCATCCGGCGTCTGGCCGCTCTGCAGGAGCTCCGCCTCTGCGCTTTCACCTGCAGAAGTTTGGCCGGGGCATGGTCCCTCAAAACGCTGTGCATTCGAATTCCAGATTCGGTTAGAATTTGAGTACCAAGTCAGTTGGCGGCGGGCTTCTGCTTTCCTGACGGCTTTCTTGTCGCGCCTTGGACAAGCGGCCCACACCGCTGCGGATAAATTGAAGATTGAGGCGATGCCAGTGACAGGTCCGCAGGGCGGGCGTGCTGATTCTGCCCAAACGTGGTACAAAGACGCGATTGTCTACCAGCTCCATGTCCGCGCCTTCCATGACAGCAACGGCGACGGCATCGGCGATTTTCGCGGCCTCACCCAGAAGCTGGATTACATTCAGGAACTGGGCGCCACGGCCATCTGGCTTCTCCCTTTTTATCCCTCGCCCCTGAAAGACGACGGATACGACATCGCCGATTACTTCAGCGTCCATCCCAGCTACGGGACCCTTGATGATTTCAAAGTGTTCCTGGAAGAAGCCCATTCGCGCGGATTAAGGGTGATCACGGAGCTGGTGGTGAACCACACCTCAGACCAGCACCCCTGGTTCCAGCAGTCCCGCAGTTCGCTCGACAATCCTTACCGCGACTGGTACGTCTGGAGCGAAACGGACGATCGCTACAGCACCGCGCGCATCATCTTTGTCGACACGGAAATGTCCAACTGGGCCTGGGACCCCATTTCCAAGTCGTATTACTGGCACCGATTCTTCAGCCATCAGCCCGACCTGAATTATGACAATCCGCAGGTCCGCGAAGAGGTGTGGAACGTTATGAAATTCTGGCTGGCGATGGGCGTCGACGGCTTCCGGCTGGACGCGGTCCCTTACCTGGTAGAGCGGGAAGGCACGAATTGCGAAAACCTCCCCGAGACCCACGAGATCCTGAAAGACCTGCGCCGGCGGCTCGACGAATGCTTCCCCAACCGCATGCTGCTGGCGGAAGCCAACCAGTGGCCCCAGGACCTGGGCCCTTATTTTGCCGACGGCAACGAATTCCACATGGCGTTCCACTTTCCGCTGATGCCCCGGATGTTTATGGCCATCAAGCTGGAGGACCGCAAGCCCATCATCGAAATCCTTCAGAAGACCCCGCAGATTCCCGAGAATTGCCAGTGGGGCATCTTTCTGCGCAACCACGATGAACTGACGCTCGAGATGGTCACCGACGAAGAGCGCGACTACATGTACGACGAATACGCCAAGGACAGGATCGCCAAGCTCAACATGGGAATCCGCCGCAGGCTGGCGCCGCTGCTCGACAATGACCGCCGGCGCATCGAGCTGATGAATGGCATGCTCCTCTCGCTCCCCGGCACTCCCATCGTCTATTACGGCGATGAAATCGGCATGGGCGACAACATCTATCTCGGTGACCGCAACGGCGTGCGCACGCCCATGCAATGGAACGGCGGGTGGAACGGGGGGTTTTCAACCACCGACCCCGAGCGCCTCTATTCCCCTTTGATCTCCAACACGGTGTACGGCTACCAGGGCGTCAACGTGCTGTCCCAGCAGCGGTCGGAGCATTCGCTGCTCTCCTGGATGCGGCGCATCGTAAAATTGCGAAAGGCGAGTTCGGTGTTTGGGCGGGGGAGCATCGAATTTCTGGACCCGGAAAACCACCGCGTCCTCGCCTACATCCGCCAGTGGGAAAACAGCCGGATTCTGGTGGTCAACAATCTTTCAAGTTCCGCGCAGGCGGCGGAACTCGATCTCAAGCATCTGCGGGGATACATCCCCATTGAAATGTTTGGGGGCAATCCGTTTCCCCGAATCGGAGAGCTTCCTTACCTCTTGACACTGGGTCCGTACCAATTTTTCTGGTTCCGGCTGCGCAGGTTTTAGCGGGCCGTTGAAATATTTCGCAAAGAGGGCGTAGCGGCGGGTTCGCCCCGCCACCAGGCGAAGTTTTCAGCGTGGGTTGGCGGCCTAAAGCCGCCGCTACGGCCTTTTTCAACATCCTGCCGGCCCTCAGTCCTGCAGGAACCACTGAGGCGCGGCAAAGGACCCCGGAGGAGCACCATTGGCCGAGGAAACTTTTCTCTCGGACGAATTTATCCGCAAGCTGACGGCCGTCGGAGAAGTGGACATCCTCGTCGGTGTGCCCACCTTTAACAATCGGGGCACCATCGCGCAGGTGGTCAATGCCATTCAACTGGGGCTGGTGAAATATTTCCCCCGCGAGCGCGTCGTGCTGGTCAACCCGGACGGCGGGTCCAAAGACGGCACGCCCGAGATCGTCAAAAACGCGGCCATTGCGGACTTCCGCACCCTGCTTTCGTCAAGCCCCCTGCGCACCATCCACCGCATTTCAACCACCTACGGCGGGGTTGATGGCAGAAGCAGCGCCTGGCGCATCATTATGGCTGCGGCGGACCTGCTGAGGGCGCGAGCCTGCGCCGTGGTCTCGCCGGACCTTGAAAGCATCACTCCCGAGTGGATTGAAGCGCTGGTCCGTCCGGTCTACAAGGAACAATTTGACCTGGCCACACCCATCTACCACCGGCACAAATATGACGGCCTGCTGGTCAAGAACATCATTGCGCCCATTATCCGCGCCGTTTACGGCGTGAAGGTCCGCGAGCCTGTGGGCAGTGAATTCGGCTTTTCCGGACGGCTGGCCTGCCACTACATGGAACAGGACGTCTGGCACGAAGAATTTGTCCGCAGCCGCACAGAAATCTGGCTGACCACACGGGCGATTGCGGACGGCTTCAGGCTGTGCCAGTCTTTTCTGGGACCCAAGGTCCTTACACCGGAATCCTCCGCGCAGAACATCGTCGCCACCATTCAGGACGCTCTCGGGGCGCTGTTCCGTTGCATGGAAAACCAGGAGTCCTACTGGGTTTCGCGCAACGGGCCGCCGCAGCCGGTGCCCATCTTCGGTTTTGAGTTCAGTTCCGGGCTCGAGCCCCGGCGCATCAACAGGAAAAAGATGCTGGCGATGTTCAATAACGGCGTCAGCCAGTTGACTCCAGTGCTTGAATCCATCCTTTCAGCAGAAACGCTGGCCGCCATCCAGGGGATTTCGCAGCAGGATGAAAAGCACTTCCGTTTCCCAGACGAGCTCTGGGTAAAGACCATTTACGAATTTGCCGCTTCTTACCACCACTCGGTCATCAACCGCGAGCACCTTCTCCAGGCGCTCACGCCCATCTATCGCGGGCGGATCTATTCCGTCGTCCTGGAGTACCAGCGCGCGGACGCGGAACAGATTGAGCGGCGCCTCGAGGCCCTGGGCCAGGAATATGAAAACCTGCGGCCTCAACTGGTGGAGGAATGGGCCAGGAAAGCGTGAGGTGAATTATGGGACAGCTTATATTGGACACACTAAGCCGTACACTGGGCAATTTCTTCAACGCGCTTACGGTGTTTCTGCCGCGCGTCCTGTCGATGGTGGTCATCATTGTCGCGGGCTTTGTGGTGGCCCTGGTCCTCAAGGTAATCGTGCGCAGGATCTTCGGCATCGCCAGCTTCCGGAAGTATTGCGACTCGGCGGGCCTTACCAACATGATGCGCAAGGCCGCTCTGCCGCCGCCCGTCGAACTCCTGGGACAGATCGTCTTCTGGGTGGTCTGGATCGTCTTTATCGTCCTGGGAGTGGACGCGCTCGGAATCAGCGCCCTGCGGGAACAGATTTCCAGGTTCTTCACGTTTCTGCCGCAGATTTTTGTGGCCATGGTGGTGCTGTTTATCGGATTGCTGATCGCCAATTTCCTGTCTCGCGCCACCTTGCTGGCCGCCACCAACGCCAACTATCGTTCCGCCCGGGTGCTCGCCAGCCTGGTGCGGCTGGTCATCATCATTTTCTTTGTCACCATGGCGCTTGAACAGATCGGCCTGGGGCGCCGCGTGGTCCTCATCGCCTTTTCCATCGCCTTTGGCGCGCTGATGCTGGGCTCGGCCATTGCCTTCGGCCTGGGAGGCCGCGATGTGGCCAGGCAAATTTTGGAAAAACAGTTTGCGCAGAAGGACCCTGACGAAAAGGAAGAGGAAATCTCCCCGCTCTAGCACCGCGCCTTGGAGTGCAGTAGCATCAGCTATCACCTTGGAGTGCGGCAGGGCTACGTGCCGCCTTTTCTCTCTTCCATGGCGGCAACTCAGCTGCTGAACTCCAAGGCCAATCGCCTCGTTTCTCTGCTGCTTCGACCTGCTATAATGGTTTTTCGGAAACATTCAGGCACGCCATGAAATTAGGTATCGATTTCGGGACAACCCGAATCGTGGTCGCATTGGTGGACCGCGGAAACTATCCGGTGGTCGTTTTTGAAGCGCCGGACGGAAACTCGTTTGAATGGTTTCCGCCGCTGGTGGCCGTGAAAGGCCAGGAGAGGCGCTACGGATGGGAAGCCTGGGTGGCGCAGGAAGAGCCCGGCTGGACGGTGGTGCGCTCCCTCAAGCGCGGGCTCGATTACGCAGGCCCCGACACGCTGGTCCAGATCGGCGACCAGAAGATCCCCATGCACACCCTGCTTCTCGAGCTGGCGCAGGCCCTCCGAACAGCGCTGCTTGAAAGTTCCACCCTGCCGGCCGCCAAAAACGAGTCTCTCGACGTGATGCTGGGCGTCCCGGCCAACGCCAACAGCAACCAGCGTTTTCTCACCGCGGAAGCCTTTCGCCAGGCGGGCTTCAACGTGCTCGGACTTTTGAACGAGCCCTCCGCAGCCAGCATCGAGTTTGGACATCAAAAGCGCGCTTCGCACCAGTTCAGTGAAAAAATGCGCATCCTGGTTTACGACTTTGGCGGCGGAACGTTTGACGCCTCGCTCGTTGAACTGGATGAGCGCGAGCACGTCGTCATCTCCTCCGAAGGCATTGCCACCCTCGGCGGCGACGACTTTGATGAAGTCCTCGCCGGGCTGGCCCTCGAAGCGGGCGAGATCAGCGTTATCGATCAGGACAGCCTCTCGCAGGCCGAGATGTTCCGCCTGCACGAAGAGTGCCGCCAGAAAAAGGAGTCCCTGCACCCCAACACCAAGCGGATTGTGATTGATCTGGGCAGCGTGCGCGCGGGCTGGCCCCAGGTGACGGTGGCCACCGCTGATTTTTATGAGCGTTGCCGGCCGCTGGTGGAAGAAACCTTGCACGCCACGGAAGATTTGCTCGAGGCTTACGGATTGGTTCCCGGCGGCGCGCCTCAGGGCGAAGAGCAGCGCCTGGAAGCGCTTTACATGACCGGCGGCGGCAGCGAAATGCCGCTGGTGGGGCGCATGCTTCGTGAAAGTTTTGGCCGGCGGGTGCGGCGTTCGGCATATACGCGCGCGGCCACGGCCATCGGGCTGGCCATTCAGGCCGACGCTACGCAGGGTTACGTCCTGCGCGACAAATTCACCCGGCACTTCGGCGTGTGGCGTGAAGCGGACGCGGGACATCGAATCATCTTCGATCCTCTGTTCACCAAGGGCACGCAATTGCCCGGCCCTTCCGATCCGCCGCTGGTCAATTCCCGGCGCTACTTTCCGGTGCACAACATCGGCCACTTCCGCTATCTCGAATGCACGCATCTCACGGATGATGGCCGCCCGGCGGGCGACATCACCATTTGGGACGACATTCGCTTTCCTTTTGATCCTTCGCTGCGCGATCATGCCCAGCTCGAGCAGGTCCCCGTGGATCATCTGAGCAATGGGCACCGCTCGGAGACGGAAGAAAGTTACGCCTGCGACGGCAGCGGCGCGGTGACGGTCACCAT
>DATEKC010000146.1:0-14512 GCA_035277665.1 Terriglobia bacterium
ATTATTCCGCGTTCCGCGATCGTCTGGCTGAATGGGGATTCCTGGGTTTATCTGCAAACCGCCTCCAACGAGTTTACGCGTGTTGCCGTTTCGACGGACCGTTCTGTTGCCGGAGGATTTTTTGTTTCAGGAGGAATCGCGCCCGGCGGCCGGGTTGTGCGCACCGGAGCGCAGGCGCTGCTTTCGGAAGAGTTCCGGCCGCAAACCGGCGGCGGAGAAGAAGACACGGATTGATTTCGGGGACCCATTCATGCTGAGAGCAATTGTCGCTTTCTCACTCCGCTTCAAGGGAGTCATCATCGGGCTCGCGTGCGCGCTGGTGGCTTATGGCGCGTATTCGTTCAGCCGCGCCAGCTTTGATGCCTTTCCAGAGTTCGCGCCGCCGGAAGTGTCCATCCAAACGGAAGCTCCGGGGCTGGCGCCGCAGCAGGTGGAGGTGCTGGTCACGACTCCAATCGAAAATGCCATTAACGGCGTTCCATCCATCCGGTCGATGCGGTCACGCTCGATCCAGGGGCTTTCAGTCGTCACGGTGGTGTTCGATTCCGGGACCGGCATTTACCGGGATCGCCAGGTGATCGCGGAACGGCTCTCCACGGTGGCCAGCCAGTTGCCCGCCGGCGTGCATGCCCCGCTGATGGCGCCGCTGACCTCGTCAACAGGCACCGTGATGGTGGTGGGACTGACGTCGAAAGGGAAATCGTTGATGGATGTTCGCACCGTTGCCGGCTGGACCGTCAGGCCGCGCCTGCTGGCCGTACCAGGCGTAGCGGCAGTGGACATTTTCGGCGGCGAGGTCAAGCAACTTCAAATCCAATTTCAGCCGCAGCGGCTGGTTCGTTTCGGGCTCTCGGTGGGTGACGTGCTCGCAGCCGCGCGGCAGGCGACGGGCGTTCGCGGGGCGGGTTTTGTGGAGACAGCCAACCAGCGGATCGTGCTGCAGACGGAAGGGCAATCCGTCGATGTCAGCCAGCTTGCCAGTACCGTGGTGGCGCACCACGACGGCGCAAATGTGACCTTGGGTGACGTCGCTCGCGTCGCGGCGGCGCCTGCCCCGGCCATCGGCGCCTCGACCGTCAGAGGCGAGCCCGGTGTCATTCTGGTGGTGGAGTCCCAATACGGCGCAAACACTCTGGAAGTGACACAGGGCGTCGACGAGGCCCTGCGTCAACTGGGCCCCACCCTGAACAAGGAAGGAATTGCGCTTCATCCCGACGTTTTCCGCGCCGCCGACTTTATCTATACTTCGCTTGAAAATATCCGCAATTCGCTGCTGATAGGCGCAGCGCTGGTTGTGGTGGTCCTGTTCCTGTTTCTGTTTAACTTCCGGACTGCGGCCATCTCCTGCACGGCGATACCCGTGTCTCTTCTCGCGGCGGTGGTGGTCCTTGAAAGAATGGGCCTCAGCCTCAACACCATGACGCTGGGCGGGCTTTCGATTGCCATCGGCGTGGTCGTCGATGACGCGGTGATTGACGTTGAAAACATCTATCGCCGGTTGAGGGAGAACCGGACTACACAGAATCCACGCTCAACTTTTCGCGTCGCCCTGGACGCCTCAGTGGAAGTGCGAAGCCCCGTGGTCTATGCCACCTTCGCGATTATCCTGGTTTTCCTCCCTATTCTGACCATGTCCGGCGTGGCAGGGCGCATCTTCGCGCCTCTTGGAATAGCTTTCATCTGGGCCACCTTGGTGTCACTTGTCGTGGCCATGACTCTTACGCCCGCTTTGTGTCTATGGCTGCTCGGCAACCGCGAGCTTCCGCCCCAGGAGCCGCCCATGCTTCGCTGGGGGAAGAAAACCTATCGCAAAATCCTGCTGGGGGTGGAAAAGGCGCCTCGCGCAACGATGGTGGCTGTTCTGATTGTCATACTTGTGGGCGTCAGCGGCCTGTACTTTTTGAGCGTTGCGTTTCTGCCACATTTGAGGGAGGGCAACCTGACGGTCCACATGGACGCCGTGCCCGGGACTTCGCTACAGGAATCCGTTCGCCTGGGAGACCGGGTGACGGCGGCCCTCTTGAAAATTCCCTATGTGCGCTCAGTCGCGCAGCGGGTGGGAAGGGCGGAGCTTTCAGCAGACACTCTCGGGACTCATCAGAGCGAATTCGAAGTGAGCCTCAATGCGCGCAACGGAGCCGAAGTGGCCGCAGCCCAGGCGGCAGTCCGCAATACCATCAGCCAGTTTCCAGGCGCGTCTTTCTCGGCCAACAGCTTTCTGACGGAGCGAATTGACGAGATACTTTCCGGCTATCGCGCCGAAGTAGTGGTCAGCTTGTTCGGAAACGATCTGGATCATCTTGACCGCGGAGCGCAAAGGATTGCGCAGACGCTGGAAAACGTCCCCGGAGCTTCGGAAGTCATGATCCAATCGCCGCCGGGCATGCCGCTCACCATCGTTCGCCTGCGCAAGGATGAACTGGCGCGATGGGGGTTCGATCCCGTCCAGGTTCTCGATGTCGTGCGGACGGCCTTCGGAGGCGACATTGTCAGCCAGACCTATCAGGGAAACCGCGTGTTTGATGTTTCGGTCATTCTTTCGCCCGACGACCGGCAATCGATCAGCGAAATAGGCGCGCTTCCAGTACGCGGCCCGGCCGGGAATTACATCACGCTGGGCCAACTCGCGGACGTTCACGAGGCTTCAGGGCGGTACGTGATTCTGCACGATGGAGCGCGCCGCGTCCAGGCGATCACCTGCAATGTCATAGGTCGTTCGGTGGCTGGATTCGTTCAGGAGGCGAGGAAGCGCATATCAAAGCTCTCTCTCCCGCCGGACACCTACGTGGAATTCGGGGGAACAGCCATTGCCCAGAGGCGATCGAGAAATGAGTTGCTGTTCTACTCTCTGCTGGCTGCCGCAGGCATCGTGATGTTGCTGTCCGTAACGATGCGCAATTATCGCAACCTCCTGCTCGTGCTTGCCGACCTGCCCTTTGCGCTGGTGGGCGGGATTGTTGCAGCGTTGATCACCGGAGGCACGCTTTCACTGGGGGCACTGGTTGGCTTCGTAACCCTTTTCGGCATCACCCTGCGCAACTCGATGCTGCTGGTCGACCATTGCCAGCACCTGGTGGAGGTGGAAGGCGCTGGATGGGGCCTGGAAACCGCCCTGCGCGGAGCCTCAGAACGCCTGGCGCCTATACTGATGACGGCACTGGTGACTGGGCTCGGGCTGTTGCCCCTGGCGCTTGGGAGCGGCGACCCGGGCCGTGAAATCGAAGGCCCGATGGCCATCGTCATCCTGGGCGGGCTTTTTACTTCCACCGTATTGAACCTGCTGGTGCTGCCCACGCTGTCTTTACGTTTTGGAAAGTTTGAAAAGCCCGCCGAAGATGCGGAATAAAGGGAAAAACCACGGAGCGGAGAGTGAGAGGGGCACGAGCAGGTACAAACAAGTGCGTCAACGCTCTTCTGCCACTAGTGAACGGATTAAGGCCGGTCCATGTATGCGGGGCGGGCAATCCCGGCCATGTCGCCGGCAAGGCGGCCTGGCATTGTTGCGCGCGGCGAGGGCAGGGAAAACGCTCGTAACCGGTTGACAACCTTGCCTGGCAGTTCTCATTGCCCGACAGGTAGTCTTAGAAGGCCATGTTCCGCACAATATGTTGTATAATACCCGCTCTACCCGGCTATCGTTATCGTATTCTCGCGGTTTGGCCGAGCAACGGAGCAATTGAGGAATATGCAAAATCCCCGTCCCATTGTCGTCCTTGATTTCGGGTCGCAATATACGCAATTGATCGCCCGGCGCATTCGCGAGATGCACGTCTATTCGGTGATCGTTCCGTGCCATCTGCCGTATGACGATCTTGTCAAGATGAACCCGCAGGCGGTGATTCTTTCCGGCGGCCCGTCTTCGGTTTACGACCCGGAGTCGCCCACCTGCGATGACCGGGTGTTCCAGCTTGGCGTGCCCATCCTGGGTATCTGCTACGGGCTGCAACTGATGTCCTACAAGCTGGGAGGCAAAGTGGAGCCGGCCTCGAGGCGGGAATACGGTTTTGCCCAGCTTCAGATCACCCCGCCCAGCAAACTGCTTACAGAGTTTGAATCGCCGCTGCGCGTATGGAACAGCCACGGCGACCACGTGGCGGAGGTCCCGCCGGGCTTTCGGGTGGTGGGCCGGACGGAAAACGCCATTTCAGCCATCGAGAACGTGAAAACTCGGATGTACGCCGTGGAATTCCACCCGGAAGTCCGGCATACGGCCTCGGGGACGGAAATCCTGCGGCGGTTTGTGGAAGAAGTCTGCGGGGCGGGGGCCAACTGGTACCCGCAATCGCTGATTGAAGAGACGGTGGGCCGGGTGAGGGCGCAGGTAGGCAAGGAACGCGCACTGTGCGCGCTGTCCGGCGGAGTGGATTCCGCCGTGGCCGCCACGCTGGTGAGCCGGGCCATCGGAGACCAGTTGACCTGCGTATTTGTGAATAACGGCCTGCTGAGGAAAAACGAGTTTGAAGAGGTGACCGCGGCGCTGAAAGCCCAGGGCCACCTGAACGTGCGCGCGGTGGATTATTCCGAGCGCTTCCTGAAGCGCCTCGAGGGCGTTACGGATCCCGAGAAGAAACGGAAGATCATCGGGGAAGAGTTTATCCGGGTGTTTGAGCAGGAGGCGCGGGCCCTGGGCGAACCGCGCTTCCTGGTGCAGGGAACCCTTTACCCGGACGTCATCGAATCCGTGTCAGTGAAGGGGCCGGCGGCCACGATCAAGAGCCACCACAACGTGGGAGGGCTCCCCACGGACCTGAAATTCCAGTTGATTGAGCCGCTGCGCGAAATGTTCAAGGATGAGGTGAGGGAAGTCGGCCGTGAGCTGGGGCTGGGCGACGATGTCGTTAGCCGCCAGCCGTTTCCGGGGCCGGGGCTGGCCGTGAGGATTCTGGGCGCAGTTACCCCTGAGCGGCTGCACGTTGTTCGTGAGGCGGACGCAATTGTGGAGCAGGAAATACGCGCAGCACAGCTCTACAATGAACTGTGGCAGTCATTCGCGATTCTGCTGCCCGTTTCGAGTGTGGGAGTGATGGGGGATGCCAGAACATACGCATCCACTATCGCCCTGCGTGCCGTGACATCAGAAGATGGCATGACAGCCGACTGGGCGAAGATCCCCCCAAACGTCCTCGAACGGGTTGCCACCCGCATCGTGAACGAGGTGAAGGAAGTCAATCGAGTTGTCTACGACATTACTTCGAAGCCTCCGGGAACCATCGAGTGGGAATGAGTGCTTCCCCCTCCATACAGCCCTCGCGCGTCCCATGGATCCCCGAACGACGAATCGTTCTGGCGTTAACGATTCGCTAATTTCTGAGCCATGTACAGCAGAAGCCGCCGATCACGGTCGTTAATGCTGCCCAGCAGGCGCTTCACCTTCTGGAAGAACCGCGAATCACGGTCTGCCGGAATCTCCATGGCCAGCTCGTCGGTACTCTTGCGCTGGGTCAGATTAGGGAGGTCCGGTGGTCTTTCCCCCTCATAGAACAGCTGATAGAGGGGGATCTCCATGGCTGCGGCCAATCGCTCCAGGGTTTCGAGGGAAGGCACGGTGTGCCCATTCTCGACCCGGGAGATGTAGCAGCGCAGGAGTCCCGTTCGTTTCTCAATGTCGCCCTGGGAAAGCTTGCGCTCTTCACGCAGCTTCCTCAGACGAATTCCTATAATCATGGCGGGATTATGGCACATGGTGTAAGATAAGTCAATAGAAAATTCCGTTACTGCCTCGTCACGGGGCCCGATTTTGTTCCCGGTCCTGTAACCCCGCTCGCGTTATCTTCGTCAAAAAACACAGGAAAGAGCTACTATGGTTGCTGAATGGGACACTCTCGACCAGACCCCAGCCAGGAAGCTGATTGGATCCGCCACTGCCAATCTGGGGAAACGGAAGCCTTTGCTCCGCTGGTGGACGTCTATCAGCGCAGGGTATTTTCCATTGTGTATCATCTGGTCCGGCGCAGGAACGACGTGGAAGACATCGTTCAGGAAATTTTTATGAAAGCTTTCGCGGCCATCGGGAGTTACAATTCACAGTCGTCATTCGGCACCTGGCTCAATCGAATTGCCGTTAACCATTGTTATGATTATCTCCGCCGGCAACGGTCTTCCAAGGTCACTTATTTCTGGGAGATGTCGGAAGAAGGGCAGCGGCAGGTTGAGGAAAACACCCACGGCCCCAAAGATGGCGGTCTCAACAGCGAGGAAAAGCTGGCACTGGGCGACCTTGCCGGCAAGTTGCTGGCTCGCGCCCCGGCGGAAGACAGGGTGATTCTGACACTGAAGGAAATTGAAGACAGGTCCGTGGAAGAAATTTCGGAGATTCTGAGTTTGAAAGTGAGTACGGTTAAAGTACGATTACATCGCGCAAGAAAGCGGATGGTCAGAGATTTTGAAACCTGGCAGAAGGGACGGTGAACCATGCGTTGTGACGCTGTCCGGCAGATTGTAGAAGAAGGCATGGCCAGGACGCCTGCGGTCCAGGTCCATATCGAATCCTGTTCAGACTGCAAAGAGTATCTGAGCAAGTGGGAGATGCTCCATGCAGGGCTTGCAGCGATGAGAGAAGATGAGCCCCCGGAGCCCAGTGTTGGTTTCACATCCCGGCTCATGCGGCGCCTGGAAAATGCTCCATCGGAATTTCAGTTCGGGCAGCAACTCATCGATCAGATTGGCAGGCGCGTTGTCTACGCGACGCTCATGGTGGCGTTAATGCTGGGGCTGATCCTGGCGCTGCCACCTTCGGGACCGCTCCGGAGTTCCGGAATTTCGCAGTCCGTCTTCGTCCAGACTCAAATGGCGACGCTGGCCAATGAGCAGATCATGGGCGTGGACGGTATCGAGACCGGCGACGCGCCGGATTCAACTTCGACCGGCAACGGCGGCACGGAGGCAACAGGTTCCAGATGAAGCGGCGATTCTACGTCTATTTCCTGCTGATATTCGTGCTGGGCATTGTCATCGGCGCCGCTGGAATGTACTGCTTCGGCTGGTATACGGGACAGTGGCACCGGAGATTCAGCCACCACAGGGTGGTTGATTATCTTCAGAAGGAGCTCTCGCTGTCGCCGTCGCAGACACAGCAACTTCAGCAGATTGTCAACGACATGGAGAACAAGGAGTCGCAACTGCGCGACCAGATCGAGCCGCAGTTCCAGGCTATCCGTGAAGAAACCCGCGCCGAAACAAGAAAAATTCTGAACGCGCAGCAAGTCAAGAAGTTCAACGAGATGGTCAAGCGGTGGGATGCGAACAGAAACAGGGCTCGGCACCGCACGCCGCCATCGTCCCAAAAGTAAGCGCGAGCCGGCTGAACAGACCCGCGAACTCTTCGCTGGACCCAGAAAAAGCGCCCCTCCAGATCCGCCTGAAACCAACCACAGAAGTACATATCGCTGACCTCCCGCATGCTCCATGGTTGCGTGCTAACATATTTTGTGCAACCGGGTGCGAACGCGCGCTACGCGCCAGGAAGGCGCGGACCGAGTGGGCCGCGTTGCCCCATACCCCTGAACACAGAGGCTGCCACGATGCATTTGATTTGGCTGTTAATTATCGGAATCCTTGCCGGTTGGCTGGCCGGCCACTTCACCCGAGGGCGAGGATTCGGGTTGTTAGGCGACATGGTGGTCGGGGTTATCGGGGCATGGCTTGGAGGCTCCATCCTGCGCGTGTTCGGACTTTACTCGTTTGGATTTATCGGGTCGCTGGTGACGGCGCTGATCGGGGCTGTCATTCTTCTTACCTTGATTCGTGTCATCAAGAACGCCTGACCTGCCGCGCAAACCTTTGGATGAAAGTGCGGTGACCGGAGCAGAATCCGGGCTTGGGAGAACACACAGGTTCCCGCGGTTCAAGACGCGGTTACTCGCCCGTGAGCCACAGCGATGGCAGCCATGTTGACAATCTCTTCCACTGCCGCGCCGCGCTGCAGCACGTGGACGGGCTTCGACATGCCCACCAGGATGGGCCCAAGCGCTTCCGCGCCGCCGATGCGCAGCATCAGCTTGTAGGCGATGTTTGCCGAGCCGAGATCGGGAAAGATCAGGACATTCGCGCCGCCCCGCAGCGTCGAAAAGGGATAATCTTCCTGCAGAATTTCCGGCACTACGGCTGTGTCCGCCATCATCTCCCCATCCACCATCATTTCAGGGTGGGACTTTTTCAACAGCTCTGCAGCCATGCGCATCTTCTCCGCCAGGGGATGGCGCGTGCTGCCGAAGTTTGAAAATGAGAGCATCGCCACTCGCGGCTCAAAGTTGAAGTCGCGCGCCACTTCCGCAGCCAGCAGGGCAATCTCCGCCAGGTCTTCGGCCGTGGGTTCGATGTTCACTGTAGTGTCGGAAAAGAAATAGACCTGTTGCCTGGTGACAATGACATAAACGCCCGAAACGCGCCGCACGCCCTCGCGCAGCCGGATGATCTGCAGCGCCGGCCGAATTGTTTCCGGGTAGTGCTGCGCCACGCCGGCCAGGAAACCCTCAGCGTCTTCCATGTGGACCATCATGGCGCCGTAATAGTTCGGATTGATCAACTGGTCGCGCGCCTCGCTGAGAGTGACACCGTGGCGCTGGCGAAGCCGGAAGAACTCCTCAACGTAAGCGTTCAGACGCGGCGACTGCTCCGGTTCAATGATTTCAGGCTCAAAGTGCTGGATGCCGAGATCGGCCAACCGCGACTTGATCACGTGCCGGCGGCCCAGCAGAATCGGACGGCCAATCTTTTCCTCGTTAATCTGATAAGCGGCCCGAATGATTTTTTCCCGCTCGCCCTCGGAAAAAACAATGCGTCTGGGGGCGGCTTTGGCGCGCTGCCGGAGGCCCTGCATCACTTCATAGGTGCGTCCCAGGCGGCGGGAAAGGGCCTCGCGGTATTCTTCAAGTTTTACTTGAACTCTTGCCGCGCCGGTCTGCATGGCAGCCTCCGCCACCGCAGCCGATTCCCAGATCAGCACGCGCGGGTCAAAAGGCTTGGGGATGATGTATTCCGGGCCGAAGCCCAGCCGCTTCAACCCGTAGGCACGCAGCACAGCGTCTGGCACGTCTTCGCGGGCCAAAGATGCCAGGGCGCGTGTGGCGGCAATCTCCATCTCGGTATTGATGCTGCGGGCCCGGACGTCGAGCGCTCCGCGGAAAATGAAGGGGAAGCCGAGAACGTTGTTCACCTGGTTGGGATAGTCGGAGCGGCCCGTGGCCAGGATGGCGTCCGGGCGCGCCGCCTTGGCCTCTTCGTAGCTGATTTCCGGCACCGGATTTGCCATGGCGAAGACAATGGGCCGGTCGGCCATGGAGCGGACCATCTCAGGAGTCACCACATTGCCCGCCGAAAGCCCGATGAGCACGTCTGCGTCCCGAACGACTTCCTGAAGTGTGCGCTTCGTGGTTTTCACAGCAAAGCGGGAATTGTAAGGGTTCATGCCTTTTTCGCGGCCTTCGTAAATGACCCCGTCGATGTCACACATCACAATGTTTTCCCTGCGCACGCCAAGGCGCACATAATGCTCAGCGCAAGCGATACCCGCGGCGCCAGCTCCGCTAAACACAACGCGTACTTTGGCGATATCCTTCCCAGCAATCTCCAACGCGTTCAGCAATGCCGCGCCGGATATGATGGCTGTTCCGTGCTGGTCATCGTGCATCACGGGAATCGACATCGTGCTGCGCAAGGTCTCCTCGATCTCAAAGCATTCGGGTGCCTTGATGTCTTCCAGGTTAATGCCGCCGAAAGTCGGTCCCAGCATCTGACAAAACTTGATGATCTCCCTGGGGTCTTTGGAGTCAATCTCAAGATCGAACACGTCGATGTCGGCAAAGCGCTTGAAGAGGACGCCCTTGCCTTCCATTACGGGTTTCCCGGCCGCCGGTCCGATATCGCCCAGACCCAGAACTGCCGTACCATTTGAAACCACGGCCACCAGGTTTCCGCGCGCCGTGTATTCAAAGCTGAGGTCGGCCGTCTTCGCGATTTCGAGGCAAGGCACGGCCACGCCGGGCGTGTACGCCAGGCTCAAGTCCCACTGCGTGCGGCAGGGTTTGGTGGCCACAACCTCAATTTTGCCTTTGCGGTCTTTCCGATGGTACTCGAGAGCGTCCTGTTGATGTATTTCCATCTGGAGCCTCCGGGAGATGTAGGCAGGGTAGTTAGAAAATGGCTGAACACATATTAAAGCGATGATTTCCGCATCAATCGAGCCTTCCGCTGCGGCGGAAGACGAAAATCAGTCCTCACTTTTCGCCAGTGCCAGTCCATGCGGCGGTCACTATGCGGAGTGGCTGCCACACCCAAGTATACATCTGTGCTCAGACGATTGTTCCGGGCGGATCGGCTGAGGCATTCAGAGCAGGGAACTGCGTTGGATCGCGCAATTCCCCTCCAGTCCAACCCAAGCGGACAAAGAATTTTCCGCGCTTTGGCTTGTGTTTACCACTGGCCGAAGCGGAAAACGAGTCCGGCTGAGACGCGCACGTCGTTTTGCGAGTTGTTGGTGAATTGAGCTCGCATGTAGTCCAACTGGACAAGACGCAGCCAGATATGCCGGGTGGCCTGGACATTGAGGCCGCCGCCAAAGGCCATGCCGAAGGCGTTTTCTGAAATGGTTATAGGTGGGCCAACAAAGAGTATCGGTGAGGGAACCATTGCCTTCCCATTTACCGTCCCAAAGAGTGCATGAACATAGGGGTGGATTCTAGGCAATGCGAGCGTGAAGCGAGGGCCATAGAGTTCAGTGAATCCAGGAACGTAATAGGCGTTGCCGTTGACGGAAACTTGCGGAGAGACTCCGTAGTGGTTGCTGTAATCCGCCTCAACTCCGAAGGGGCCCAGCAAATGCAGGTAAGCGCCGCCGTTCCACCCGTTCGCGCTTGAGCCGATATTGGATGGTGTGCCGCTCAGCGACAGGTGGGAATAACCACCATAAAGTTCGATCTGGCTGTAGGCCTTCGGAGCTGACGCAAGCGCCAGGAAAACAAAGATGGATGCAACGGTGAGCAGTTTTCGCATAAGGGGATATTCTCCTTCATCTTGAGCATTTGAAAATCAACCCTACAATGCCAGCGATAATGTCCCCCTCGTACCTTCAACCTATGATGTAATAAACACACGCCTGGTTGCAACGGAGCGGCGTATTTCGACCATCTGTTTAACCCTTGAGATTGCCGTAAATCTAAGAAACCAATTGATAGAACACAGTGTTATCGGGCTCAACAGCATGTCAGGGAAACCATACTTAAACGAATATGGAAGAGTGGAGGTGGCTATCGCAGAGCTCGCGGCTAAAATGGGATATCGTCGTCGGTAATTTCACCCTCGGGTGGCGGCTCGGGGCCGGAGTCGGCAGGCTCCTCCGGAGCCTGCGGCCGGGATGCCGCCGGACGCGGGCCACCGGCGGCAGCGCGCTCGGCATCAGAGCGGGAGCCCAGCATCTGCATGTTGCGGGCAACGATTTCAACCGTAGTGCGCTTGTTGCCAGACTGGTCTTCCCACTCCCGGCTGCGGATGCTGCCTTCAATGTAGACCAACTTGCCTTTGGTGAGGTATTCGCCGCAGATTTCAGCCAGCTTGTTCCAGGCAACCACTTTATGCCATTCGGTGTGCTGCTGCTGTTCGCCATTGCGGCTCTTGAAGGATTCGTCCGTAGCAACGGAGAAGTTAGCCACTGGCGCCCCACCGGATGTGTAGCGGACTTCGGGGTCGCGGCCAACGCGCCCAATCAGGATTACCTTATTTACGGTGCCAGCCATACATACCTCATTTTTGCTATCAGAAGTAGCCGCCTTACACAAGCACCGCCGCTACCCCCTGCGCCGGGCATGGATGATGATGCCCAGCTGCTTCAACCGCTGGGCCGCAAGATCGGACTCGTTGGCCTGAGGATGCTGCTCCACCAGGGCACGCAGTTCGCGGATTCCGGCAGCTTTATTGCCGCCAGCGAGCAGGGCATAACCCTTCTTGAGGCGCGCGGAAAGCGTTTTGTCGCCGTCGGGATAACGCTCGATGCACTTGTCATAGGCTTCGATTGCGTGCTTGTAATCCCCGTTGTTGTAGTAGCTCTCACCAATATAATACTGCGCGCTGGAGGCCCGTGCCGTCGTCCCATAGGTCTGGAGGAACTCCTGGAAGCCCTGGATGGCCAGTGCATACTGGCCGCTGTTGAAGCTGCTCATCGCCGAGTTGTACAGGGAATTCGGGTCCGGGACATTGGCTGCGGCGGCCCCGGGGCCTGTGGGCGCAGCACCGGCGCCTGCTCCGTTTGTATCGCCAGGCTGCGCGAGGGGAACCCCGGGCGTCCCGGCAGCAGGCGGCGGAGAATTCAAAGTCTGAAGGACCTTCTGGGTCTGAGCAAGCTGCTCACTGAGCTTGGTGATCTGCGCCTGGGTCTGGTCCAGACTGGAACTGAGGGCCTGGACCTGACCAGACATGGAATCCATCTTGTTCGATGAAGCGGCAAGGTTCTGCTCAGTATTCTTCTGCAACTCAGCCATCTGGTCCTTCATCTGGGTGACGTCATGCACCGTTTGTTGAAGTAAAGTGTGCAGGATTGCGGTTTGCGTGCTGACTGTATTCTGAAGGGCCTGGACGCTCTGCTGCAACGTGTCCAGCTGTTGCATCATCTGGATAATCTCACGGCTCACGCCAAGAGCCGGGGAAGCGGAGACCACTGACAGCAAAGCAATCGAAAAAAAAGTCAAGGCATACTTTTTCAATGTCAGTTCAACCTCCGGCATTAAGATTCAAACACTTGTCAGTCTATCCTTCCGCTGTTGGCCAGGTCAACTGGCTTGCCGAATGGGGAAAAACATAGCCGGCAGGGGTTGGCCCGCCGGCTGATTGTAAAGCTCGTGGCAATATTGGAAACCAGTCGGCCTGTGCAGCCTGCCGTGGACGGGCGGCAAGGTCAACTAAGAAAAAGTAGAGAACCGGGAGTCCCATTCTACTTCTATTGAAGAGCTCGGAACTCCCGGTATACCTGCGATTACTCGCTGCCCATTACCAGGTGGGCGCGCCGGTTCTTCTGCCAGCAATCTTCGTTGCTGTCAGTGCAGAACGGGCGGTCTTTGCCGTATGAGATGGTCGTGATCCGAGACGCGGAAATGCCCAGGTTCACGAGGAAGGACTTGGCGGCATTGGCCCTGCGGTCGCCCAGGCCCAGGTTGTACTCCTCGCTGCCTCTCTCGTCGCAATGGCCCTCGATGGTGAAATTAATGCTCGGATGCTCTTTGAGGAAACTGGCATCGGCTGTCAGTGCCTGCTGAGCGTCCGAACGGATGTCAGACTTGTTATAGTCAAAAAACGCATCCTTGATGTTCTGCTCGAACAAAGTCTGCTCAGACACTGCCGGCGGAGCTGCTGGTGGCGGTGGCGGGGCAGACGTCACGGTGACACGGGCGGTGGATGTGGCCTCTCCGCCGGGGCCTTTCGCCGTTAACGTATAGGTGGTGGACTCGGTTGGAGAAACGCTGGTGGAGCCGCTGGCTTGAACGGCGCCAACGCCTGGCTGGAGATCAAGACTGGTGGCATTTTCTGATGTCCAGCTCAAAGTGACTGACTGGCCGCTCTCGATGGTGCTGGGGACGGCTGTCAGGTTGACGGTCGGCTGTTCCGGCGCCGCCGCAGGGGCCGGGGGCGGTGGTGGCGGCGCCACCGCCTTCTTGTGGCACGAGGCCGCCAGCATTAGGACTCCGAGAGTCCCGACGAGAAGCGCGAGATTGCGTCTCTTCTGTCGCATTTTGAATCCTCCTTGATCGCTAAGCACTTTCGCTTTTTCGATGAATCTCATGATGGTGAGATCAGCCAAGATGTCTTAGAAATTGCTTACTCAGCTTAATTATTCAAATCTACAAGTACCCAAGAGATATGAAGCATATTAAAGCTTTGAATCCTAGCACCAAACAAAATCAAAAAACAACCCCATATTTTCGACAAAATACCCTTCGCACATAAAAGAGTTTATTGAAAGTGGCTGAAAGTGCCTTCGAGGGAAGCTCGGTAGCGAAGGATGATTAGATGGGCTTCTCCACGATCTCCTGTCACGCTCTGAGCTGCATCATCACCCTGCAAGCTTCCTGAATACACACCAATACTTCGCGACGCTAAGCCCCTGGCCTATGTCATCACCCTCGTAAAAATGGCTTGATTGTGCTACTTGGACCAATTAGGGTTCCAGTTGCTCCCCTTTGTCGTCAACTGGTGCGGATTGGAACCGTCCGCCAGCATGGTCCAGATCTGGCGTGTGCCAGTACGGGTGGACTCAAACACGATGTGCCGCCCGTCCGGCGCCCAGGTCGGATGCTCATTACGTCCCGCGTTCTGGGTCAATTGCACAATGCGTCCCGTGGCAATCTCAATCACGTAAACGTCCCAGTGCCCGGTTTCTCTGACACTCCAGGAAAAAGCCATAAAAAGACCGTTAGGAGACCATGCTGGAGCTTCTGCGTCGCCTCCCGCCGTGATGAGACGGCGCAAATTCGTGCCATCCGAATTAATAATGTAAATTTGCGGGGCGCCGCTGCGGTCAGATACGAAG
>DATEKC010000147.1:0-7482 GCA_035277665.1 Terriglobia bacterium
CCGACTGCGGCGCCATCATGGTCCGCAACGGGGCGTGTTACCGTTGCATGAATTGCGGTTCAACCAGCGGGTGTTCATAGGAGGCATGCCGGCGGCCGGCACACAATTTGAATGTCTCATTTTGAGGGAAGGTTTGCGCCAGAAAAGGAGAATCAGTATGAAATCTCTTTCTCTTAGCCCCGACGCCGTTGCGACGCAGCCCCTCATTGGCGAATGCCTGCCCACCGAGCGGTTCGGAGTGGTTAGAGTTCGCGGTGAAGTTGCCTACGACAATGGTTTTTATTGGGCCTTCGACAATCTGGATGACGCCAAACAGCTTTGCGCTTTTCTGGTTACGGACGAACTTGGGACGTATGTATTCGATACGGTCACCCATAAGAAGGTGTTTGAGCTGGCCGCCCCTCCTGAGTGAGTTGCTGGCCGCCAGCCTTCGGAGATGGGTGCTGGATGGGAATCCGTCCAGCCGGTCTAATACGATTAAGAACAGATTTTGGAACGAGTTGGTGAGGGCACGATTGCAACGCTATAAGGTTGTTGACAAAGGAGGTTCCATCGTATAATCATCGTAGTACTGCGCGTCGGGGTTCCTTCGGGGCGCGGGATGCGGAAACTCAATAGCACACGAGCGATAGCGACAGGAACCGACGCGAATAATCAAGGTTGCACTACCTCCGGGTTATACGGCAGTTGTTCCCCGGTTGCGCGGGTGCAAGCGGTATGTATTTGCCTGAGTAAGATGTGGGGCGATTGGATCTGAACTCTCATGGAGGGAGTCTGCCACACATGCCAGATGGGTCCTCAAAGAGATTATCGCTGCAGGCAAGGGAGATCCTGGACGCGGCGAGAAGCCGCGGCGAGGTCTTTCTGCTTCGAAGCGCCAGTGCCAGAAGAAAATGGGTAGCCTCCGGTCCTCACCACTTCATTGACCACAGGAATCCGAAGATATCTGTCGCTTATCTCAAGGGATTCAAGGAGCTGCAGTCCAAGGGGCTTTTGGTTCACGACTTTGGAAACCACTACCGGTTAGCTGTTGAGGCTTCGGAAGTGGGCGAGTGGCTGAAGAATTAGGAAACGGTCTGCTTCCGTTTCTCCGCAGTTTTTCCGGCGGGGCATATTGTAGTCCGACGGCAGGAAAAATTGACTTGGAGTTTTGGAGCACTGGCAACCTTTGAATGCACTATCGATTCGAACGCAGATAGATTGAGAGGGGCTGCTTCCGGAGCGAGGTGGCCTTTTTCTGTTTTGGGAGGTCCTATGGATGTGAATGAGGCCTTGCGGGCGATTTGCAGCACGGGAGAAGGGTACTGTTGGTATTGTGACTGCAAACTTCCTCAAGAGAAAGAAGCCCTCAGTACGGGCTGGGACGTGAGACGTGTCGAAGGCGAACGCGTCGCCAGCATTATTCTGGTTTGTCCTGCGTGCAGGAAACTCCAGGCAGAACTGGGTGAAGAAGGATTGTTGCGCGACCTTGCTCTCCGGATGGAGCGTATCACCTGCTGAGACCGCGCGCCGGAGACATTCCTGTGCGAATGGACCCAGCCCGGCGCGGCTTTCAGATTGACGATCAGTTTGCAATTCAGACGTGTGAAAAAGAATGGTGGCCCGCTCGACGATAGTTTGCCCACGCTGACAGATCCCGCAGGTTTCATTCATCAGGACCCACCAATCGCTTCCTCTTCGCTCAGGGTTGCTCCCGGAGTTCAAAAGCTCTTATGGCAGGCAAGAGAATCAGGAACTATTTCATCCGGCAGGTACGGAAGCTGGTGGAGAGGTCCTCCAGAGATTCCGAGGGTTTTGCCGCCTACTTTTCAAACCGCGAGCCGCGGGACGAGGAAATTCTGGGGCTGATCGCTGTAACTGTCCTGCTGAGCGGCAAATATCACCTGGCGGACCGCTATCCCACTCCTGCCGAAGCTCTGGCGGCGCTTTCTGCTGACCAGCGCCGCGAGATTTGCCAGGAGTTTCGCCTCCATTTGCAGGCCTGCAAGCGGCAGCGCCTGTTGGTTTAATCTGCGGACAGCAGGGGCCCAAATATTCCTGCTTGGATCCTGTTCGCACGGGCTTTCCATAATAACCACCTTTCGATGGTCAGGCAGCCACGTTAGTTTTAATGCTTTGAGCTGTAGTAGCGATAGGCGTCCCGGATGGCGTCGGCGTTCTCGTTTGCATTCCCGCCAAAGGGTTTGTAGCGAGCCAGATCGTTTTCCCGGACAAGTTGGTCAACGGTTTTCCCCTGCTTGATCCCTGCCTTCACCTGGCTAAAAACGGCCTTGAGGTAAATGATCTGGGCGCGAAGCGTTTCCGTCGTGCCAAAGTCGCCGTGTGCAGGAACGACCAGCTTCACTTTCCACCCCGCCATCTCATTCAGCGCGTGGAGCCATCCTTCATAGTTGGCCTCGGGATCGGAAAGGTTGTTCCCGTGCGTCCAGTTGACGGCAAGGTCGCCGACGAAAATGATTTGCTGTTTCGGGAAGTAAGCTACGCCGTCGCCTGAGGTATGGGCCGGTCCCATTCGAATCAGTTCCACATGCTGCTTGCCATCGTCAAAAATCAGCGAGTCACGGAACCGCACGCTGGCATTGGCCAGCGGCCACCGGGCGTCCTTCACCTGGCCGTGGACGTCCATGAGAGCGTAGCGGTCAAACTCCCGGGCGTATGCCTGCGTGGCCACTACGGCCGCTCCAGCCCGCACAAACACGATGTTGCCGTAGCTATGGTCGGCATGGTAGTGAGTGTTGAAGACAAACCGGATCGGTTTATCGGTGGTCTTCCTGATCTCGCTGATGATTTTCGGCGCCGCCCAGGGAAAGTTTGCGTCGATCACCAGGACGTAATCCTTGAATACTACCCAGCCCACGTTGGTTTGCTCGTGTGTTGCCAAATCTCCCATCCAGCAGTAGACCGAGGGCGCCAGCTTTCGCACCCGCGTTGAAAGAGGTCCCTGGCCAGAGGCTGCTGCGGAAAGAATAGGGATGGAAGCGATAAATTCCCGGCGTTGCATGAGTTCAGACCCTCCGATTCATAGCTCAATATTCCGTTTCAGGGGGCGAAGCAGGCGATTCATACGCCTTTTCGCCAGTTGGCGTCGCTGCCTTTCTTGATCCGGATGGTTAGCGAGCCATCCGGATTTGTCGGTTCGTAGCAGGCCCAGCGGACCGGGCGGCGCACTCCTTTTGTCTCCAACTCCGCCCGCAGTTTGATCTGTTGCCCATCCATTCCCTTGGGAAGGATGATAGACGCCTCGCGAATCTGCCCGCCATACGGGTGCCCCGCATCGAGATTGCCACCCACTTTGACCTGTCCATCGAGGGTCTCCGCATAGATGCCCAGCACTCCGGGCACTCCCGAGACGCCGTCATTGGCGATACACAAAATCAGTTCCATGGTGTCGTAGCGCTTTCTCTGCCAGATCAGCGAGGGCCGGACGCGGTAGCCAAGCCGCTGCTCCATGGCGCGGAGCGAATTCGGATATTTCTCGTAATACCGCCGAATGTTGTCCGCCTCTGTCCAGAGGCCGAAGTAGTTCGTATCGATATCCAGAGCATGAAATCCGGCAACCTCCCGATACGGCCGATCCATGGGGCCGCCCGACCCGTGCGGATAGTCATCCGCAGAAGGGACCTCCCGATCGCCGCCTATGAACGCGCGCGCGGAGCCCCTGAGCTTTTCGATGCAAGCCCTTTCTGCAGCTTCCCATTCGGGAAGAACGTAGTGGCGATTTCCCCCATCCTCGAGCACCGTCGCCGCCCAGGGAGGACGATGCGCCAGTTCTTCGATCTGGATCGGCTCATCCATAATCAGGCTGTCGGAGCGCAGCCAGCCTCCGGCCCGGACCACCATGTCCTGAACCTGGCGGTTGCCCACCTTGCTGATGTCGGGCTCCATGTTGACCGCCAGAGGCGTGCGCTTCCAGGCGTCCATCTGCAATTGGGTCAGATGCACAAAGGTCCTCTCGGCTGTCAGGTAGTCCGGGAAAGGATTTGGCAAGTCGTTAGTGTGAGCTTCGCCCCAGAAGCCGTACATCATCAGGTCCATGTATTCCATCAATGGGTTGCTGTCAAATCGCGTCGCGAGCAGTTCATTCAGTTCCGTAAAGGCTTTCAGAAACTCCGTAGCATCGTAACGCGGTTCATAGAAATCAAAGTTGACATGGTGTTCTTTCGATTTATGGCCAATATTTACGATGGGAACCTTGCCCTTCAGAAAGTCCGGCATCGATAGCTTTGCAGGCTGAATGTTGGGGCTGGAGAGCTGGATTCGAAAGCCCACGCCGAGGCCATGACGCTTCGCGGCGTCCAGGGTGGCTTCCCAAACCGGGTTGAGATCAAGTTTGCCGGGCTGGCTCTGCACATCGCGCCAATCGCACCGTATGTAGAGAACATCCACAAATGGCAGCGCCGCCATTTTTTCCACGGCTTCTTCCAGCTTTTCCCGGCCACACTTCACACCCAGCGCCGGCCCGTTTTCCTCCCAGGAATATCCCACCAGGCCCGTTCCGAAATTCCGAATGTGATTTGTCGAAGGTTGGGTGACGTGGATCGTGAACCAGCCCTGGTCCTGTCCTACGCCGAAGGGCCCCTGATTGAGGCGATCATGCACGAGCGGGCCCGGGCCGAAATTGTATCCCTGCCACAGGTGATCAGGCACGTCCGCCAGGAGGTTTCCGGGTGCGACACTGCCCGCCCCCGCCAGGAGCGCTCCCATCTTGACAAAGTCTCGTCGCCGCATGGGTCCGTCCTCCAGTTCATCTGATTCCGTTGGAATGCACCGCCCGCTTCCCCCGAACGCCGGCACGGCCGCCAGAGTGGCCGGGCCATGGAACACATCGAGAAGCAGGGTTAGCGTACCATATCGTGCCGGCCCCCGTCCGCAACCCGGGCTTTTCTAAATAATGAGGCCGGGCTTACGCTTTCTGCCGTTGAATATAACCCACGTTTCGAAGGCGGCGATTCTTTTATGCAGACACTGAAGACCGGGACTTGCTTGCAGACGGGAAGGGAAGAACTGCCGGGACTTTGTTTAGTGCATGAGGATTGGTTGCGGGGGCTGGATTTGAACCAGCGACCTTTGGGTTATGAGCCCAACGAGCTACCAGACTGCTCCACCCCGCATGAGTATGATACCCGAGAATGTGCGACACTGGCAACGCCTTTGTGTTCCGCTTGCGAAATTTTGCTATCTAGAGTATTTATAAATCGATTGCATAAATTTGCATGGACAAGCTCTATCGACGTACTCAAATAATGGATTTGTTGAAAAGGGACGCCGTGACAACCCAAGGGGAGCTCTGTGAAAGGCTCGCCCAACGCGGGATCAAGGTGACCCAGGCCACGGTTTCACGCGATATTGAGGAGATGGGCCTGATCAAGACCAGGGAAGGCTACCGCATGCCGGGCTCCTCCGATCCGCTGAAGCCGCCCCATGCTGCGCTGCCCATCATCCTGAAGGAGTTTCTGTGGGATGTGCGCAAAGCGCTGAACCTGGTGGTGATCAAGACGCACCCCGGGAACGCCCACTCGGTAGCGGCTGCACTGGACGCCGAGCAGTGGCCGGAGGTCGTCGGTACTGTAGCGGGCGACGACACGATTTTTATCGCGACCGCCGGCACACACGAAGCCGCGCGAATTCGAAAGAAAATCCTCAACCTTGTTGGCGCCTGAGGAAGTTCGGCAGTCACCGCCAGGCGGGAACCGCGCCCACTCATGCGTCTTAATCAGGAAAAATCAACAGAAAGGAAATTATGACAGTTTCTGGGAAGTCATCACAACAGGTCAAGAAGGTAGTACTCGCTTATTCAGGAGGGCTGGACACATCTATCATCATTCCCTGGCTGCTGGAGAATTATGGCTGCGAAGTGATTGCCATGGTCGGCGACGTAGGACAGGGCGACGACTACAAGGCGTTGCGGGCGAAAGCGCTGAAGAGCGGCGCTTCGCAGGTGTTTGTGGAGGATCTCCGCGAGGAATTCATCACCGGTTACTTATGGAAGGCCCTCCAGGCCGGCGCCATTTACGAGGGCAAGTACTTTCTGGGCACTTCGCTGGCGCGCCCGATTCTGGCCAAGCGGCAGGTCGAAGTCGCACTGGCGACGGGCGCAGACGCCCTGGCGCACGGCTGCACGGGCAAGGGGAACGACCAGGTGCGGTTTGAGCTGACGTTCAAGGCTCTGGCTCCCAACCTGAAGGTAATCGCTCCGTGGCGCGAGTGGTCGATTGTTTCGCGCGAAGACGCGCTGGAATACGCCCGGAAGCACAAGGTGCCGGTGCCGGTCACAAAGAAGGACCTTTACAGCCGGGATGAAAATCTCTGGCATCTGAGCCACGAAGGCGGCCCGCTGGAAACTGAGCTGGGTGAGCCTCCGGAGGATGCGTGGAAATTAACCGTCAGCCCGCAGCGCGCCCCCAATCGGGAAACGAAAGTGACCATCGGCTTTAAATCGGGAGCTCCCGTTTCTTTAGACGGAAAGAAACTGGGACCCATTGAGCTGCTGCAAAAGCTGAACAGTATTGCGGGGAAGAACGGTGTTGGCCGGACCGATCTGGTGGAGAACCGTCTGGTGGGCATGAAATCCCACGGCGCTTATGAAACGCCTGCTGGAGAAGTCCTGCACGCGGCGCACCACGAACTTGACGCGCTGTGCCTTGACCGAGAAACCTTTCACTACAAACAGGGCGTGGCCCTCCGCTATGCGGAATTGGTCTATTATGGGCAGTGGTTCACCCCGCTTCGCGAGGCCCTGCAGAGTTTTGTGGACACCACCCAACAGAACGTGACGGGTGAAGTGACCCTGGGACTTTACAAAGGCAATGTGCGGGTCCTTGACCGCCGTTCCCCTTACTCGCTCTATAACCCCAGCGTAGCAGCCTTCACGATGGGCGCGGATTATAACCAGAAGGATGCCGAAGGTTTCATCAACATTCTGGGGCTTCCCACCAAGCTGGCGGCGCTGACACTCCGGGGCCGGAAGAAGAGCGGTTCAAAACGTCAATCCGGGAGTAGGAAATGAAGCTCTGGGGCGGACGTTTTGAAGGCCGGCGCGATCCCCTGTTTGAGCGGTTCTCCGAGTCGTTTTCGGTTGATCAGCGCTTGATCGCCTACGATCTGCGCGTGAACGTGGCGTACGTTCAAGAATTGGGGCGCGCGCGTGTGCTGACCCGGAATGAAGTTTCTGCTCTGACTCGAGGGTTGGACGCGATTGCCCGCTATGTCAGGCGGAACCCCCGCTGGGCAGCAAACCAGAAGAGCGAAGACGTTCATAGCTGGGTTGAGGCCCGACTCGAGAAGGAGATCGGACCCCTGGCCGGCAAGTTGCGCACGGGGCGCAGCCGGAACGACCTGGTGGCCACCGAAACCCGGATGTACGTCAAGGACGCCATCGGGGATCTGCTGAAGCGCGCCGTGGGGCTTCTGGAGTCTTTGCTCCAGCAGGCCCAGGCGAACAAGCTGGTCATTTTGCCCGGCTACACTCACTTGCAGCCTGCC
>DATEKC010000148.1:0-68657 GCA_035277665.1 Terriglobia bacterium
TTTTGGACGGCTTTGGGGCCGAAAAATAAAAAAAGATATCTTATTTTGGAAAACGAAGCCGAGAAGTTGTTGAAAACAAAGGGAAAGGCTACACATGTTAGCCGAAACGAACCCGAAAACGAACCCGAGAAGTCCTTTAGATTCGCACCTGTGGAAAAAACGAACCCGAAACGAACCCAAAATAAACCCGGCCATTTTGTTGAAAATAAAGAAGAGCAAAAAAACGGACCGGAGACAGAACGGTGAGAATCTGGGAGTTCCCGGCCGGCCCCAGGCATTCCACTCCGCCAGCTTTCCGGCAGCCGCAGGCAGCGCCCCTTTCGGCGAAAATTCTCCGCGCTGCGAAGCGCTGGCGCTCTCTCAGATTGAATTCATGGGGCTGAAATGGCCGCCAAAGCGCAATTCTAGCCGCCGGAAACCCGCGCGCCGGCTTCGCGCGCACGCGCCTGCCTGTGTGATATGCTTCGCTTTCACCGCATGTTCGCTCTGCGCATTCATAATGATCTAATGGGGATTGCACATGAACAAGATTGTTGCCCGCCTTTTTCAGGTCCTTCTGCTGGCCGCAGCAACCGCCCGGGCCGGATGGTACAGCATCGGCAAAGTGACCAGCTCGCAGGCGGAAGGCAGCCGTATCACCTGAGGGACCGCCCGCGCGGCGTCAAGCTGGGGGGAAATGCCCTCGCCAACGTGGATGCGAGCACCGCTCTGAGAAGAGATTCACGAGGCTGGTACTACGACGGCGTGAACAACATCCTCTGGGTCAGATTCCCCGACCAGAGCGCTGCCGGGAAGGTGCTGGTGGAGAAGTAAAGCCTGACGCGGGCGAAATTTCCCGGCAACGCTGAAGGGGCCCTTGCGCCCTGAGTGCCTGCAATCACCATGAATGGCATGCAATCAAAGCACGCAAATGGCGCCGGCAAGCCGAAAGAGGGCGCCCCCAAGGGGCCTGGCAAGCAACCGGCGTCCGGCCCAGCGCCTCTGTTGTGGATCACGCGGCTGAGCCTGGACGCTCCCGTGGTTGCTGTGTTGTGGCAGTTGCTTTTTGCCCGCGCATTCCACGTGCAGCTCGCAAGGAGCGTCACGATTCTTCTGGCGGTCGTGGTCTGGCTCATTTATGTGGCGGATCGCCTGCTCGACGTTGTGAAAGCGCCGGCCCAGGACGCCGAAGCCACCCGGCACACTTTTTACCGGCGGCGCATGTGGGCGTTTCTGTTTCCGCTGGGCGCCGGCCTGGTGCTGGCAGCCTGGATGTCGTTAACCAAACTGGACGCAAAGACGTTTTATGGCGGCCTCGTCATCCTGTTGGCCGTCGGCGTTTATATGCTTGCCGTGCATCTGGTGTCTCCACGGCGCGAATGGCTGCCCAAGGAACTGCTGGTAGGCGTTCTGTTCGCGCTGGGCACCAGCTTTCCGGTCTGGGTGCACATGAGCTATGACTTTGCGGAATTGGTCGGGCCGTTCCTTTTGTTCACGGTCCTTTGCTGGATGAACTGCGCGGCGATTGAATACCAGGAATGGACACGGCTGCGCAGCCGCCGGTTCGGCCGGCCTCACCCCTGGACCGAATGGATGGGGAGTCAGTTTCAGTCGATCTCAATCGGCATAGCTGCCTTGGCCCTCGGTTTCGTACTGGTCGAAGTCAGCGATATCCATTGGCGTCTGTCGGCGGCAGAAGTCTTGAGCGCTCTGGCTTTCGCGCTGGTCCGTTACAAGGAGGATTCATTATCGATTGACCAGTTCCGGGTGCTGGTGGATATCGCGTTGTTCACGCCGCTGATTTTCCTGGCCCTTTAGGGGCCAGCGAAGCAAAGATCGGTCGCTGTCCGGCTCGCGACCGGTGGCTGATCAATACCGGACTGTGATTTGAGTCACAGCGTATTAAGACCCGGTCTGTGGTATCATCCGTTGTTATGAGGAAGGCAAAGCCCATCCTGTTGCTGTTCGCGTTTCTGTTTGCGACGCTTGGAGGCTGCTTTGGCCCTCTTGTGGCGGCAGCGCACTCGATGGATTGCTGCGCCTCAATGCCTTGCGCTCCCGCAAGTCAGGCTATGGCATGCTGTACCTCCGGACTCCCCGGGGCAGCCAGCCACCTTCAGCAGACCGCGGGAGTCAGTGCGCCAACGGCCGCCTACACCATCCTGGCCAGGCTCCCCCATTCGAGCTCGGGGTCCGGCGCAGCCAGAGCAGCGCGCATCCAGCTCGACGTTCATTGCTACTCACCGCCCGGCGAGCTCTATACCATCCACCATTCATTCCTGATTTAGTACCCGCCTTCGCGGCGTGAAGTCCAGCACGCCACCCGTTTCTCTTCTTCATTACAACCAGCTTTTTTTGGAGGTTCATAATGCGCAGATTGTTTTTGCTCGCATTGTTACCAGTATTTCTTTACGGAGTCCCCGGCGCCCGCTGTGCCGCACGCCCTTCGGCGCAGGACCAGGCTGGCCCCGCGCCAGCCACCACGCCCTGGCAATCGCAGGCCCGGTTGCGCCATCTGGTCACCAAAACCCGCGGCACCCTGGTGATCGATGAACACGGCGTTGAATTTCGCCCTGATAAAGGTTCGCCGCGGCGCTGGCCTTACGTCGAGATTCAGAGTTTCCATCTCTCGACACATCGGCTCGATCTCGAGACCTATCAGAACCGAAGCTGGCACGCGCCCGGCGACCGCGAAATTCACTTCAGGCTCGCGAATGCTGTTCCACCCGTGGTAGCCGAACAGTTCGCCCGCCGGGTCCAAAAGCCCGTCAAGAATGGCCGGCCCGATCCCAGTGCATTCGGTTTTGCGTCCATCCCGGCCCGTCGCCGGACTTTCGGCGGAGGAACCAACGGCGTGCTCCACTTCCGAAAACAAGGGATCGATTACGTAACCGCCAAAGGGCGTGGTAGCCGCAGTTGGCGCTGGTCCGACATCCAGACGATCGCCCATCCCGACCCCTACCACTTCCGCTTGCAGGGCTACCGCGAAACCTTTGAGTTTGAACTCAAGCAACCCATGCCACGCAAGCTGTTTGACCAGCTTTGGGATGAAGTATACGCGCGCGGACTGGCGGGGCTTGCGTATTCCGAAGGGAGGCAGCAGTGAACATTCTCCACCTACGCAAGAATGACAGCCGGCGATTTCCAGCCAGGCGCGCCCGCGGCCGTAATTTTCTCCTCCTTGCTCTTTGGCTCATCGCCGTCACTCCAATTTCGATTCCGGTAAGTGCTGCGCAAGGCAATGAACAGTCTGTACCGACACAGGCCACCAAGGCTGCCATGCCCTTATCGCAATTGGTAAAGGAAGCGGAACAGAACAACCCGCAGATCATCGCGGCCCGGCGCCAATGGCAAGCGGCCACGCAGGTGCCCTCCCAAGTTTCGACCTTGCCGGACCCCGAAGTGATGGTGGAGCAGATGTCTGCCGGGACGCCTCTTCCCTTCGACGGCTTCAACTCAGTCGAGATGACGTACCTCGGGTTCGGCGTTTCGCAAAGCATCCCTTACCCCGGCAAGCTTCGTTTGCGCGGCGAAATTGCCCATCGCAAAGCGGACGAGTTCCAGCAACAGGCCGACTCCGTGCGCCGCTCTGTTATTGAAAAAGTCAAGACCGCGTATTTCCGCCTCAGCTATGTTCAGCAGACCCTCGGGATCCTGGAAAAGGACGAAAATCTGCTCGGCCAGGTCGAGAAGATCGCCGAAGCGCGATACCGCGTGGGCCAGGGCAACCAGCAGGACGTGCTGAAGGCCCAGTTAGAGCAGACAAAACTTCTCAGGGACACCGCCCAATACCGCCAGCAAATGCAATCCCTGCAGGCGCAACTGAAACAGCTTCTCAACCGGGCGCAGGATTCCGCGGACATCACTGCGGAAAGACTCACAGAAACGCCGCTGCCGTTCAGTTCCGATGACCTCCTGTCCGCCGTTCGCACAGGCAATCCGGAAGTGGGCGTCCGCCATGAGGAAGTGCAAGGCCAAAGCCTGCAGGTGGAACTGGCCAAGAAGGATTTCTACCCCGACTTTGACGTTCAGTACTTGTACCAGCACACGGCAGCCCCGTTCCCCGAGCGCTACATGCTCAGCGTCGGGGTGAAAATCCCCATCTACCGCAGCCGCAGGCAACGGCCTGAAGTTGCTGAAGCCGCCGAGCAGCTCAACGGCGCTCGCCGGATCTACGAAGCCCAGGTCCAGCAGGCCTATTTCGAGGTCCGGGACCAGTACCTTGTCGCTGATTCCGATTCCAAAGTGCTCAGGATCTACCGTGAGGGTCTGATTCCTCAGGCAACGGCGACCTTCCATGCGGGTTTGGCCGCATACCAATCGGCCCAGCAGGATTTTCAGACCCTGTTGGATTCATTTCTCGACGTCTACAACCTCGATGTCGAGTACTGGCGAACGCTGGCGGAACATGAAACCGCTCTGGCGCGCCTCGAACAACTGACCGGGATCCAGATTCCCTGATCGATTCGGCCGAAGAGAGGGATATGTCATGAAGGATTATCGCAAAGCATTCCAGATCACACTTGGGGTGAGCATTGCGCTCGCGGCGCTTGCGGCTTTGTTCGGATGGCGCTACTTTGCGCAGGAACGGAGCACTGCTGCGTCGAAAGAGATGGCTAAACCGGCTGCCACGACTGGCCCGGCCTCAGCGGCTGAAGGCAACTCCACGCCGGCCGCCGCGCCTGTGAAGCTCACTCCGCTTCAGCTTTCGCCCCAGCGGCTGCAAAGCATTGGCGTCACAACCGGCGTGGTGGACTTCCGGGAACTTACAAATGAAATCCGTGCGGTGGGCAACGTGGCACTGGATGAACAACTGGAAGCCTACGTCCAAACGCGCTTTTCCGGATGGATTCATAAGGTCTACGCCAACTCGACATACCAGTACGTCAAAAAGGGCCAGCCGCTGTTTACCATCTACAGCCCTGAACTCGTGACGACAGAGAACGAATACCTGCTGGCAAAGAAAGATCAGAATCTGCTTCAAAGCAGCACCGTGCCGGGAGTCGCCTCGGGCGCCGATTCCCTGCTCGCCGCCGCCCGCGAGCGCCTAAAGCAATGGAACATCCCCGCAGGAGAGATCCAGCATCTGGAATCCACCGGCCAGGTCCGGCACGACCTTGAAGTTGATTCCCCCGTCTCCGGCTACATTACGGAGTACAACGCCCTGCCGAACCTTTACGTACAGCCAGCCACCCGGCTCTACACCATTGCCGACCTTTCTACTGTCTGGGTCCTGGCGGAGATCTTCCAGTCCGACCTGGAGCAGATTCGGCCCGGCGAGTCGGCCACCGTTACCAGCGACGCCTATCCCGGCCGAACATTTTACGGGCGCGTGGATTTCATCTATCCCGAAGTCAATATGAACACCCGCACCATTAAAGTGCGGCTGGTGTTCCGGAATCCCGGCCTGAAACTCACGCCGGGCATGTTCGTTAACGTCAGTCTGAAAGCGCCGCTGGGCCGGCATCTTGCAATCCCCGCTTCCGGAGTGTTCCACACCGGCACTCGAGATGTCGTGTTTATCGATCACGGCAACGGTTATCTCGACCCGCAGGATGTGACCCTGGGGCCGCAAACAGGCGGCTACTACAGCGTGCTAAAAGGGCTGAAGCAGGGCGAGAAAATCGTGACTTCAGCAAACTTCCTGATCGATTCAGAAAGTCAACTCCAGGCTGCGCTGGGCTCATTTGTGCCGCCCCCGCCGGGCGCGGGCGCCGCCGCCTCAATGAACAAGGTGAACGCCTCGCAGATAAATGTGGAGTTCACCACTTCGCCTTCGCCGCCAGGCAAAGGGCTGAACACTGTTCGGGTCAAATTGGCTGACGCCCAGGGCAAACCCATCACGGGCGCAGAAGTAAAGGTCCGATTCTTTATGGCTGCCATGCCGGCTATGGGGATGTCGGCCATGCAAAGCGTGTTCCAACTCACGGACAAAGGGGGCGGCTACTATGAAGGCAGCGGAAATCTCCAAAGCGGTGGCACCTGGCAGGTGACGATCTCTGCTCAGAAGAACGGCCTGACCCTGGCCAGCAAGCAATTGAGCGTGAACGCAGAAGGAGGGATGTAACGTGATAGCCCGTTTGATTGACTGGTGCGCGCGCAATCGCTTCCTGGTTTTTTCTGGGGTGTTCCTGCTGGTCATGGGTGGGATCTGGTCGATGAAGAACATTCCCCTCGACGCGCTCCCTGACATTTCCGACGTTCAGGTGGTTATCCACACGGCCTGGGCAGGCCAGCCTCCAGACATCATCGAGGACCAGGTCACATACCCAATTGTCACCACCATGCTTGCCGCGCCACGGGTGAAAAACGTCCGGGCTGAAACAATGTTTGGCGACTCCTACGTGTACGTGATTTTTCAGGACGGCACCGATCTCTACTGGGCCCGTTCCAGGGTGCTGGAATACCTCCAGCAACTACAGGGCAGACTGCCGGCAGGAGCCAATCCCGTGCTGGGGCCGGACGCCACCGGCGCAGGCTGGGTTTATGAATACGTTCTGGTGGACCATAGCCACAAGCAGAACCTCGCCGATCTTCGCAGCCTGCAGGATTGGTATATCCGCTACCAGCTTGAGACCGTTCCCGGTGTGGCGGAAGTGGCGACCATCGGCGGATATGTGCGCCAATACCAGGTGAGGCTGGATCCTGAAAAACTCCAGGCGCTTAATATTCCGCTCTCAACGGTTATCGACCGTGTCCGCGCGAGCACCAACGAAGTCGGCGGACGCCTGCTCGAATTCGGCGGCGCGGAATACATGGTGCGCGGGCTCGGCTACTTCAAATCGCTCGATGACCTTGGCAACATACCCGTGGGTACACACAATGGCGTGCCAGTACTGGTAAGCGACCTGGGGACGGTTTCCTTTGGGCCGGACATTCGCGAAGGGGCCATCGACTGGAACGGGGTGGGCGAAACAGTAGGCGGAATTGTCGTGATGCGTTTTGGGCAGAACGCGCTTAACGTCATCAACGGCATTAAAGAGCGAATCTCAGAGATCAGGATGTCGCTCCCTCCAGGTGTCGAAATCGTTCCCTCGTACGACCGCTCCGAACTGGTCAATGACTCCATCGGAACCTTGCAGCGAGACCTTCTGGAAGAAGCCATCATCGTCAGCCTTGTCATCATCATCTTCCTTTTTCACTTTCGCTCCGCACTCATTCCGATCCTCACCCTGCCTATTGCCGTCATCGCTTCTTTTATTCCGATGTATTACTTCCATGTGACGGCCAACATCATGTCCCTTGGCGGGCTGGCGCTTGCCATCGGGGTCCTGGTCGACGCTGCCATTGTAATGGTGGAGAACGGATACCGGGTGCTCTCTGAACGCCAGCATGAACTTGAAACAAGCGCATCACCGGCCCAGTCGCCGGCCGCAGAACAAACGCCGGAATCCGGCGCCAAAGACGCGAGCGCGCCTGTGTCCGCTGGGGCTGCTCCCCGCGCGATTAGCGGCCGGGAGCGCGCCGGGCTTCTGCTTTCTGCAGCCAAGCAGGTCGGGGCTCCCATCTTCTTTTCGCTCATTATCATTGTTGTTTCGTTTCTTCCCGTCTTTCTGTTGGAAGCGCAGGAAGGCCGGATGTTCCGCCCGCTGGCCTGGACCAAGACGCTGGCCATCGGCTTCTCGTCAGCCCTTGCAATCACGCTGGTCCCCGTGCTGATGCTTATGTTCATTCGCGGGCGCCTGAGGCCGGAATCGGCCAATCCAGTTTCGCGATTGACGCAGGCAACTTACCTCCCTGTCCTGCGCTGGTGCCTGCGCCACCGTGTCATCACTCTGCTTGCCAATCTGCTATTCTTTGCTCTGACCATTCCTCTGGCGTTTCGAATCGGCAGTCAGTTCATGCCGCCGTTTTATGAGGGCGACGCCTTATACATGCCGACGGCCTATCCGGGCATTTCCATCACGCAGGCGTCCAGACTGATGCAGGAGCAGGACCGCATCATCAAATCCTTCCCCGAAGTTATAAGCGTGATGGGGGCGGTGGGCCGGTCTGACAGCGCAACCGATAACGCTCCGCTCTCAATGTACGACACAACGATCCAACTGAAGCCTCGGTCCGAATGGCCCAAAGGCATGACGTATTCCAAACTGATCCAGGACATGGATGCCAGGCTGCAATTTCCCGGCCTCACCAACACTTGGACAATGCCCATCCAAAACCGCCTGGATATGGAACTCACCGGGATAAAAACACCCGTCGGCCTGAAAATCCAGGGGCCGACCGTCGACGAGATTCAGCAGGCCGGCGAGCGCGTCGAGAGCCTGCTCTCCGGCCTGGACGGCGTGCGTTCGGTTTTTGCAGAGCGAGTGTCTCAGGGCTTTTATGTCAACATACAGGTGGACCGCTCCAAGGCCGCGCGCTACGGCTTGACGGTGGCAGACGTGCAGAGCGCCGTGACCTCTGGAATCGGAGGTGAGAACATTGCAGTCAATATCCAGGGGCGCGAACGGTACCCGGTGAACGTCCGTTACAATCGCGACTTCCGCGACAACCTGGGTGCCCTCGGGCGCGTTCTACTTTCCATACCCACCGGAGCACAGGTGCCCATCAACGAGGTGGCAAGCATCAGTTACTCGCGTGGCCCGGCAACCATCCGTGATGAAGACGGCCAGTTGACCGGTTACGTGTATTTCGACTTGAATACCAGCGACTACGGCGGTTTCGTTCAAAGGGCTGACGCAGCGCTCCGGCAAAAGTTGCATCCGCCTCCGGGAGTTTCCTACCGCTGGTCGGGCGAATACGAGTTTGAGGTCCGGGCGAAGAAGCGGCTTGAATTAATTATCCCGCTTGTGTTTTTCGTTATTTTCCTGCTGCTCTATCTCGTGTTCCGTTCAGCCACTGAAGCCGGTGTGCTGATCCTCCCGACATTCTACGCCCTGACCGGCGGCTTGATTTTGCAATGGTTGCTCGGTTATCAGTTCAGCGTGGCTGTCTGGGTGGGTTACATCGCGTTGTTTGGAATTGCGATTGAAACCGGCGTCGTGATGGTTGTTTACCTGCACGAAGCGCTCGATAAGCGCCTCGCTGCTGCCCGGCCCGTTGCGCACGAGGACATCGAAGCCGCGGCCATTGAAGGCGCGGTGATGCGCCTGCGGCCCAAGCTGATGACCGTCAGCGTGGTGCTGGCCAGCCTGATCCCAATCCTGTGGGAAAGCGGCGTGGGATCAGACGTCATGAAGCCCATTGCCGCGCCGATTGTCGGCGGCATGGTGACGTCAACAATTCACGTATTGATCCTGGTTCCAGTGTTCTTCACCATGATGAAAGAACGCGCGCTTCGTCGGGGCACGCTAAGGCCGTCGCAGGAGAACACCAATAACGAGATACCATAATCAACGCAGCTTAATGAAGAAGATACGGGGACAGCCTCTGGCCGTGCAGCGGGATAAAAGCTTCGTCTCCGGCTGATTGTTCAGTGGCGTATCTTCAGAGTGGTACAATGGGAGGTAATCCCAGGAGATGACCATGAGGGGCAAACGGCTCTCGATCACCATTCTGATTGTCGCACTTGGGGTCGGAGCGGCATGGCTGGTCCACCGCATGTCCACTCCGAAGCAGCCGGCCGTCTGTGAGATTTGCGGGCGCGGGATGATGAAGCAGGTGGAATTCCGAATCGAGACTTCCCACAGAGCCATCTACGCCTGCTGCCCCGGCTGCGCGATACACCACATCATCAACCACCCCGGTGAAGCGCGCAAGGAACTGGCGACCGACTTCAACAGCGGGCGTCTGATTCCTGCGCAGTCGGCTTATTATGACATGGGCGGCGACGTGCAGTATTGCACCCGCCACGATCCCTCCATCCAGCGGGCGCCAGGGCAAGGAGTGGAAATGCGCGTCTACGACCGTTGCCTGCCCGTGCTGGTCGCCTTCGCCTCGAAGGACGGAGCTGAAGCGTACCGCCAGCAGCATGGCGGGCAAGTCGTCACCTTCGACCAGGCCCTCGAAACCGTCCGCAAGCGCTAGTCGCATTCAGACGCCTTTCTGTTTGGATTATTACTCCAGCTAAAGGCCGGGCATTGCGGAAATCCGGTTTACCCGATGGGGCAAAGCTTGATTGGGGGTGGGTACGAAAGCAGACTCTTCTCTACCGCCTTCCGGGCGCCTCTGCGGGCTGCGTCAAGGTAATGTCCAATTCGTCGGAAATCTCTGGCAGCAGTCGCTGGATGGCGGCCAGCAGGTTTGGAAAGCGGACTGGTTTGGCAACGTAATCATCCATGCCAGCCGCCCGGCACCGCTCTTCATCGCCTTTCAGGGCATGAGCAGTCAAGGCAATAATAGGGAGGTGATCGCCGGTCAATTCCTCTTTTTTGCGGATCAGGGCCGTCGCTTCGAAACCATTCATTTCCGGCATCTGGACGTCCATCAGGACGAGGTCAAACGGCTGCTTCTCCAGGTCGGCCAGCGCTTCCTTTCCATTCCCCACCGGGATAACCGCAATCCCCCGTTTCTCCAGCAGCCTGATGATGAGCTGCTGGTTGACGGCGTTGTCTTCGGCCAGCAGAATGCGGGCCGTTTTTTGCCTTTCGCGCAGCTAATGCCGGGTGATCAGGGAGCTCCGCTCAGCCGTGGCGGCGGGTTTCCCAAGCGCTTCGAGGATGGCGCGCAGCAGTTCGCTTTGCCGGATGGGCTTGACCAGATAAGCAGAAATCCCCAGCTTGCGGCATCGCGAGGCGTCGCCCCGCTGGCCTGCCGAGGTGAGCATCATGATTGTGGCGCCTGCCAGCCTGGGATTCTCCTTGATCTTCTGCGCCACGGCAAACCCGTCGATGCCCGGCATCTGGACATCCAGTAGAACCAGGGAAAAGGTTGACCCTCGCGCCGCATTCTTCTCCATCACGTCGAGCGCGCGTTCTCCGCCCCCGGCCAGCGTCGGCTCCATCCGCCAGTGGCGCAGCATGGCATCCAGTATTTTCCGGTTGGTGGCATTGTCGTCCACCACCAGCACGGCCATGCCGTCCAGCACCACCGTTTCCCGCGGTTCCATCCGGTGCGAGCAATAGTAGCACCGTTTTTATCTCTCGTTAAGTAAGTCCACAGACCGGCAGCTTCAGGCTTTACACGCTCGCTACCCTTTTGACGATGGCGTTTGCCGGCGAGCACGTCCCGTAGACCACGGCCGATGCAGAAGAATTGCGGAGAGAAAAGCCCGTGGCGCTCACTGCCGTAAAATGCACACTTCCTCGAGTCGCCGTTCAAGGTTGCCGTGCAAACGGATGCTGAGGGTTACGGCTGCGTGAAGGCGCGGCCTTCACTGTTTGACGAAGTGGCAAGAGTTGCTGAAAAACTGATATTTCACTGTTTACCGAAGGGCGCGGTCCCGCCGATCCTCCCGTTGTTCGCTGTAAAGACGTTCCGCTGTGAACTGACGTCCCAAATTTCCTGTGTGTGGGTTGTTCCGGTCACTTCGTTGTTTGAAAAGGTTGAGGAGGCGTTTCCGTGAGCGATGTAAATTCCATAGTTATTGCCATGGTCACTGCGGATTTTGTTCCCGGTGATCACATCATTCCCTGTTTGAGAACGGGAGGTACACCCATAACAGACTTCGTTGGAGGTTCCCGCCCTGAGGCCATTGTGGTAGATCACGTTGTTCGAGATAACATCATTTTCGCCGTCAATCATCAGGCCCGAAAGCTGATTGGAATAAATCGTGTTCCCTGTCACGGTCCAGTGTGTGCCATCAACCTGTATCCCCTGTGAGTCATTGTCATGGGAAACGTTATCGGTTGCCGTCGAATAGGCCGGATCGCTCCCGCGCGGCGGGTAATATTCCATCAGGTCGAAGCCTTCCTGGTGGTTGCGGTAGGAGGTGTTGCCCGAAACCGTTAGATAGGTCTCAAAGTTGGAGCCTCGCGAATCTTCCTGGCCGATCTTGATGCCCGTTTCCGAGCTGTCGTGGACAACGTTCCCTGTGACGCGGATGTGCTGGCCACCGTAAATGAGAATTCCGTTATGCACCGCGTAAGAAATGTTGTTCGAGTCGGCGACATTGTTGTAGCTGAGCGCCCCATGATCATTAGTCGCGTCCACAAACGCGATGGCTCCGGGTACGGCCTCCGGGAAGCCCCCGATAACTGTATTGTTGATCGCCTCAGAATCGTGGCACCTGTCAAAATAGATTCCGAAAAATCCTTTGTTGACGCTGTGCAAACCGCTTACGGTAATGTGGTCGCTGTTGATAAAGACAATGTGCGAGGCAAAAGTGGTGGCGCTTGAAGCCTCGGCTTTCTGGGCCGGGGACATTCTGGCCCAGGCGTCGCCGTCATCAGAGGGCTCGGGGATGTAGCCGAAGCCGGTCAAGTGGCGATCGAGGACGATGATCTGTTTGGGATTCGCCGTCGGCAACTCTGCGACTGTCACCACTTTCGGCACGGTACGGTTTTGAATGCCGATGTTTTTGATCGTGACATAAGAACAATGTGTGCATACAAAGGCCCCGCCATCTTTCAGGATCACCGCTCCATCCTGGCCCTCGATCGTCACGTTTTTGATGTTTGAGAGAACAATTCTTGAATCGAAGCGATAGACGCCCGGCGGCAGGATGACGGTTCCGCCGGTACGATTGGCCGCCTGCACGGCGGCGCTAAAGGATGGCCCGTCATTGTGCGTTCCGTCGCCTTTGGCGTTGAACCCTCGAATATCATAGGTCCCCGTTCCAGTCTGTGCCTGAGCAAAAGCGAGAGCAGCCGGGAGGAGCAGAATGGCTATCAGGAGCTTTTTCATTTTGCCTCCACTTCGCCGTAGCGGTCCTGGCCCGACTGTTACGGCTATCGGGTCTCCAGATTAGATGCTCACAACCGTCTTGACGATGGCGTCGCCGTTCCTGAATAACTCCGGCCTGATTTCGGCGCCGATGCCCGGCGCTTCCGGGGCCCGGACGTGGCCATCGACGGGCGCCGGCGCGTTGTTCACAAAGTAGGGATACTGGTGCGCCCACTTCCAATAGTTGCTTTCCATAATCAGAAAATTCGGAACGGCGGTTGAAACGTGCATGGCGCAGATGAAGAGCAGAGGACCGCCGCAGGTGTGGGGCGAAGTGGGAATGGAATAGGCTTCGGCCATGTCGGCGATCTTTTTCGCCTCCGTGGGGCCGCCGCACCAGCAGAGGTCATACATCGCCACCGAACAGGCCTTGCGCTCAAAGAATTGCCGGTACTCGTAGCGGGTGGCGAGCGTTTCGCTCATGTTCAGCGGCACGCTGGTCTTGGCGGCCAGCGCGGCGTAGCTGTCGGCGTTGGTGTTCACCATTACATCTTCGAGGTACATGATGTTGTAAGGCTCGAGCGCCCTGGCGATCCGCTCGGCGCTGGGCAAATCAAAATTCCCCCAGCAGTCCACGCAGATATCCATGCGGTTGCCGACCCCGTCACGGATGTCGCGAATCCATTTCAGGCCCTCTTCGAGCGCCTCGTTGGAGAGATATTTTTCCGGGGCGCGGAAGGGGTAGATCTTCATGCCGGTGATTCCGCGGTCCAGAAGAAAATGGACGATCTTCATGGTGTCCGGGCCCATCTTCATGTTGTTGATGGCCCAGTAGTCGGTGGTGGTGTTGTAGACGCGCACGCGGTCGCGGGTTTTTCCGCCCAGCACGCGGTAAAGAGGCAGCCCCGCAGCCTGCCCCAGAATATCGAGTTGGGCCATGTTGAGAGCACTCAACAGGCGCATGTCCGCCCCGCCGGCGTTCCGCATGGCCATCTGAAAATAGAAATCGCGCCAGACGCCCTCGATGTCCCGCGGGTCGCGCCCGATCAGCTCGAGTTCCCTGGAGTAATCCTCGATCACGCCAAGCTGGCCGTTGTCCCACGGGTAGGTCTCGCCGGTCCCGATGATTCCCTTGTCCGTGTGCAGCCTCACCCACATGAACTCCGCACCATCATTCTTGCTGCCGGAACCGCCGCCGATGTGGAGGTCCTTGCGGAAAGTGACGGCCTCAATCCGGGTGATCTTCATCGATTCGGTACGGTCTCGTGCGGCCTTGGCCGATTGCGGAAGCGCGCTCATTCCCACCGCCGCCAGCGATCCTGCGCCGGCCTGCCCCAGAAATTTCCTTCGCGTCGTGGCATTCTCGCTCATCTTTCTCTCCATGATCCAGGAATCACTTTGAACGGCCGTCGGGCACCCTTCCTACCACGCCGTCATAGCGTTGGAGAAGAGCTGGGCCAGGTCGTTGGCCTCGGCGGGCCGGGGAGAAAGTTTCGTGACGCGGTGCTGGGGCAGCGTACCTTCCACCAGCGCCGGGATGTCGCTGGGTTGATAGCCAAGCTCATGCAGGCCGTTGGGAACCTCAAGATCGTGCATAAACTCGACCACGCGGTCGGCAAGAATTTTGCCCGCATCTTCCAGGCGCGCGCCCGCGACCTTGGCCCCAAGAATTTCCGCCGCCTTCAAATGGCGCTCCGGGCAGGCTTGCGCGGTGAAGCGATAGACGGCTGGGGCGTTCAGGATCACCGAGATTCCGTGCGGCACGAGCGAATGGTCAACCGTGTACCCGCGAGGCCGGAAGTCCCGCACCAGGCCCGACACCGGATACGACATGCCGTGCGGCAGGTGCACGCCGGCGTTGCCGAATCCGATGCCGGCGTAGGAAGACGCCAGCAGCATGGACGCCCGCGCCTCATCATCGGACGGGTCGGCCACGGCGCGCTTCAGATACGCGGCCACAAGTCTCAGAGATTCCAGGCTCCAGAGGTCGCTGATGGGGTTCGAGCCCTGGTAGGAGGGCCGCATGATGGGCCGCTCCGGCCGCGGGCGCTGGAGAAACGGCAGCGCGGTGTAAGACTCAATGGCGTGCGACAGCACATCGAGCCCTGAGGAGGCGGCCACCGCCGGGGGCAGCGTGCGGGTATTCTCCGGATCGACGATTCCCAGAGTTGGCTTCAGCCGGCGATGCGCGATTCCTGTCTTGGCATGGAGCGCGCTGTAGTCAAAGATGGACACGCCCGTGGTTTCGCTGCCCGTGCCCGCCGTGGTGGGAATTGCAATCAGGGTCTTCAAAGGGCCGGGGACGGGCTGCCCTTTGCCGACGGGAGGGTTGACGTACTCCAGAAAATCAGCGGGATAGCAGGAGTAAAGGTTGGCGGCCTTGGCGGTGTCCATGGTGGAACCGCCACCCACGGCGACAAAGGCATCGAAGTCATCAGCCTGCGCCGCGGCAATCGCTTCCTGGAAGGATTCGTCAGTGGGCTCGGTGCGCACGCGGTCAAACACCGAATGGCGGATCTTGCGAGCGTCGAGCGATTCCAGCACCGTGGTAACCGGCGGCAGGTTGCGCAGGTTTGCGTCAGTAAATATCAGAGCGTGCCGCTTCCCCAGATCAACCAGTTCTGCGCCAATCTCGCGAGTGGCTCCCGCTCCAAACCGGATGCCGGAAGTCACCATCTCAAAGGCATATTCGCGTTCCATACCAACCTCCTGCGGCGGCCCCGTCTACACCCTGCCCGCCCGATGCATTTAATTGGAAGAATCGACGCGCCCAGTATACTACGCGCATGGGGAAGAAGCTGTGAGATAGATTCCTCCTGGTCCTTACAGCCGCCCCCGCCATTAAATCAATGATTCGGAAGTGGACTTTATGAAACCAGGACGGCCAGAGGCCCGTCGCCTTAACGGAAATAGAACTAAAGTGGCATTGGCATCCTGCGGCAGAAAGGCTACCATACCGGTGCGATGCAAAAAGTTGCACACGCAACTCAGCGCATCACATGATGGTAGTTTTCGAGATCCTGGCACGATGGACCGTCCCGGCCCGTAAGGGAGAGGACAAGCGTGAAGTTTATGAAAAGTTTCAACTTAATGCTGAAATCCCTGACTGAACGTGCTTGCTGCAGAGTTTTTGTGGCGAACAACTCGGCCCACCGGAAAGTACTGATTGTGGCGGATGAAGCCGCAATCAAGAACCTGCTGTCGCTGGTGAAAAAACTGGACAGCCGGCGGGTGACAACAAATACAGGGCTTTGCCTTTCTACCATTCATCGAAAGTCGTTTGATACCGCCATTCTTGACATGAGGTGTGCCCAGGGGCGGCCTGCCGGCAGGGGTTACGGCTTCGGCGAAGTCTGGACAAGCATGACAGGGAAAGTACTTGTGATCAACGCCGAGGTCAACAATCTGAAAACCCTGGAATTAGCCGAGCGCTATATCTATCATCGCCACACCATCGAGGGCCTTTTGTTCGATCTGGCAGACCTCGTCAGAACGGTGATTGGGCGTTCGCCCGCGCCACACCGCGTCTGATTCCACTGGCCGGGTAAACCGGCACAGGTCGAAACAGAAGCGGCCATTGTGCGGCTTAAGCGCTTTCCAGGCGCTCCCAATCACAAAATTTTAAACAACCCCAGTGTCCCCTCGGGTCATAGATCAAGTCTCTTTCGCCTCGTGCGGCCGCATGATCGCCGCGCCTATGGGGGAGCTATCAGCCATCCCGCACAAAACTCGGGTATCACCTGCTTTAGTACTAAAGTTGAATTGTCAGGTCTGGAAGTGCAAGGTACGATGTAAGCGTCATTTCAGATGATGCGTGCCGGGGAGGGGGGCATCTCGTATGACGCTGTTCCTGGAGTTTCTGGCTGTTTTGAGCATCCTTTTCCTTTGTTTTTTCCATTTGTTTCACGGGAAGGAAGCAGGGCGGAAGAGGCACTTACGCTTTTCCGCCCTTTTTCGTTCACCTGCGCGCCGGTCCGTTACGCGCTCAGAGTGGAAAAAGAAGCAGTATTGAGCCGCGCAGCCGCCGGCTGGTGGTCTACAAAGGATAAGGATTGAATTTCCGCCGCAAAGAGCCTTCTCACCCTGAAGTCTGAATTTCAATCTCCACCCGCTTTCAACCGGGCTTCGTCCTACCCGCAAATTAAGGATACCCAGCAATATTCCCTGTGCAGATGCGGACCGCTGCAGGACCGCTTTCTCTGGGCGCAAGATCACCAGCATGAGGCCCGCTTCAGGGCAAGGTAGATGCGGAACGCGCCTGGTTTTTTGGGACTTGACTTTATTTACCGTCTGGTTAATAGTTCTCTCAAGTTTATTGTTGTCACAGGTTTTCCTTCATAGAGGTTTGGGGTTAATTCACAGTTGTCTGAAGTTCAACTCAGCCTGGAGGTGAACCGCGATGTCGAATGGCAATAGCTCCTTCCAAAAGGGAACCTGGAACAGTCTTCCGTCAAATTGCACCCAAAGTTTCACACTGACGTATCTCCGCTGTGCCGAATACGGGCTGGTGGCATTAACCGAATGTATATCGTGGGCTGTCACGACAGAGCAGGAATGTGTCCAGTGGGCGTGGCAGACCGTGAAGAAATGCAGCTGGTGGTCGTGGCTGTTCTGCGTGCTCTTTGCGATCATCACGACGCTTGTGTGCGTTGCTTTTGCGATTGTCACCATCATCGTGTGCACGGCTGTGGTAATTGTGTGGCAGGTTGTCTGCCTGCTCTGGACCCTCGTCTCGATTATCTTCTGCCTTTCCTATGCGAATGGCGGCACGGCCTTCCTGCTGACCGACGGGACAGTGATGATGCAGGAATTCAAGTCGTTTTTCGGGGCCACCTGGGCCACTCGAAGATGGTGGAAGCTGACGCCCGACCAGACTGGAAGTTACTCGGGAGGCAAGTGGAGCCGGCTGGACGATTCCAATCTTGCCAGGACCTATTTTTCTTCCTCGGTGCTGGCCGATGGCAGGATCGTGGTCTGTGGCGGGGAATATTCTGACGCCTCCGGCACCATCAAGAACGACTGGAACAATTCGTGCGAAATCTATGACCCTGTCGCTAACACCTGGGCTGCTTTCAACACTCCTCCCAACCCGGGGGCTGTTGCGTCAATCTGGGACGAAATCGGAGATGCTTCCTGCACCGTCCTGCCTGACGGCACGTTCCTGATGGGTTCCGTTGACAGCGCCAACGTGGCGAAACTGGATCCCTCCAGTCTCACCTGGACGGCCATGACTCCCCGGCCGGGGGTCGGCACCAGCGACGAGGATTCGTGGGTGTTGATGCCGGACAATACGGTGGTTGCGCCCAGTTGCCAGAACCCTCCCACAACCTGGGTGTATGACATTTCGAGCGACGTGTGGGTCCAAGGAAACTCGCTTTCCCCCAGCATCGTTGACGTCGTCAATGAAGTTGGTCCTGCCTTGCTTCGATATGACGGTACCGCGTTCTTCCTGGGAAGCAACGAACACACTGCCATATACTCACCCACGGCACCGGCAAACCAGCAGTGGACAAACGGCCCTGACCTGCCGAATCAGAACGGCAGCAAAATCGGGATAGTCGATGGCCCGGCGGCATTGATGGTGAACGGAAACGTTCTGTTCGGCGCGGGTCCGACGGACGCCTCGGGCGACTGGACCAACCCTTGCTGGTATTTTGAGTTTGACGGGACAACTTTCAACCGAACAAATGATCCTCCGAATAACGATTGCCCCACCTACAGCACGCGGCTTCTGCTGCTGCCGAATGGCGAGATTATGTTCTGCAGAGAGGGAGATTCGTCGTTTTACGCCTACCATTCCGATTCGGCACAGCCGCAGGATAGTTGGCGGCCGGTGATCCAAACCTGCCCGGCGACCATGGCTCCGGGGGACACCATCCAGGTTTCGGGCCTCCAGTTCAACGGGCTCTCCCAGGCCGTGGCCTATGGCGACGACTCTCAAACCCCGACGAACTACCCGCTGGTGAGGGTTGTCCACAAGCAAACCGGGCACGTCCGCTACTGCCGCACTTTCAACCACACAACTATGGATAGCAACGGCAACGTGATTCCCTCAATGGGAGTTGCGACTGGCGCGGCCGTCATCATCACGAATGTCGAGATTCCGGGAGATATCGATCCTGGCGACGCTTCCTTATACGTGGTGGCAAACGGCATCGCTTCGCAACCGTTTGACGTGAGTATCTGGCCGGTTATTGTCTAACCGCCAGGGCCGGCAGGACCCGGCAGAGGCAGGATGGGGATGCGCAGGCTCACAGTTGGTGCGGACTGGCCGTGCGGAATGAAGATTTCCGGCGGTGAGCCAAATAGGCGATAATGCCGACGGTCTTGCCGGCAAGTGCGGCGAGGAGCAACCAGAGGAAAACGCGGAGCAGGCTGGCCCACGGTGCATGCAGAAAAGCTGGCCAGTGCCAGGCATACCATACGCTGGCCAGCACCATGGCCGCCGCCAGGAAGCGCGCTCCCATCTCGCAGCCGCAACTGTCTCCGGGAGACCAGGCCAGACTCCGAGGAAAGCCTCCCCGCCTTGCGCTGTGGCGGCCTCTTCGGGTCCGGCCTTTCAGCGACTGGAGCATAAAGAGGATTTTTCCCTCCAATTGACTCCGCCGGGCGGCCAAGCCAAATTCGCTCGCACAGGCGCCACGGCACCCCACAGTATAACCGAATACCGGGCAACAGCCTCCAGAACCTCTCGCGCCACGCGGCGGCAGGGACTACAATAATAAATTTCGATACTGTCGAACATTCATCCATGGGTGAGGCCGTCTCTGCCGACCCGATTGCGAGGATATGATCAAAAAGATGAAAGCACTCTTTCTGGAAAACATTCATGATGCCGCCGCCACTCCGTTCACACGCGACGGTTATGAAGTGAAGACCCTGCCGGGAAGCCCGGACGAAGCCACGCTGCTGAAGGAAGTCCGGGACGTGGAGGTGCTGGGGATCCGCTCCAAAACAAAAATCACCGCACGCGTGCTGGACGCCGCCCCGAAGCTGCTGGTGGTGGGCGCGTTCTGCATTGGTACTGACCAGATTGACCTGCCCGCCTGCTCAGACCGCGGCATCGCCGTCTTCAACGATCCCCACAGCAACACGCGCAGTGTGGCGGAGCTGGCCCTGGGCGAAATCATCATGCTGGCCCGCCGCGTCTTCGACAGCAGCGTGGCCCTGCACCAGGGCTCGTGGCAAAAGAGCGCGGCGGACTGCCACGAAGTGCGCGGCCTGACGGTGGGCATTGTGGGCTATGGCAAAATCGGCTCGCAGCTCTCAGACCTGGCCCAGGCCATTGGAATGAAGGTGATTTTTTGCGACGTGACGGAGGTTCTGGCGCGTGGCAATGCCATGAAGATCACTTTCGAGGAGTTGCTTGAGAAATCGGATTTCGTCACTCTTCATGTTGACGGCCGGCCGCACAACCGCGGCTTCTTTGGCGCAGACGAATTCCGCGCGATGAAGGAAGGATCGTATTTCCTGAACCTGAGCCGCGGGTTTGTGGTGGATCACGAGGCGCTGGCCGAAAACCTGCGCAGCGGCAAGCTGAAGGGCGCGGCGATTGATGTCTTTCCGAAAGAGCCCAAAACCAAGGGCGGCGATTTTTCCGACAAATTGCAGAACCTGCCCAACGCCATCCTCACGCCGCACATTGGCGGCAGCACGGAGGAAGCCCAGCTCCACATCGCACACCTGGTTTCAGCGCGGCTGCATCGTTACGTCGAGGCCGGCGACACCATCCTCAGCGTCAACTTTCCCCACTGCCGGCTCGAGCGTACGCCGGACAACCATCGCCTGGTTCACATCCACCGGAACCAGCCCGGCATGCTGCTGGCCATCAACAAGGTGATCGGCGAACGGGGAATCAACGTCGAGCGCCAGGTGCTGGACACCAAGGGCGAAGTGGGTTACGCCATTCTCGATATTAATCAGAAATTGGACACGGGCCTGATCAATGCGCTGGAAAGCATTCCCCACACTGTCCGGTCCAGGGCGCTTTACTAGGTCCTAGAGCTCGAAATTGCGGGAGTCGGCAGGTTCCTCGACGGGCTTAGTGCCCGCTGCAGGCAATCGCGAATACGCCCTTTTCAGCAGGAACGGTGTCGCGAAGGTCGTCACCACCGCCATCAGGACGAGCATGGTGAACAGCCGCTCATCGATAAAGTGGTTGGCCAGGGCGATGTTGGCGATCACCAGTTCCATGATTCCCCTGCCGTTCAGGCCGATCCCGATGGCCCAGCTTTCCTGCCGGGTCAAACGTGCGAGCCGGCCGCCCAGATATCCGCCGAAGATCTTCCCGACCACCGCGGCTGCCAGGATCGCCGCGACCAGCCCCCAATCTCTCAGGGCGGCGGCATCGAATTCAAGTCCGATCGCCGCGAAGAAGATGGGGCCCAGAAAACCCATGGTGATGTCGGAAGCCGTTTTCTGGACCTCCATGAACTTGTCTTTACCCAGGATCTCGTGACTGAGCAGCATGGATCCAAAGAACGCTCCCACCACAAACTGCAGGCCCAACACTTCAGAGAAACTCGCAAAGGCAATAACAAAAAGCATAACGACGGCAAAGACAGACTCTTTCCCCTTCAGCCGGACCAGAAAGCGGTCTAAGCGGTCTTTCGGCCAACGGAAGCGCTGGGGGGAAAAGTGCTTGGCGATCCGCGCAACCAGGATGAACCCGGCCATGAAGGTGACGGCCTTAACCAGCGCCAGCCCTGTGGAGGAAAGAGCTGTGCCGGTCCCGCCTCCCTTTACTTTCACGTCCAGAATGACGCCCAGAATGAGCAGCGAGGTCGCATCGTTAAAGACGGCTGCCGAAATGATCCTCTGTCCGATTTCGGTTTGCACCTTGTCCATATCCATCAGGATCCGGACGCTGACCGGGAGAGCCGTGATGGCGATGCAGAGACCTATAAAGATGGACCTCGTGGGGTCGAGCCGAAACATATAGCCCACCAGGATTCCCAGCAACATGGGAAAGAAAAACCCGGCGACCCCGACCAAAGCCCCCCGGCCGCGAAAAGAGTTCCAGAGCGTTTTCAGATTCATCTCCATGCCGACCATGAAGACCAGCAGCAGCACGCCCAGGTCCGCCACCGCCCTGATTTCATCATTAAAGTGGACCACGCCAAGCAGCGAAGGCCCCAGCACCACACCCGCGGCGATCTCCCCAAGCATGGCCGGCTGGCCAAAATGTTCCGCGATTTCTCCGAAAGTACGGGAGAGAATCAGGAGTAGCAGTAGCGCTTCAATAAGCGGCAAGCAGATTCTCCTCATTGACCAGGAAGGAACACGACACCCTGGCCAAGCCCCCATTGTAATCTTCCGGCAGCGGAACAGTCGAGTGGAGCAAAGGAGAGAAAACGATGGGCCGGCGGGGGCCCAGGCGGAGCGCTACCGCAGAAAAAGGCTGTAGGTGAGCACGCTAAGCACGACGGCGGTGAAGACGGTGTACTTCCAGTTCTTGAGGACCCCCAGGAAGTAACCCACCGACGCCGCCACCCGAATAAAAGGTGTGAGCATCAGGACGGCGATCCCCAGGTTGATGAGCAGGCGCGGCCGGACGCTGCCGTGCAGGGCCAGCCGGATTTCATCAACCACGAATTGAAAGAGATTCATGCCCGCGATTTGGTAGTCGAGCGCCAGCCCGCCCGTGCGGACATATCGCCAGCACAGGCCGGCCAGGATGAGCGCCAGGCTGAGCAGTACGCCATCCTGTAGGATGGTTCCCACCAGGACGTCCATATCAAACTGGCCTGCCCTTCCGGCTGGCTCGGTTTTGGCGGCAGATACGGATTGGCTCATGGCTAGATACCTCGCAGGCCCCTGGCGATCATTTCAACGGCCAGGACCAGCAAAATCACGAGAAAGAAAATTCGCACTGACTGGTTCGTCAGGCGCACCAGCACTCGCGTACCGAGAAAAGCGCCGGCTACTACTCCCAGGATGATGGGCACGGCCAGCCCGGGATTAATGTACCCGGCAGCCAGGTAAACGCTAGTTCCGGCCAGCGCCGTGACCCCGATAATCAGATTGCTGGTGGTGGTGGAAACCTTGGCGGGAAGGCCCATCACCAGATCGTGGATCAGCACCTTTAACGCGCCCGCGCCGATGCCCAGCAGGCCGGCCACGATTCCCGCCCCAAACATCAGGGGCGCGCCCAGGTAGGCCCGCCGGGCCTTGTACGCAACGGTCTTGCCTGTGGCCAGGTCCGGGTAGCTGCCTTCAAGCTCCAGCCAGCGGGTGAAAGCATCCTGCTCCGCCACCTGGCCTAAGGAAAGGTACTTGTCCATCAGTAACACCACCCACGACCCCAGCAGGACCAACCCAAAAATGATGTAGAGGGGGCGCGGCGACGAGGCGAGCGTGATGCGCGCCCCCACCATCGCGCCGACGATGGTGAACATTTCGAGAAACATCCCCACCTTGAGATTGGTGATGTGGTCGCGGACGTAGGCCGAGGCGGACCCGCTGGAAGTGGCGATTACGGAAAGAATGCTGATGGCAATCGCGTGCTTGATGTCGATGCCAAAGAAAGTAAGTGCAGGAATGAGGATGATCCCGCCGCCCATGCCTCCCATGGCGCCGATAAAGCCGGCCAACACTGAAACAGGAAATAACAGTTCAAATGAGACCATGGGTTTTCAGGCGCAGGTCTCGTTCGCGTGTGCGGGTGTCAAGAACCGGCGGCATTACAGTCCTCCAGACCGAACGTCAATCCAACGGTGCGTGAAAAAGAGGATCGGCACCGTCTGTCACCATCCACTGAAACGGCCGTCTACTTCGGTCTGAAGTCTCGAACCGTCCCATTGTTGCACAACAACTCTTATTATAAATAGCCTGGGACATTTCGGGGAAAGCTCTTTCGAGGCATCGTGGGCCCTTGCCTCCAGGCGGCAGAGGACAAATCGGCGCTTTGCGGCCCGGAATGAGGGCCCGCGCCCAAAGCCCGCCTGGGGCAACCGCTTGACACTCTTAGCCGGCTTTGATAGCGTCCAACGCGGTTTCGAACAGTTAAACCCGACGGTAAGAATTTATCGGCACTAAAGGAGTTTCTGATGGATAGACGAGAATACTTCAAGCTTGGCGTGGCGGGAGCTATGGGCGCCGCACTTTCGGCGCAGCCGCTTGCCGCTCAAGAGCGGGAAGCGCGCGCAACGCGCGGCCTGCCCACACCCATCATCAAAGACATTCAGGTGATCGCCACCCAGCCGGCGGGCGTGCGCCTGGTGGTGGTGAAGATCATCACAGACCAGCCGGGCCTTTACGGCTACGGCTGCGCCACATTTACGCAGCGCGCCGACCTGGTGGTGCCTGCCGTGGAGAAATATCTCAAGCCGCTGCTGCTGGGCAAACCCTGCGACCGCATTGAGGATACCTGGCAGGCCTGCTACAACAGTTCTTATTGGCGCAATGGCGGGGTTCTGAACAACGCTATCAGCGGTGTTGACCAGGCGCTTTGGGACATCAAGGGGCGGCAGGCCAAAATGCCCGTCTACCAGTTGCTGGGCGGCAAGGCGCGCGAAGCGGCGCTGGTCTATGGCACCACAGGGGGTACGGACGCTTCCGAGGCCGTCGATCGCGTGCGAGGGCTGATGGACAAGGGATTCAAAGTGATCAAGGTGATGGTGGGCGTGCCCGGCATGTCATCCTATGGCCCTTCGAGCGGGCCGCCCGTGCGCGGTTTGTGGCCGGGGCCGGTGTGGGAGCCGGGACCGTACATGCGCCTGACGCTGAAGATGCTGGAAGCGTGCCGCAGGCAACTGGGCGATGAAATCGAACTGATCCACGACGTGCACGAGCGCGTGAGCCCGCACCAGGCCGTGCAGTTTGCCAAGGAACTGGAACCCATCCGGCTGTTCTATCTGGAAGACGTCCTCTCGCCCGAACATATTGACTACTTCCGGCAGATCCGGCAGCAGTGTTCCACGTCGCTCTCCATGGGCGAGCTGTTCAACAACCCGCATGAATGGAAGCCGCTGATCGAAGGCCGATTGATCGATTACATCCGGGTGCACGTCTCGCAGGCTGGAGGGCTGACGCCGGCAAGGAAGATCGCCATCCTGTGTGAAATGTACGGAGTGAAAACCGCCTGGCACGGCCCGGGAGACGTTTCACCTGTGGGCCACACGGCGCAACTGCACCTGGACCTCGCCAGCAGCAGCTTCGGCATCCAGGAGGGCGGCATCATCACCGGCCTCGAGGCTGAAATGTTCAAGGGCTGCGCCACTTATAAGGACGGCTACATCTACGCCAGCGACAAACCCGGTTGGGGAATCGAAGTGGATGAGGCGCTCGCCGCCAAATATCCCTTCCGCGACGACCGCGAGCACCTGAACGGCGGCTGGGGCATCGTGCGCCGCTACGATGGCGCGGTGATCAATCAATAAGGCGGGCAGAACAATCTGGAGCACGGGATCCTGAAGATCAAAAAGGCGGCGAGGTTTGTGTCACTCAACTTAGGCTACTGGGATAAAGAAGGTGCGACTCCCGGCGGGAATGGTGGCTCATGCTCTCCGGCAGCGCGAAGTTGCACTCTCCGTCAAGGCTGAGGGACTGCAACCCGCGCAAGCGCTGTCAGTCCCAGCCCGCGCCCGCAATCGGTGGCATAGATGATGCCTTTCAAGTCGCCGGTCCAGGCCGGATGCGTGGAGTTGCAATACCCGTGAGTCAACTGGATGTCGCGGCCTGTTTTCAGATCAAGGAGCGCGAGATGCCACGCACCGCCTTTTTCCCGGCTGTAGGCGAGCCATTTTCCGTCCGGCGACTCGGCCGGAAATCGTGACGGAGCTGAGGAACCGGTCAAAATGGGTTTGACCTGGAGCGACACGGGATCGGCGCTAAAAATTTGAAGGGTTCCGCTGGGGCGCGCCGAGTACAGGATCCGGCCATTCGAACCAAATGACACGTCCCAGACGTCGTCATTGGGCCCGGCGATTTCGCGCGCCCGCAGGCCGTCAGGCTGCTGCTTTCCCTCCGTCAGATTAGCTACCCAGAGGCTCCCTCGGCCTTTATCATCCCTGATAAATGCAAGCCACCGCCCGTCAGCTGAAACCGCCGGCATGGTGGCATCCTCGACCATTGTGACCGGAAGAGCGCGGTGGTTTGGATTGTCCAGTTGGTCGATTCGCACGATGCGCGAACGCGAGCCGGAGAGTTCCACCCAAAGTTGGTCTCCGGCAGACGACCATGACGGGTGGAAGGCGTCCGAGTCGAAGTTGAAGTTCCGGGCGTTTGTGCCTTGCAGGAAGGTCAGCCCGAAACCGGCCGACGTGAGCCTCACAAACCAGGTCCCGAGGCGGCTTGCAACGGGGTCGGTCGCCATGATACTGTCCGAAGAGGCGATCACCCGGCCGGAATAGTTTTCGAACTGGCCGCGCAAGCTTCGAAAACCGGCCGCTGCTCCCACGCCATACAAGAAGATAAACCCCAACGCTGCGGCTTCTCGCGTACGCAGCCGCAGTTTGAGAGGCGTATCATTGGCCCGGTTAAGCTCTCTGAGCAGGAACATCCATAGCCCAAGCTCCGCGTAAAGCCTTGAAAAGCCTAGTATGGCCTGCCAACCCGGCGGAGATGAAGGTGTCCAACGGTAAATTGGCAGACAGACGAGCGTGTACAGGGCAATCCATGCAGCCAGTGCGGGCATTTTTCCCGTTTGTGTCAGGTAATCCGCAATAAGCGTTGCCGAAAGAATCAGCGCGCAGTAGTGGTAAGGAGACGGGGCCGTCGAAAGAACCAAAAGCAGGGCGGTGTAGCTTCCCCATTCCAGCATGTCCCGCCCTGGGTTCCTTCGGCGCGGATTAACAAACCAGAAAAAGGAGACGAAAAGCACTGCCTGACAGATTGGCTGCAGGAGAGCGAAAGCCGGCGGGAAATTCACCAAAGGATATGGATTGAGGTTTGGCTCAGCGATGAACAGCCGGCGAAACAGTGCGGATAATGAGTTCCACCTTACGGCGTAAGGGTCTAATGAGGTTCCTGAGAGCAACCGTGGAAGAACCTCGAACAGGTAACTCCGGTTGGCCGCCCACCCGAAAAGCGCCACTGAAAGTCCTGCAAGCAGAATGCAGCCCGCCACCAGTCCGAAGACGGCCCGCCATTGCTTCTTCGAAAGGAAATAGAACAAAAACAAGGCAGGATAAATCTTGAGGGCCGATGCCACAGCCAAAGCAGCTCCGGAAGTTGCAGGCCGACCTCTCAAGTAAGCCCAGGCGGCTACAGTCAGCAGGAAAAGCACGAGAACGTGCATCTGGCCGAAGAGGAAGTTGATCAACAGCGGGTCTAGCGCAAGAAAGGTCAAAAGCATGACCCGCCGCAACCCGAGCTTTGACATCCTGGCCAGGAGAAGGATGACCAGCCCTAACAGGATCAGATTCACGATCAGCCACAACCGCTTGGCTGTAAGCGGCGGAAAGGATGCAAGTGGCTCGACCGGAAGCATCGAGAGCAGTGTCAGTCCGACAAAACCTATGATCGAGTTCTTGATTCCGGCGTGATCTTTCTGCCGAATAAACCAGGCCCAGTCATTCACCCGATCCAGCGTAAAGCCCTGCCGATGAAGGCGGGCCGCCAGGTAGTAATTGGGGAAATCAGTGTTGAGGTTCGTCCACGCCGGTTGAAATCCGAACCAAAAAAACAGGCCGATGAGGACAAGCAGTACGGCAGATTCGGCCCACGGAAGCGCCTTCATCCCTTGACGCGGCGGATGGCCCGCCGCCGTGACGATTTCCAGCGGTCGTCTATCCGGCGAACCTTGCCGGGCGGCTGTCGAGCGCGAGGTGGTGTCCAATCTGTCGAGAATACTAGTGAACCCGCCTCCAGAATGTGTCTCCGTGGCGTCAAGGGGCCGCAAAATGTTTGTCGGCAGTGATATTCCAACGTCTGGGTCTTTCGCGCTGCAGGAGGGCAAGCTCTACGGCCTCAACGTGGAAGTGGAGAAATCAATTTCGGCCCGTATCAATTTGTTCCAGCTCTTGCAAAACCGTGGAGCCTGAACCTGAAGGACGGATTCATTTACGCTGCGACCTCGCAGGGATGCGAGTGAAAAGCGGAAATGACCCGCGAATGCTGATATGATGCGAACGGGTTTTTAACCTTACATCTTAATCAGAATCCGGACCATTGCGGGCCCTGCGGGGATAAGCCCCGATCGCTGGAGAGAATCCGGCGGTGAAAACACCGGTGCCGCAATGATTTAAGATCGGCCGGTCGATTATACGCTATGCCGCGAACGCGCAATCTGATGGCTGCAACTATGGGCGAGGCTCTTTTGATCCTCATCGTTGCCGCAATCGGGCGGGCAACCGGGATGCCTCTAATTTTCGCCAGCCTGGGCCCAACCGCCTACGAACTCCTCGAACAGCCACACTCGAAATCCGCAAGGACCTACAATATTGTCGTCGGGCATCTGGTCGGATTGGGCGCAGGCTTTTTTGCCCTCTGGGTTTTCAACGCCTGGGGCAGCCCGAAGGTCCTGTCGGCGGGATTTGTTCCGGGGATCCGGATATGGGCAACCGTGCTTGCGGGCGCTTTGACAAGCGGCATCACCCTGGCAATCGATGCAAATCAGCCGGCTTCTCTTGCCACATCTTTGCTCGTATCGTTAGGGTCCATGCAAACCGTCCGTAGCGCAGTTGCGATCATCATCGGAGTCCTGATACTGGCCGGTGTTGGTGAACCGGTAAGGCGTCAACGCGCGAAGTACCGCCCGGAAGTAAAAGTTCTTCCTCAAAAATGAAAGCTCCCTCCCGCGATGGACCCGACCACCTGAACGGCGGCTGGGGCATCGTCCGCCGCTACGATGGCGCGGTCATCAATCAATAAGACGGGCGGAAAAAAGCCAAACGTGGGACCGCACCCTAGGCGTCAATCCGGAAGCCCCATGCGAAAAGTTTTACAGCTATGCAATAATTTCCTTGACAAGAGCTGACAGGGGGGGGTAGTATCCGCGACAAGGGGAAATAGGCACACAATCGAACCTTCGCAGAAAGGAGCTGTTCATGAAAACCATCCTTATTTCGGTTTTTATCGCGGTGGTTTCTCTAAGCACACAGGCCCACGCGCAGTGTGGATGTCGCCATATAACGACCAAACAGATTAATTGCTGTGGACAGTATAAGGGTATCCAAACTTGTGCGGGACCAACTGGTAATTGCAACACTTGCAACTCGTGTGCTCAACAAATCATGTGCTGTTCGGACAACCTCTGCTCTGCCGGCCTGGGGGGATCCTGCTCGAGCTCTGTGACCTCGCTCAACGGTGGGAATTCAGTTCTTCTAGCGAGCGGGACAAACGGCTGCGCAGGAGCAAGCAAGGCCACATTACAAACTAGTCCCGCGGCGCGAGGCGTCTTGCCAGGTAAAGCCGATCCAAAAACGACTGGGCCAGCGGAGGACAGCCGGAAGGCTTCCGCTTCCACGGCCCCGCAGGGAGGGGGTGCGCAATGAAGAAGAATTCAACCAATGCGATAAAACATGCGCTTCTGATTCTCGTGCCCTTGCTTTCTGTCGGCGCTCTCCTCCCTCAAGAATCGCCAACGCTGGTTGCAAAGGCAGTGGTCCCCCTGACTGGTACTTTAGCCAGCCTGGGACCCCTGATGGAGCCTTCGAGATGCGACCCGGACGGGGGTGTTTATTTACGCGTCTACAGCTCACCGCAGTGGGGTCTCATGCCCGTCATCAGGGTCTCGACCGATGGCAAGGAAGCGGCGGAGTTCAGGATTGACCAGATCAGCGACCCGCCGCTGAAGGAGGGCGTTTTACAGGATTTCGCTGTCGACTTGCGGGGCAACGTTTATGGCCTGGTATTCCTCAGCAAAACCAACGAGTCGTACGTCGCACGTTTCCAACGCGATGGCCAATTCGATTCAGCCATCAAGCTGGACTCGAAGGTTTTCCCGACCGCTCTGGCGGTGTTTCCGAGCCGGGAGTTCCTCATGTCCGGCATCGTTCCTGGCTCTGCGGGTCTCAAGGATGGCAAACCGTTCACCGGCATATTCGATTTGAGCGGGGAACTTGTTAGAAGTGTGCGACTGCCGGGGGACGTCAAGCTTGGATCCGGTCCGGCGGGAGCGAAGAAGGATAACGGAAAGAAGACGAGCGAGCCGAGAAAATTCTTTGATGCGCAGGCTGACCCGGCCATTCCTTTGACATTGGGTGCCGTTGACGTGGGTGATGACGGGAACGCCTATTTGATGCGGGCTTCCCAGCCACCCACAGTGTATGTCGTTTCGCCATCGGGCGACGTTTTGCGCCAGTGGCGTCTGAAAGCGCCTTCGCCGGACTTCTTTCCTGTGGCGATGAAAGTTTCGAGCGGCAGAATCGCCCTTGCTTTCCAGGAAAACTCCGTCGCTGCCGGATCCAAACCGGCGATCGTCTACTCGGTGTACGACTCCTTAAGCGGCGACTTTCTAGCTGAGTATGGTGAGGGAGACGGGGTGGTTGGTGCGCTCGCCTGCTACTCACCCGACGAGTTTACATTCGTCGGGCGGGACAAAGAGCACCCGCCAGCGATTGTTGAAGCAGTTCCAAGATAGACTATGCTAACGGAACGCTCGGATTATGGTGCTCCTTCACGCGGGTGGGGGGTGACAACTCAGGGAATATTTAAGGGGGCAGCGAATAGCACGTCGGCCCGAAGATTTAGCGGGTGCCCTGAGCGCCTGAACTAACGGGACGGAGGTGATTAATGAAGCGACGAAGGTTTATTTTTTTGCAACATTGGCGCTGGCTGTCGCGCTCGGAGCGCCAGTGACTCCAACGACGGCTATCGTACCCTGCTGTCAACAACCCTGCAGTCAGTGCGGCGGCACGGGAGGTACTGGCTGCTCAACCGGCCAGAGGCCCTGTGACGATTGCAGTTGCTTTTGCGATGGGACGCATGCGAAATGTTGCTGTAGGACAGGCAACACTATGGTTTGCTTTTCGCTACCCTGTGGTTAGGGACATCACGTGAGAAGGAGGTCTTAAGATGAAGACCGTATTTCTGGTATTCCTCGCGGCAGGCACGCTGGGATGCGTGGTGAGTTCCGGCCGGCCCGGGCAGGGCGCCTTCGGGGTGAAAGCGACCAACAATTCCAGCTACCCCCTCCAAATTGTCTCGATCTCGCCCCAGGTCTCCGAGGACGCGACGGCATTCGAGGGCGCCAGGGTCACCTTGAAAAACAACGGAGACGTCCCATGTAATGCCTTCGCTGTATCCTTTATTATCACCTTCAGCGACGGCGAGACACGCAGGGCTACGTGGCAAGAGGATCACGTCGCTCTCGGATACACCACACAAATTCCCGCAACCGACAATAGGATAATGCAAAACCAAACCTACAACGGGGACGCGACGGGAATGCGGCTGTCTTCCCCGGAATCCGCCGCAGTCAGTGGAATCGAGGCGCGTCTCGATTACATCGAGATGGCTGACGGAAAGAGGTACGGCGACGACCCGGATAAAGTGGGCCAGGAGTTTCGGATGTCGAGATGGGGCGCCTCCAGCGAGCGTAAGAGGCTCCTAGCCGTTTATAAGTCGGGCGGAACTGAAGCACTGGTGAATGAACTAGAGCGGAAGTAGCACGAAGCGAGCGGCTAGATTCACCTCCGAATTGCAAGCGAATTGCTTTCCCTCTTTAAGGTGCGGGCTTTTTTCCCTTTTTTTAGGCGGAGGTCTCCGTTATGGGAGTTTTCTGAAGCGGGGAGCACGCATCCGTAAGGGTGTGGCGTTGCTAAACCATGCTTGGCAAGGCTGATGCCGTTGCAGGCACGCTACCTACAACAAATTGACCACAGATCGCACCTTGCGATCACATGCATGCCAAAAGGCGGCACGCACTGCGCCACCAAGAATACAGCTCACACTGCGGGGACCTGGTTTTTCAAATTGTAGACGGCGTGCACGGTTGATTCGTCGGCCTTTTCGAGTGCAAAGCCCACCTTCTCTACCATGCGCTGCATTTCGGGATTCTCGCGCAGGATTTCCGCCGCTACAAAATCGAGTTTCTCGTCGCGGCCGATCTGGAGCAGCCGGTTCAGAAGCTCGGTGCCCAGTCCTTTGCGCTGATAGTCGTCACTGATAACGATGGCAACTTCCGCCCCGCGCATTTCGTGCAGTTTGCTGAGGCGGCCCACGCCCAGCACCTGCTTCTCGCCGCTTGCGGGATCAGCGTGTTCAACCACCAGCGCCATCTCGCGGTCGTAATCGATGAAGCAGATGCGCGTGAGGCGGTCGTGCTCGATGCGGCGGCTGAGCGAGAGCATGTGGAAATAGCGCATGTAGACGCTGCGCTCCGAGAGCGTGTGGTGGAATTTCACCATCAGCGGCTCGTCTTCAGGACGGATGGGACGGATGACAACCGGCGTGCCATCCTTCAGTTTCCACTTGTAGCTGTACTGCGTTGGATACGGGCGGATGGCCAGTTTGGGAAGACGATCTTCCGTAACCTCGCTGCTGTGCAGGACCACGCGGGCGTCCAGGGCGATCATTCCGTCAGCCGAGATCAGCAGCGGATTGATATCAATTTCGCGGATACGGCGCTGTTCGATGACCAGCTGGCTGAAGCGCACCATCAGGCGTTCCAGCGCGGCAAGGTCGACGGCTTTCTGCCCGCGCACTCCTTGGAGAGCTGTCCAGATGCGCGTTTGCTCCATCATGCGCCGGGCCAGGGTGGTGTTGAGCGGCGGCAGGGCCAGCGCGCGGTCTTTGTAAACCTCCACCAGTTGCCCGCCCGACCCGAACAGCAGTACCGAACCGAACTGCGGATCAAAGGTGCTGCCCAGAATGACCTCGTAACCCTTGAACTCGATCATGGGCTGCACGGTGACGCCGCTGAAATTCCCCGGGCCGGTCTTTTCCAGCACGGAGCTCCTGATGGCGCGATAAGCCTGCCGGACGGCGGCTTCATCACGCAAACGCAACTGAACTCCGCCCACATCGGTCTTGTGGGTGATGGTTTCAGACAGCAGCTTCAACACCACGGGGTAGCCGGCCTTCTCTGCAAGCTGCGCCGCCTCATCTTCCGTCGTTGCCGCAAAGGTCGGCACTGTGGGGATGCCATAGGCCGCAAGCAGACGCTTGGATTCATACTCGTCCAGCAGCGACCTTCCGGACTGTTGGACCCTCTGAATGATGCCCTGGGCATCCTCACTCCGGATGCCGTTCTCCTCGCTGCCTGAAACCAGCATGGGCGTTTCATAAAGGCCGCGCAGGTTGTAACTGTACTGCCACATGTATTGGAACGTGCGGACTGCGGCGTCAGGATAGGGAAAATTCGGAATGTCGGACCGGTTCAGGATTTCCTGGCCGGCCAGGACTTCAACACCGCCCATCCAGCTTGCCAGAATCGGCTTGCCCTTCAGCTTTGCAAAGCGTTTCAGCTTTTCAGCGGTCTCCGACGGGTCGGTCATGGCCTGCGGCGCCAGAATGACCAGCACTCCGTCGGCGTTGGGGTCCTGGGCCACAATCTCGACCGCTTTCGCATAGCGGTCGGGCTCAGCGTCGCCCAGAATATCGACGGGATTGTTGTGGCTCCAGTGTGGCGGAAGAAATCCGTTCAGCGATTCGATGGTTTCATCCGACAGCACGGCCAGTTCACCGCCGTGGATGGAAAGCGCATCGGTGGCCAGCACTCCCGGGCCGCCCGCATTCGTCAGAATGGCCAGGCGCGGGCCCTTCGGGCGCGGCTGCTTGGCCAGAACTTCCGCCATGGAGAACAGATCGGCGATGCTGGAAACACGCAGCACGCCGGAACGGCGGAACGCGGCTTGCAGGACCTCATCGCTGCCCGCGAGCGCCCCCGTGTGCGAAGCGGCAGCACGCGCCGCCGCTTCGGTGCGGCCCGCCTTGATCACAATAATAGGTTTTGAAAGCGCGACTTCCCGCGCGGCAGAAAGAAACGCCCGCGGGTCGCCAATCGATTCCATGTAGAGAATAATGCTGTGGGTGTTGGGATCGTCGCCGAGGTGGTTGATGAGGTCGCCCCAGCCCACATCCAGCATCGAGCCGACGGAAACAAATGCGCTGAAGCCCACGTGCTCGTGCAGGCTCCAGTCAAGGATGGCGGTGCAGAGCGCCCCGCTCTGGCTGACGAATGCCACGTTGCCCGGCTGCGCGCCGGTGCGGGCAAAGGTGGCGTTCATGCCGGAAAGAGGGCTCATCACCCCCAGGCAATTGGGGCCAATCAGCCGGGTCCTGCCGCGGCGAAGCTGCGCCAGGATTTCCTGTTCCATCTCGACGCCGGCGGCGCCGCATTCCTTGAAACCTGCCGAAATGACAATAACGCCCTTTACTCCGGCGTCGACGCACTCGCCGACAAGGCCGGGCACCGTGCGGGCCGGGGTGATAATCACGGCCAAGTCCACAGGCTCGGGCAGCGCGCCGATGCTGGGATAAGCTTTGACGCCCAGCACCTGGCTGCGCTTGGGGTTGACGGGATAGACTGTGCCGCCGAACGGGCTGCTGATCAGGTTCCACAGGAGCGTGCGGCCCACGCTGGCCGCGGCCTCGGTCGCGCCAATGACGGCAACACTCTCAGGCGAGAAAAAAACGTCCAGCGGATGGTGCGTCTGGCGGTAGATGTCATGTGCGCCTTCGATGGTCTGCTTCGCGGATGGTTTCGCTGCGTTTGCCATAATGACCTTTCATTTTGAAACGAACAGGGCCTCAATTCAAGCCTCGTTGAAGACCGGCGTTGTCGTCGCTGACGCCAACATGATCGCAACCTCGAGGCATCACTGACTCTTTCTCCAAGCGGAGCAATTTCCTATGGCTCTTCATGTCCGGGCGGGCCTGGCTCGGTCTCGTGATAGTGGCCCGCCGCTGAGGCATTGGCTGCTTGATAGATCCGCTCAACGTAATGAACATATTCGACGTAGATTTTCACGTAGGCACGCCCAGCCTCGATATCGTCTACGTTGTAATCTTTCTTAGCAAGCGCTTCTCTGAATCGGGCGCGGACTCCATCCTGGAGCGAGTTGCTCAGCAGCCCAAGCAGGTGTTCAACAGAACCGCTCTCAAGCGCTGCGTCGGCGGCAGGAATGGCCGGGCCGAGATCCCGTCCCGCAGGTTTCAGACCGGTGTACGGCTCGCCTTCTCCAGAGCGATGAAGGCGCACGACCGTTTCAAAAAAGTACATGTCTGCAAGACTTCTGGCCTCGGGACTCAGCTTGCGCACAGTCTGCGTCTTCTGGAATGCCTTGCGAACCTCGCCTTCATTTTCCTCTTGAACCCAAATCAGGACAATGTTGACGTTGCCGGATTCGAGCGCTTGCCTGGCCGCCTTCACCACGGGACCGTCCATTCCGTCGCAATGAGCAAAAACTCCGGAAGGCGCAACAAGCCCCACCAGTAACAAAGCGGTCAACACAACGATGCGCCTGAGAATTTCCTTCGTTTTCATTATCTTCTCCTGCCTTATCCCGCCCCGGTTGACCTGTGAATCGCGCGCCATGGTCGCGTTAACAATGCAGATGGCTTCTCAGGCGAATTCCTTCTCAGAGGTGCACGGCCAGGACGGGACTGGTTCCCAGTTGGATGACGCGGTGCGTCGTAGAGCCGAACAAGGCGAGGTCCACCGCATTGCGGCCGCGCACTCCCATGATGACAAGGTCCGACTCATTCTCAATAGTCATCTGAAGGATTTGCTGGTAAGGCCTCCCGATACGGACTGCAGTTTGCACGTTGCACCAGTCGCCTGCTTCCGGGGGCGCCAGTTCTTCAAGCCTTCTCGTAACTTCGCCAAGGCCCGCTTGCAGATCATCCGTGGCGGGTACATCTTCAAGCACGTGGAGCAGAGTGAGGTCCGCGTTATATTCCATGGCCAGTGACAGCGCGTAAGTGAGGGCCCGCGCGGAATGATCGGAAAAATCGGTGCAAAAGAGAATCTTTTTCAGTTGCACCGGCTCCTCGACATCTACCGGATGAACGAAATCATGTGCGGGCTTGCGGACCGCCAGGACGGGACAATGGGATTTTCTCAAAACCTTTTCGGTGACTGAACCCATGGTGAAGTGGTCAAAACCGTGGCGCCCATGCGTTCCCATTACAATCAGATCAGCGGCCTGGCTCATAGCAAAAGCCAGAATGCAATCCGGCGCGATACCCTTGTGCACGAACCGCTGAACAGCCCCATTCCCCAGGTCCTCTGAAATCATTTCAGCGAGCTGCTGCTTGGCGCTGGTTTCAAGGTTCGAGAAAACTTCATTTAGGGCGTCGGGAAAAGCGTAGTAGGGGTAAATGGAAGTCAGCGGCTGGACAACGTGCTGCAGCAGAAGCTTGGCACCATAATGCCGGGCCAATGAGCGGGCATAATCGTAAGCTTTGACCGAGTACTCAGAAAAGTCGACCGGGCAGAGGATCTTTTCGATTCTGAGCATGATCGGTTCCTCTCAAGAGCCGCTGGGAGGAGCGAGTCCCCGTCTTGCTGGGGTCGGCTGGCTCGCCTCTCCTGCCCAGAAGCTAACCTGCACTCCTCGCGGCTTTCCTCCCAGCGCGTTTTACTTTAACAAATGCAATTCCATGCCTCCGTGACCGCGATTACTTGTGATTGTGACGGTGCTCACATTCCGGACGTGCAAATCGCGGGAGAATTAAAAAGGAGGGTCAGGCTTGGGGGATATGGGAACCCGGGCAGGGTCCGCCATCGAGAGGGTCCCGCTTGCAGGCTTCCGAACGCGTCCCAGAACCTTCCGTCGCCTGAAGCGGAGAAAGGAGCAAGCCATGGAAAAGCCAAAAGTTATGGTGGCTCTGCGAGATACTGAAACGGCAGGAAGCCTGACCGAGCTTGCCTGCCAGATGGCCAGTCTCGCTGGAACAACCGTGATCGCATTGCATGTGATTGAGGTACCGCCGGGATTGCCCATCGATGTCGTGGACCCCATCTTCGAACAGCCCGGGCAACAGGTGCTTTCATTGGCCCGGCAGGTTGCTTCCAACAATTTTTCTATGCGCATCTCGACCAAGCTGCTGAAGGCGCGCAGCGCGGGCGAAGCCATTGTGGGCGAAGCAACAGATGAAGGAATTGAGCTGCTTATCATCGGATACCACCACAATCATGGCCTGGCTGAAACGCTGCTGGGTTCCACAGTGCAGCATGTCACCCACCATGCCCCCTGCAGGGTGCTGGTGCAGGTCCCGCCACCGAAATCGAAAGCCAGGCCGGTTGTAGTGAGCGGGGACGTGGCTGAGGAAGGCATAGGAAGCAGGAAAACGGAAGCAGCTTAGGAGATTGCTGAAAAACCGCTCAGAGCCCGTTATTCCGAGCCCGTTCGCCCTGCGCCGGCGAGCAGCCCTGAACGAAGTGAAAGGGCCGAGGATAAATTCCGCGAGGAAACTGCATTTGGACAAGCAATTGAAAACAAATCAGATCCGTTGAGTCGACAAAGAACGCCGCCCTGGAATGGCATTTGTGGGCGCTTTTCAATTACCTCCATCGCGCACGTCTGGTACCCCTGTGAAAAGAAGGTTCAAACGCTTCATTGTTCTTACTGCCGGATGGAGTTTCATTGCCCTGGGCGTGGCAGGGCTTTTGCTGCCATTCCTCCAGGGCGTTCTGTTCCTGCTGGTGGGGCTGGCGATCCTTTCCACGGAATACGTATGGGCGCACAATCTGCTCCAGAAATTGCGAAGGCGCTTCCCTTCTCTCTCCAGATGGCTTGATACAGCCAGACTGCGGGCCGGTTCCTGGCTGAAGCGCGTTTTTTCAAAATCTGAAAACATGGAGCGCTAATGCTGTTGTTGGCCGGCTGACCAAGCGGGGCATCATCAGGGACGATGATTCCCGGCATCGTCACAAGGTCTTGTGACCCCACGCACTGTAGAACAGGCGAATCTGGACAATGATACAAGCGGAAGGAGGGTGGGCGCAGGCGAATAGGAAGCACCCTATAAGCGGAGCCCGGCGGCAGCAAAACGGGAGCTCCGCAAGGCCAGCGACTTAACGCGGCCGATTCGCCCCCCACCCTCCTGAGCAGTCCCTCATTGCGGGTTTTTGCGGGTATCTACACACCAGCCCGACGGGTCTTCCTTCCCTTGAATCCCATTTAATAAGAGTGTTATGTTAGCTGCAGGTTTTCCTGCCGGGTGTGGGGTAAAAGCATGGCTTGGGAAGTAGAAAGTCGCCGATCCCTTCCAAACATTGAATGGACGAATATCCCCCGCGAGCGTTACACTTCACTTATTTCAGGGGCCGCTATACTTCCCCCATCGGGCAGGCTCACCCGGCTTTCCGGACCACATATTCCACGTTTCCGGCCGGGGAAAGAACCAGCCTATTTTGCCAAAAAAGTGTGCACACGAAACCAGAATCCGGCGTGCTACGTCAATGTTTATAATTCAGAAGGTTCGTTAAAATGTGCTTTCCCTCTCAGTTCAGATCAAGATCTTCCAGTCGTCACGGGATTCACCAGCAAGAAGGCTGGTAAGGCTGAAACGACCGCAAGTTTCGGCTGATCTTTGCATTTGAGGTAGCGGTGGCTTTTAACAAAACTTCCGAACACGAAAGCCTCGATCCGCAGCGTGCCAGCCAGGTGGTCTCCAAACGGCCTGAGCTCAGCAATACGGAAACCCATGCCCTTTTCGAACAATTCTTTGAGGCATCGCCTGACGGCGTCCTGGTAGTGAACTCAAAAGGATTGATCACGCGCGTGAACGCCCAGACAGAAAAAATGTTCGGCTACAGCCGCTCGGAGCTGCAAGGCCAGCCCATCGAAATCCTCGTTCCTGACCGTTTCCACCAAGCACATGAAAGGGACCGCAGGAATTATCAGGATGCACCTCACATGCGCGCCATGGGCGCGGGATTGGAGCTTTTTGCCAAACGCGGGGACGGAAGCGAATTTCCCGTAGAAATCATGCTGAGCCCGATCAATTCCAGTGAAGAAACCATGGTGCTGACGGTGGTTCGCGACATCACCCTGCGCAAACAGGCACAGGACGCTCTGCGCACCAGTGAACAGCAGCTCCAAAGCGTTTTGGACAATTCCACCGCGGTCATCTACGTCAAAGACCTGGAAAGCCGCTATCTTCGCGTCAACCGGCGTTTTGAGGAAATTTACAACATCGCGAAGGGCCAGGCCAAAGGGAAAACCGATTTCGACCTGTTCCCGAAAGACCTTGCGGAGGCACTCCGGGCCAATGATCAAAAGGTGCTCGAAGCTGGCAGCCCGATGGAATTTGAAGAAGTAGTGGCGCACTCCGGTGGGATTCACACTTACATCTCCATCAAAGTTCCGTTGTTTGACCCCTGGAGACGGCCTTACGCTGTCGCCGGCATCTCCACCGACATCACCGAGCGGAAGAAGGCCGAAGAAGCTCTGCTGATGGAAATCGGAACAGTCCTGCTGCGGAACCTGGATGTTCGAGAGCTTTTCACCGCGATCTCAGCAACACTTCGCCGAATCATGCCCCATGAGTACGCCTCACTCGCCCTTTACGGGCCCGAAGGCAAAGACCTGCGGCTGCTTTCGCTGGAACAGCCTGAAACCGAAGCGGCGCTGGGAAGGGAGATGCTATCGCCGGCCCAGGAAGCGCTGGCGGGCCGGGCGATGAATTCCCGCCAGCCGCTCGTCCTCAATGACTTTGAAAGCATCCCTGCCAGATCCAAAGCCACGGATCGCCTGATGGCTGAGGGCGTGAAGTCCGCCTGTTTCCTGCCCATGATTACGCAGGACCACGTACTCGGCACCTTGAACCTAGTGAGCCGGCAGAAAGGCGCCTTTGACCAGCGGCGCGTCGATCTGCTTCAGCAGGTGACGGGCCACGTTGCCATTGCCCTCGACAACGCCCTCACTTACCGCAAGGTGGCGGAACTGAAGGAGCGGCTGGCTGAAGAGAAACTCTACCTCGAGGAAGAAATCCGCACCGAGTACCACTTTGAGGAGATCATCGGTGAGAGCCCTACCCTCAAACGAATTCTGAAGCAGGTGGAATCCGTGGGCCCCACCAACGCCACCGTTCTGGTCCTCGGTGAAACAGGTACCGGAAAAGAACTGATTGCGCGCGCCATTCACGATTTAAGCCCCCGTCGCAACCGCACCTTCGTCAAGCTGAATTGTGCCGCCATCCCCACAGGGCTGCTGGAAAGCGAGCTGTTCGGACACGAGAAGGGAGCGTTTACCGGCGCCATCTCGCAAAAAATCGGCCGGCTGGAGCTGGCGCACGAAGGGACCCTCTTCCTGGACGAAGTCGGTGACATCCCTCTTGAACTTCAGCCCAAGCTGCTACGCGCCCTCCAGGAAAAAGAGTTTGAAAGGCTGGGCAGCACAAAAACAATCCCCGTGGATGTGCGCCTGCTGGCGGCAACCAATCGCGACTTGGCGAAAATGGTCGCGGAGCGGCAGTTCAGGAGCGATCTCTACTACCGCCTGCGAGTTTTCCCCATTACCGTTCCTCCTTTGAAGGAGCGTGCCGAGGATATCCCCATCCTGGTCCGTTACTTCGCCCAGAAACATGCCGAGAGAATGCACCGGCATATTGAAATTATCCCTCCCGAGGCCATGGAGGCCCTCACCCGGTGGCATTGGCCCGGCAATGTGCGAGAGCTTGAAAATATTATTGAGCGGGCCGTCATCCTTTCTCCCGGCCCGGTCCTGCGCATCCCCCTTGCCGAACTTGTGCCGACTAACGGAGAAGCAGCCGGCGGTGACGGTTCCGGGACCCTCGAAGACGCTGAACGCGATCACATCCTTCGCATACTGAAAGAGACCCGTGGAATCATCGGAGGCCCCGGTGGCGCGGCAGCCCGCCTGGGGCTCAAGCGAACGACACTGAATTCCAAAATGCGGAAATTGGGAATCTCGCGGGAAGAAATCGGCAAAACGCCTTCCTGATGGCGATATTTCGTCACCTGATTATTCACCGTCATCTCCCACCTGATCACCGTTGCCAGTTGCCCCGTAAGACGCTTCTAAACAGTTGAAAGTAAAACACCAATCATGGGTTAAATTATTTGAATCTTTGGAAGGTCGAGTGCTCCCCACGGGCGTGGCGGGGCAGGTCCGTCCGCTCGGGATGCAAACAGACGTAACCCATAGGCTGGAGACAAGAAACCATGGCGGAACAAATCAACGCATTACTGGTTCACGCGAACAATGAGTCGTACAACGACTTAACGCGGGTTCTGGGGTTGCTTGGCATCAGGGTGATCCACGCCCAAAGTTGCAAAGAGGCCGCAATTTTTCTGGAGCGGAAAGGCTCAATCGACCTGGTCTTTACGGGGACAAATTTACAGGACGGTGGATGGGCCAACGTGCTGGGGCTGGCGCAGCGGGCAAACGGTTATCTGCCCGTCATTGTGGTCTCCCGAATGGCGGACGTAGCGCTCTACCTGGAGGCGCTCGGGAATGGAGCTTTCGATTTTGTGACCCCTCCATTCGTGAGTTCTGATTTGGCGCACATTGTTCGTTCCGCCATCTATAAAGAGCTTATCAGCGTGAAGCAGGGCCTCGCCGCTCCGCCCGCGGCGTGAGTGAGAAGGAACCTTGCGGTCGCCTGCGCGAGTGCAGGAAGAAAGATGGTAATTCGTGGTTGCAGGCCCGGCGTAAAATTGCCGGCAGCATTCACAAAATGAGGAGGTTATAACGCGATGCTTCGCCTTTTCTTATACCAAAGGACGGTGATAGATGCTTAAAATAACGTTTCAGGACACCCCGGGAAGCACAAAGGTGAAACTGGAAGGGAAGCTCTCAGGACCGTGGGTGGAAGAACTCGAAAGGAGTTGGAGTGAACACTCGCCTCAGGCCTCTGAACATGTCATAATAGATCTATCAGACGTGACCTACATTGACCCCGAAGGGAAACGACTTCTGGCCCGCATGGTAGACCGGGGGGTTTGCTTCGAGGGCACGCACTTGATGACAAAATATGTGATAGAAGAAATCACCCGTGCCGGAATGCGATCTGGAAGGAGCGGAGGGTAAAACGATGCGATCGCCATACGGATTAGAGCTGGTTGAAGACTGCCGCACCTGCTCGAGCAAGGCCGACGGGTTCTTCTGTGACCTTTCTCCCGAAGGGCTGAAAGCATTCGAGGCGATCAAGTACACAACTGCCTACCCGTCGGGCGCGGTACTTTTCGTAGAAGGACAATCCGCCCAGGGGGTCTTTCTGCTCTGCAAGGGCCGGGTGAAGCTCTCGATGACCTCCAGCGAGGGCAAGACGCTGATTTTGAGAATTGTGAAGCCGGGAGAAATCCTGGGCTTGCACGCCACGGTCTCTGACACTGCATTTCAGGCCACCGCTGAAACTCTTGAGCCCTGCCAGGTAAACTTTATCAAGCGGGACGACTTCCTGCGGTTACTCCGTGACCATGGAGACGCCTCCATTCACGCCGCGGAGCAACTGAGTGGCAGCTATCAGACGGCGTGCGAGCAGGTACGGTCATTGGGGCTTTCACAGTCAGCGCCGGAAAAGCTGGCGCGCTTTCTGCTGGAATGGTCGGCGAAAGGGCAGACTTCCAAGCAGGGGATCCGGGTGAAGCTCACACTGACTCACGAGGAGATCGGGCAGATTATTGGTACCTCACGGGAGACCGTGACGCGCACACTCGGCGAATTTAAGTCCAAGCACCTTGCCGAGCTTAAAGGTTCCACTCTGGTCATTCAAAATAAGGCCGCTCTTGAAGCCTTCCTGGGCGGCTAACCCCCGCAGGCACAACCACATACATCCTGCGGGCGCCAGGGCGGAAACGCCGGCGCCAGCGGTAAGCGTCCCAACCTGCGATTCACGACCTCGAACGACCCGCCGAAGTAGCCAGGCGAAACGGCAGAAGCCAAGCGTGAACCTCGTCACAATCATGAGTGATGTGGCTCACTGCGAGGGTTGAATCCCCTATGTAGAGTATACCTAACATACCGCCCGGGAATCCGCCCCAGCGGCCGACGGTTTGCCCCACACGCGCCGTTCGATTCCCGGGCCTACTTTTTTTTATCACTCGTTCAATCCTCAGCGCGGTTCCGTGGTGGCTCATGCTGGTCTTGTGGTGCTTGGCCTCAGTCCGGAACGGCTCCAAAATGCCAGCCTGAAGTTAAGCGCTGCGGCAAGCTGAGCCGTTGTCCAGCGTCCAAGCTCGACTTCTGTTCAACACCTGCGCACCCATTCACCGGAGGCGCACCTGTCCCGGTTTCGCACTCGATCGTGCGCAGCAGGAAAGCCGACTCCAAAATAGAATTTCAGTATCGCGACGTGTACTTGATGCCAGCCCATTCATGCAAGACAAGCATGGCCATTCCTCCACGATACTGATTCGGCTGGATCGCAATCACAACGGCTTGTGAATAGAGGCACTAGGCAAGGTGACAGTCATCACTGCCTGCATCAGTTGATCCTTATAAACTCACCACAGGTTAAGGGCAGAGCCATGAAAGGAATTCAGCAGCCAGTTATCGGAACTCCCAAGCCAGGCAAGCTCAGGAATCCCCTGCCGCCTGTGGCCCTCACGGCATTGAGGTCCATTCAGACAACAAAAGTTTTCCCCAAAGGACACGAGTTTTTCCTGGAGGGACAATCGCCGCAGGGCATCTACATCCTTTACTCTGGCCGGGTGGAACTTTCCGTAACGGACGCATATGGGCGGCAAATGGTGCTGGGTGCAGCGCTGCCGGGCGATGTTCTGGGGCTGAGCGCAGCGCTGTCAGGGAAATACTACGAGGAAAATGCCGTTGCAACTGTCCCCTGCCAGACGGGCTTCGTCAAGTGCCCGGAATTTCTCAAGTTCCTGGGCCATCATCCCGAGGCTGCCTTCTGGGTTGTCCAGCTTTTGAGCGACCGCGTAACCACCACTCTCGACCAGCTCTCCTGCATCCATCGCCTGCCGCTGAAGGCCCTCCATTAATAGCAAGGCGGGCCAGCCCCTCTGCTTTTGGATTTCGACCGTCTCAGTAGTGGCCTTCCTCCAGCCGTACCTTGCCGTGGAACACCCGGTGGACGTAAATGCTGTAAACAACCACGGCAATCATGCCAACTAAATTAGCAATCAGCGACACGCGAAGTGCGTGCGGCGAAGAGGCGGAATTGTAAATGTTCAGGCTGTATTGCGGGCTGACAGTGGAAGGAAGAAGGTTTGGAAACACCGTCAGGGCAGCCGTCAGCATCAGAGCAACGATGAGCAGGATGGAAGACCGGAAGGCGGCGCTGCTGCGGTCCGTCCCTCGGGACAAAAAGCCCCAAACCAGTGCAGCCAGGATAAAGAAGGGTATCACCCAGGCCGCAGGATAAACCTGAAACGTGCGCGGGCTGCCGGAAAGGACAATGAACGTGGCGATCGTAACCACGATTACCATCGCCACCACAAGCCGCCAAAGCGTCCGCGACCACCTGACGGCCCTCTCGAACAGTGCGCCATCTGTCTTGACCCGCAGATAATTTGTCCCATGCCAGGCCAGCGCCACCACGGACAGAATGCCCGTGAGCAGCGAATAGGGGTTAAGCATCAGGCCAAAAGTTCCCTGGAAATTTCCGTCCGCGCCAATGGGCAAGCCTCGGACAACGTTCCCGAGGGCAACGCCCAGCAGCAAAGCCAGTAGGATGCTGCCCACCCAGAAACCTGCGTCCCAAAGCGCCCGCCACAAAGGATTCTGAGACTGGCTCCGGAACTCGATGGAAACGCCGCGAAGGATCAAAAGCCAGAGGACCAGCATCAGGGCCAGATAAAAACCGCTGAAGCCCACGGCATAAATCCGCGGGAATGACACCACCATCATGCCTCCCGCAGCTATCAGCCAAACTTCATTGCCGTTCCAGACGGGCCCGATAGAATTGAGGGCCAGGCGCCGCTCCTCGTCGGTATTTGCGATCCAGAGCGAGATGGACCCAACACCCAGATCATACCCGTCCAGCACGGCGTAAGCTGTCAACATCGCTCCAAGCACCCAGAACCAGATTATGTTGATCACTCCAAACCTCCATCGGCCGGTATCTGTTCTGTCTTTGCCCGGCTTCCAAAGGGATTGCGGCGGTGGTTTTGCCTTCTCCGCCCTTCAGTCGGCATGTTACGCATGTGCCCCCGTTTCTTTCTGCGGCCCGCGGTGGATGATGCGGGCCACCAGGAACAGGAAAAGTATGCCCAGGATGGCATAAATTCCGGCAAATCCCATCGTGGTGAAGATGGTCTCTCCGGCGGCAACATTGGCGGAGGTCCCCGCGGGCGTCTTCATCAACCCGTACACAAGCCAGGGCTGCCGGCCCACTTCAGAAACCACCCACCCGGCCTCATTGGCGATGTACGGAAAAGGGATCGTGACCATCAGCATCCACAGAAACCATCGGCTAGAGTAAAGCTTGCGCCTCCACAAAAGGAACAGGCCGATCAGCATCTGGGCAATGAAGATTGTGCCCAGCCCGACCATGATGTGATAGCAGTAGTAGGTGAGTTCGACAGGCGGCCAGAGGTCCCTCGGATAGCTGTTCAGCCCGCTGACGGTGGCGCGGAAATTGCCATAAGCCAGGAAGCTGAGAAATTCCGGAACGTAGATGGGATCAATCAGCTTGTCGGTTTCCGTGTCCGGCATCCCCACAATCGCCAGTGCCGCGCCCCGCTCGGTTTCAAACAGGCCTTCCATGGCGGCAAGCTTGGTGGGCTGGTACCGGACCACGCTTGCGCCGTTCATGTCTCCAGTGGGGAACAATTGTGTGAGCGAAAGAATCACTCCGGCCACAATCGCGGTCTTCACCGACAGCATGCCAAATTCCCTGTGGCGCTCCGAAAGAAGGTAGAACGCGCCGAGACCGCCAATCACAAAAGCGGCCGTCAGCAGCGCACCATTGATGGTGTGGGCATATTGCCAGATCGCGTAGGGATTCAGCAGCACAGCCCAGAAGGACTTCAATTGAATGGCCCCTGAAGCGTCCATCACGTACCCCACCGGGTGTTGCATCCAGGCGTTGGTGGCAACGATAAAATAGCCCGACAGCAGGGAGCCGAAGGCCACGCCGAGGCCGGAAATCCAGTGCATCGTCCTGCCCACGCGCTTCTCGCCCGCCAGAAACATTCCCAGGAATCCGGACTCCAGAAAGAACGCATAGACGCCCTCCAGGGGGAGCGTTTGGCCGAACACTCCGCCGCCGAAACTTGAGAATCGGCTCCAGTTGGTTCCGAACTCAAACTCCAGAGGAATGCCCGTCACAACTCCGATTGCAAAATTGACGGCGAAGATCTTTGCCCAGAATTGCGCGGCGCCGGCATAGCGTTCGTCTTTTGTCCAAATGTGCAGCGTTGAAAAAAGGGCGATGAAAAAACCCAGCCCCATGGTGAGAATGGGGAAAAGGTAGTGGAACATCACCGTGAATGCGAACTGAATGCGGTGAGCAAAAACAGCTTCGTTCATAGACCCTCCCTCAAGCGGATGCGGACCACCCTGGCGGTGCCCCCCGCCACAGCATCAGGAAGAAGGCGCCGGCGCGCGGGCAGGCTGGAGGGGGGCATCCATGCGTCGCGCTATGCTCGAGAGGGTGGCGGACCGGCCAGCCACCTTGACGATTCTCCAGTCAAAAATTCGATGCTCAGGCTGACCGGGCAAACCTCCAGCATTCCTGCGCAATCGCCCATTCTTCACGCGCCGCCACCACCACCACCGGAATAGCGGAATCCGCACTGGCAATGTCGCAATCCACAGGCGAGCCGCCATTCTTTTGCCGGTCAAGCTTGAGGCCAAGAAAATCCCAGCCGGAGCAGGCAGCGGCGCGCACCTCAGGCGAGTTCTCACCGATGCCGCCGGTAAAGGCCAGTGCGTCCACGCCGCCGAGCGAAGCGATCATCGCTCCAATGTATTGCCGCAAACGGTGAATGAACGTATCAAAGGCCAGGCCGGCGCGGGCGTTGCCTTTCTTGATGGCGGAGAGAATTTGCCGCATGTCGTCGGACACTCCCGACACTCCCAGCAGGCCGGATTCGCGGTTCAGGAGCTCCTCCAACCGGTCAGCGGAATATTTTTCTTCCCTCAGCAGATGGATGAGAATTCCAGGATCGATGGTGCCGCAGCGGCTGGCCATCATCAATCCTTCGAGAGGCGTAAAGCCCATGGTCGTATCTACGCCGTGCCCATTCCGCACGGCCGCCAGCGAGCAACCGTGGCCCAGATGGCAGGTGACGATTCGCAATCGTTCAACGTCCTTGTGCAGGATCCCGGCCGCGCGCCAGGCGCAGTACTGGTGGCTGATGCCGTGAAAGCCATAACGCCGGATGCCGCGTTCGTACCAGGCGTAGGGGCCGGGATAGATAAAAGCGTGTTTCGGAAGTGTCTGGTGAAATGCCGTGTCAAACACAGCCACCTGGGGCCGCGATTTGAAAATCCCTTCGGCGATCTCAATGCCGCTGACCTCGGCGGGATTATGCTCCGGAGCAAACGGCGACAGGCTTTTGATCTCCTGCTTCATTTCTGCCGTCACTCGCGTAGGCTCGGAATATTTCTCGCCCCCGTGGACGACGCGATGGCCCACCACGTCCACCTCTTCCGGGCCGGCAAGCACGCTCGCCGGGCCTTCCCAGAGGGTCTGCAACAGATAACCGGCGGCCGCGCTTTCCGAATCAAGGTCGGGCTGCTCGTCCATCACCTGGCGCCCTTCGCGTTTGGCCCGGAGCCGCACATTGCCGAACGGCTCTTCCCATTCCAGGCGGCCTTCCCACAAAGGAACAGGAGGCGCTTGCGGCAAGGAATCCGCCAGCTCGTAGAGGCAGCTTTTCAGGCTGCTTGAGCCCGCGTTGAGCACCAGGACTTTCTTGCGATCTTTGATTGCTTCATGGAGCAATTTTCGCGCCTTCCTTAATAAGGCAGGTAAAGGCCTTGGGCAACCGGTCAGACAGGTGTTGGGTTAGATACTTACAGGGCAGAATATCATCCAGCACGAGCATTCGCAACCCGAAGCGCCACCGAAGATGCCGGCCCACCCCTATTGAGCTGGCCCGGTGGTTCCGCCCAAACCAAGGTCCGTCAGAATCTTGGGGTTGGCCTCGCCCATCGAAAGCAGGTTGTGGCAAACACTGCAATCCTGCGTAATCATTTTGCTCGTATCGGAAGCCTCGTGCAGAGTTCCATGGCAGCGGAAGCATCCGGGGAAGTTCATGTGCCCGAGGTTGTTGGGATAAGTTCCCCAGTTGACGTTCATTTTGGGGAAAACGTTCTCCTGGTAGATGGCAGCAAGCTCCCTGGCGGCCTTGGATACTTCCGCGCGGTGCTGAGAAAGCACCTGTGGGTAATTCTGGCTGTAGTACTGGACCAGCCCGGAAGAGATCTTTTCCGCGGCTTCGTTCTGAGTGTTGTACCTGGCCTGCAGAAGCGTCAGACCTTCCTTCTTCACAAACGGAAGCGACGGCGGAATGTCACCGCGCGCCATGGCTTCGTCCACGGCGTCGCCGGGAAGGTGAAAAATGTGGGTCGGCTGATTGTGGCAATCAATGCAATCCATCACCCGGCCGCTTGCAGGGTTGACGGTCCTGGGATTCATCTTGTCATTGACAAAGAGCGTTTTCTTGCCCGTCGTGGTGTTGACGTATTCGACCCAGTTCATTTTCTGGCGGCTCGAATCAGACCCGTACCGGATGGTAATTCCCGGCCCCACGTGAGCGCCGTGGATTCCGCCGCGGCCGTCCCCTCCGCCGATATGCATCAGCAGCACCGTCCTGGTCATGGTATTTGCCGCGTCGTCAGCGTAGTGCGGGATGACCACCAGGCGGTTACCTTCAAACCGCGCCGGCCAGTGGCACTGCTCGCAGGTTTGCCGCGCCGGCCGCAGGTTGGAGACCGGAACGGGAATGGGGCGAGGATAGACATTGAAGATGGTTGCAAAAACCTGATAGGAGCCCGACAACTTGCTGCGCACAAACCAGGAAGCTCCCGGACCAATATGACATTCCACGCAGGCCACCCGCGCGTGGGGGGAGTGTTCGTAGGCAACATATTGCGGCTGCATGACGGTGTGGCAGGTCTTCCCGCAAAAGGTCACGCTGTCCATATAATTCACGCCGGAGTAAAGAAGCTGGGCGCCGATGATCAGGTTGACGACGGTTGTCACCCCCACGAAGAAAAGCAATTTGCGCAGTTCCGCGTTCCTGAAATCCAGGGGAGGAAAATCGGAAGGATAAATGCCGCGGTGCCGCTCACGCCGCGCGCGAAGAACAATGCCCAAAGGGATGAGAATGAGCCCGCCGAAAAAGACCGCGGGCAGGCCCATAAAAGTCAGAATCCCGGCATAAGGATTGTCCGTAAAACCGCGCAAAGTAACAGGCAGCAACAACAACCACAGAACAGCGCCAGTGGTGACAAGCACAACCCCGATCAGGCTGAGGCAATTCCCTGAGAGATACACATACGGTGTGAGCCATTTCTTCAGTCCCTTCTCTTGATTAACCATCCGTGCTCCCATCCTCCTCAGCCTGCCTGGCTTTGCGCCCCTGTTCGCGCTCGCGCGTCACAGCATTTCCCCCGCTTTTTGAATCGCTCCGCTAGATGGTAGGACCGGCCAGCCCTGCTGGTCAACCCACTTGCTACCAGGGGCGGGCCTGGCGGAATGCCCCACAGGGCTCCTTGCTGATGAGGCCGCAGGAATCGCTGCATTAGGAGGATGCCCGAGGCATTTTCCTGAAGCCCCACCTCAGGCTATGCTCACTGGCGGAACGAAAACAGGGTGAGCAGGAGCAGAACGAAACCCGTGGCGATAGCGGCAAAGCCCACCACCTTGCCGGCCACGACAAACCATCTCTGCGGTTGCTCTGCCCGGAGGCCCTCAAGGCTGCCCTGTGCCAGCAGGCGCTCATACTCCGCGGGGTGCTTTTCCTCCAATTCCTTCCTGGTTTGACGGCCCGTGAAAATCACCGTGTCCATCGGGAAGCTGCCGGGACGCAGGTGGGTGTTGAAAAAGTGAATCGTGAAAATGAACCAGACGGCAAGCAGGGCCTCGTCTCCATGGAGAAGCAGTGCAACGTTGAACCACGACCCCGGCAAAAGCCTCGCGACGGGTTGCGCAAACCACATGCTGTAGCCGGAGAACCCGATGATGGCCATGCCCCAGAAGACAGCCCAGTAATCGAACTTTTCCCAGTAGGCGTAGCGGTCAAATTTGGGTTTCGGCCCCAATCCCAGGAACCAGCGAAAATGGGCCCCCAGTTGCATAATATCCCTGGGTTGCGGCACAAGAGATTCAGGCCCCCAAAGCATTCCAAACCTTTTCTGGACGAAAACCAGGCGGAGAATGTTTCCCACATGAACAAGAAAGGCCGCCGTCAACAAAACGCCAAAGGCTTTGTGGAAAAAGAGGATGGCGCCAAGCCCACCCACTCCATGCGCGAAGGCCGAGGCCCACCCGGCAGAGCCGAAGCGAAGCGTCAGCCCCGTCAGTGCCAGGCCCAGAAACGAGGAGAACAGCATCCCGTGAAGCAATCGCTTGCCAGGCGAAAACCGGTAGTAGTAGCTCTGCTCCTGTCGATTTTCCATTTCACCTCTGCGGCGTTATTTGGACGCAACTTCTTCGCCACTTCTCCCATTCTTCCGGCGCTCCACCAGGGAGCGGAGAAACCAGAGAATCGTATGCAAACCGAAAAAGGTAAAGACCGCCAGCATCAGGAAATTCATAAAGCGCGCCGTGTAATAAAGTCCCGGGTAATGCGTGCTGTCGCGAGGGTTGGCGTGCGGATCGTATGACACAAAGCCCTTCGAGACGTTTTCATGGCATTGCCCGCAGGTCTTTTGCAGGTTTGCCGGGGCAATGGAGGATTCCGGGTCAGACGCCGGGAGAATCTCGTGGGCGTGGTGGCAATTCCAGCAGCGGGCTGTCACCACGAAGCCCAGCGCCGTCACCTGGCCGTGGAAAGTGTCCTGATAAGTGGCCGCCCGGGCGGAGTGGCAACTTCCGCATCTGGATGTCGTCTTTAACTGAAAGGAGGCTGTCCGCACACTCACAATGGAATGTGCCGTATGACAATTGGTGCAGACAGGCACCTCGGAATTGCCGGCGCGCAAGCCCTTCCCATGAGCGCCACGGAAATATTTTGCCTCAATCCCGGCATGGCAGGCGCCGCACGTCGCCGGAATATTCTTGCGTGACACGGGGCTGTGCGGGTTATTGGGAGCCAGAATTTTGTGCGCCCCATGGCAGCTTGTGCAGGTGGCGGCGACCAGCAGACCGTCGCGGGTTAGCGCAAATCCATGGATGGAATCGATGTAGAGCGAATAAACATTCGGCAGGCCGTACTCCCTGGCCAGGCGGGGATTTCCATGACAGGTGCCGCACGTACGTGGAAGGTTCAGCGCATAGACCGGCGAACGGGAGTCATGCACAGAAACGACGGCGTGCGGGTCCCCGTGGCAGTTCAGGCACGCCGATGAAGAAGGGTCCTTCATCACCAGGTGATGAACGCTCACTTGAAAATCCGAGTCGGCGCTGGCATGGCAGCCGGCGCATGCAACCGTCTTGACCGGCAGTTTGTGAGGGAATTCCGTGACGCCGGAGTGGCAAGCCTGGCAGCCCAGCGCGCTGTGGACGGAAGTACTGAATACCTTCGGATCAACGGAAGCGCTGTGACCTTTAGAATCTTTGAAGCCCGCCTCACCGTGGCAGGCCAGGCAGTCGCTGCTCGATAGAGAGCCGGAACCCTCTGCCCAGCTTACGGATGCGAGCACAAGCAATGCAACCGACACCCCGACGCACCGCTGCCAAGCGTTCATGTTGAGCCGTTGTTTCGAGGGAGTCAAAACTCATCCCGGCAATTTGGCGCCTTGCTGCCACACGAATTGCAGATACAGGGCTCCAATCACCAGGCCATAAACCACAACGATGGCGGTCAGGATCTTCCCCCACCGCTCGATGACTTCCAGTCTATGGCTGAGTTTGACCTGGGCGGCGACCTGGGGTGCATCGCCGTCCAGAACATGAAGAGTTTCGTCTTCGTGGCTGGCCATCATATTCCGATAGATGGCCAGCACCCCCACCACTACCGCAAGAGGGATCCATGTTGCAAGATAGAACGTGAGGTTCATACTAACCTCCAGTCGCGATTTCTGCGTGTCTCTGATCCGGGAAAATTCCCGGAGCGGCTACTGGCCTGCCTTGGCCGCAGATTCGCAAGCCTTCAGGTCTTTCTTCTTGGCATAGCATTTGCCTACATCGTTCAGGTCTTTTTGTCCCATTTTCACGTGGCACGTGGTACACGAAGTTTTTTCCTTCTTCGCAATTTCCATGGTGCCAGATGAAGAAATGGAAGACATCGCAAGGGCCACGCCCAGGGTGATGCCGAATACTGCAAGCTTCCTGATGGTGCTCATCATGATTACCTCCGAACGCATCCGGCAGGTGATGGCGCAAGTTCTGAATCGTTCCTTACTTCTTCTTGCCCAACTGGTGAATATAGGCTACAAGGTCGTCAATTTCTTCCTTGGAAAGCTGGCTGCCATAGCCCGGCATGATCCCTTTGCCGTTGGCGATGAAGCTGTGAAGGTCAGCGTTCGACATGGACTGCACAGCCTTCGAGCGCAGGTCGGGAACCTTCATGTTCTTACCCATGGGACTGTTTCCACTGCCGTCCTTCGCATGACACATTGCGCACTTGGCATCAAATGTGGGTGCAGCGTCTTTGGCCTGGGCCCTGTAGGCTGGAGTCAGAAGCCATGCGCCGGCCAGCAGGGCTGAGAAAATTGCAAGTGCTGCAGTGTTAACGACCTTGTTCATTATCATTTCCTCCTTGTGACATTCCTCTTTGGGAAACCACGCTTCAATAAATCATCCTTTGTTTCCGGTCCAATTTCAACCGGCCTGTTACTGCTAAAAGTCACGCGTCCAGCGAATCATCAATATGTTGGCGCCAAAATTGTTGGCGCTGATCGGGTAGAGCTGTTGGGTGTAATAGGTGCGCTGCAGGTCAACAGAAAGCCTGCCGGCCCCGGGGATATTGAAGTAAACCGTGCCCGTGCCGAGCGGCCAGGTCAACGGCCCGTAAACGGGAGAGATCCCGCCCTCTTCACCTTGACCGGTGGTGCGGACAAAATTCCCGGTAAAGCTGATTCCGAAGTACTTCACGGGTTCAGCAGCTAGCCCGCCCTGCCAGACGCGGTTGAGGGCCTGGTCGCGAAGCGGGAACGGCGTCCCGGCGACAGGCACGCCGCGCTGGTAGGCGATGATGCCGGTAGCCAGTTCATTATCGTAGGTGAAACCACCAAACACCGAGTATTTCGGGCTAAAGGTGTACGTCAGCATCGTGGCGTTGGACTGGACTTTGCCCTCAAACTGCGTCTCCAACAGCCTCTGACTCACCGTATAGATCTCATCGCTCAGAGTGAACTTGCTCGTCAGGTGGGCGTTCGCAACCACGCGCCCGGTGGTATTGGTGTGCGCGGTCAGCGCGGTGTAGGAAGCGCCATTATTGTAGGTGTGGATCTCGCCCCGCACATCGAACCACTTCGAGGGACGATAGAAGGCGCTGAGAGCGGGCGACACGGCGCGGTTCCGGAGCGTGCGTGCGGGATCGGCCTCACCGTCCTCCAGGACCTCGGCATCGGACTTGTACATCGTGACCCCGGGGCTGATTACCAGGTTGTTGAGGGGCGTGAAGATCATTTTGAGGCTGCCCTCGTGAAGGCCGAATTTCCAGTTATTGGCATTCTCCTCGCTCGAAGCTACCGGAAGAGCAGCAACTCCTCCCGTGATTGCCGTGAATGTGCTGGTGAAGGTGCCGGTGGCCTCAGTTGTAAACCTCGAATAGCGGTAATCCAGGTCGATGTCCCACCAGGGCTTGATATGAAACGTTAAACCCTGCTCCGCAATATTGTTCGGTTCGCTGACTTGTACCCGCCCGCTTTGAGACACGGTGTAGGTTGTTGGCGGATTGACGCCGCTGAATGACTGGTCAAGGGTGGCAGGTCCACTGTAACGGTAAAAGAGGTAACTGCCGCGGACTTCCACCCAGGAATTTGGATTTCCGGTGTAGGAAAATTCACTGACCGGCGTCGTCAGCCTCCGGAAATCGGTCCATGACGCCGCCGTGAGGGGCGCGCCGGCCGTTCCAGCTATGGACAGCTCGCCCGGAGAAGTCGGGTTCAGTGTGATATTGTCGTCAAAAGTCTGGTAACCAACGTTGTAGTGGAAATTCCAATTGTTCCAGGTGTAGTCGATGCCTCCCGCAATGCGGTTGGCATTATCAAATGTGGGTGCGTATAAAGAATAGGCGTTGGCACGAGCATAGCCGCCCCAGCTTCCCGGCGAGTCCAGAAAATCCGGAGAGAACGTCGTGAAGGTCGGACCGGTGAACGATGTCTTGTAATACTGGAAGTGGAATCGCAGGTTGTTGGTGGCATGCACCGTAAAATCAACGGACCCGATTTTGCGCACCGTGGACCAATCGTGATTATTGGTGAGCCCGGGCACGTTGAGCGTCGGAAGAATGACTCCGTCGTTCTGGTTCCAGTAGAAGTATGACTGGCGCCAGCTGGCGCGGAAATCGTAGACCTTGGATTTGGACAGAGTAAGCTGGGCGCCGGGATAAGGGTCGCCGCCCATGCCACTCATGGTGAGCGAAAAATCGTTGGCAAAAGCATTAGGATCGTTATTGTGTCCGAACAGGCTGAAGTCCATGAGCCGGGGTCCGCTCTTCAGGTCAAAAAGCTCCTCAAACATCGGCTCATAACCTTTCACATCTGTGAAGCGGTACCCCACGCTGGCGGAGCCCTGGACGCCGAAACCTCCCCACTGGAGTTGAGGTTCGCTCTGGTCCTGCGCCCTGAGCACAGGCAAACTTACCAGCAAAGCTAACACCAGGAAGAACAAGCTACGTCTGATTTTCACGCGAAACCTCCTATCGCAGCAGGAACTCATCAAAGTTTGAGCCATGGATCGCCACATGGCAGCGTGTGCAGTCTCCGGAAGTCTGGAACCCGTGCCGGCCGTGCGGCACGTTGGCTTGACCGTGAAAACCACCATCGGCTCCATGTAGATCAACGTGGCATTGCAGGCACAGCAGCCGTTGCTCGCGCCGCTTCAGCAAGAAATTGTTCACGCTGCCGTGCGGAGTGTGGCAGGAGGTGCAGCCCTCCACTCTCACGACTGCGTGCTCAAAAACAAACGGACCGCGCTTTTCCACGTGGCATTTCACGCAACTCTCCCAGTTGGTCTTGTTCAACTGGAAGTGGTTCATGGTGCCGTGCGGGTTGTGGCAATCCGTGCACTTCATGAAGCCTTCGCCCACCCGGTGGTGTTCCGGCAGCGCGAATTGCGCCTGCACCGTCTGGTGGCAGCCGAAGCAGAGCTCGGGCTGCGGCTTCTTCAACAACCCATCCGTCAGCCAGGCGTTCTCCTCTTTCAGCCTGGGAACGGAGAAGAACGCGGCCTGGGCCGGCTGCAGCCTGGGCTTCCCGGCATCCGCCACTTCAACCGGATGGATGCTGTGGCAGTCAATGCAACCAACGCCCGCCGTGGCGTGTACTGAATGCGGGAAGGAATCCTGCGGTGTTCCGGTCTGGTGGCATTGCATGCACCGCTCCGAGTTTTCTTTGGGGCTGCCGCCGAACTTGTAGATCAGCTTCATGCCGGCTTCCATCTTTGTCGGGTCACCCGCAGCTTCCTGCTCGGCGTGCGCATGGGCGGCGCCCGGCCCGTGGCAGACTTCGCACCCGGTCACATGCCTGGGGCCTGAGGTGGCGGGGGCTTGCGCCGATTGGTTCTGGTCCTGCCCCTTCAGCGTCATCAGGTAATCAACCAGTTCGTTAAGACTCTTCGTGGGAGTGTCGGGAGGAAGCGTGGGCATGATGGTTCCAGCCCGCCGCTTGAGCATGCGGTCCATCAAATCCTCGTGGGTCCTGCGGGCACCCACATCGCCCAGGGCCGGGCCGGCCGTGCCGCCTTTGCCGCCTATCTGGTGGCAGCCTGCGCACATCATGTCGATGTAAAGCTTCCGGCCTGCCGCGACGGAGGGAGACTCCGCCGCTCCGGAGGAGGCTGGAGCAGCCTCGACTTCTCCGCCCTGCTCACCGTGAGGGGACTTGAAAAACTGACGGGCCTCCGCACGGTGGCAACCCGCGCAAACCTGCGGCCCCACATAATCATTGGGGTTGGTCTCCACAGGCGCCTTCCAGGCAACCGATGGCCCCTTGGCAGGGGCCGGCTGCCTCTGAGCGTAGAGAAATGCCGTTGGCAGGAATCCAGCCAGGCAGATCAACAACGCAGCGATCTTGATGGAACTCAGCAGTCGCTTCATGTCGCTCTCCCCTCTTTCACATTGGTTGACCATTGAACTCCTCTTCTCAGACAAACTAAGTCATCAACAACAGGTAACCCTTGTCTGGCTCATCGGCCCAATGCCCCGACGCCTTCAGCGGAAACGCCGGCGCCGGCGACGCCCCAGCCGGGTCCCCGGCCGGAGCTATGCGCCTGGCTTGCGCGCGATTAAGGTTTGAACCTGAACTTTTGTGATTTGGCTCAGTTTGCGACCGTCCCCGACGGCTCATCGCTTCACCGGCAGTCTGAGAAGGAGCAGTTTGAACCAGACTCAAGGAAAAGCCGGATATATGAACCGACAGGAGGCTCGATTTGTGGCGAACGTCGCATACCGGATTCATGGTAGTGAAGTAATGAAAATATTTTATGTCGGTAATATTTTTGATTGCTCTCCTCGGCCTGAGAGAAGTTTTTCTGCAGGCAAGAGACATTTTCCTGGGGCTGGCATGGCATTCGGCTTTCGGAATTGTTCTCAATTCCATCTCAACGATCCCTATCGGGCTCGCCATGGTTCTTCGCCATATGAGCGGTCCCGACCTTACCTTCAAGTAACCATTTCTATCAGTCGGCCGACCACCCGGCAGTGAGCTTGCTCACGGTCGCGTGTGACCGAAATCACATAAAGGAGCTTGCGGCTGTTTCGGCCTTTGTTTTCATTCAATTCTGAAAGAATTACAGGTCGCTGGGTGGGTGAAAATTTTGAGGTTGTTTCGGGTCCCTATGTGACCTGGCGGCAATGGAAATAAAGGCTGCGGACACAGAGATTCAGGGAGAAGATTTCCCCGGCATCTGGGCTGATTTCCCTGTTGAGTTCAAGGAACAGTCAGCTTGGGACTGGCCCGAGGCCACGCCGCACAAAGCGAAGCTTTTCGATGAAAATTGGACGGACCTTCAGGTCGCCAGACGCACTGGTCCGAGGCCGAGTCCGGCCCAGGGGGTAATTTTCATTTTTGGCGGTTTTTTCTGCAGGCGGGTTGAAGGCAGGCAAGCCTGTTAGCCACCGGGCTTTATTCGCCCTGCTTGGAGTGCGGCAACGCCAGCACTGCCATGGAATCGAACAAGGCGGCAGATCTGCTGCCGCACTCCAGGAGCTTCGCCGTAAGCCGCATCAAAATGCCGGCCGCACAATACTAGCCCGGCAGATGCGACTCCATCCGGCTGATAGCCTGCCGCAGCCAGGCCTTTACGGCTTCCTGCATCTGATTTTGATTTCCCTTTTCTTCCAGTCTCTCGACGGTTTGTCCGGATGAATCCAGTGGAATATGGTGGCAGGGCATCGGCGACACTCGACTGTCCTCGGGAACAAATTCCATCAGAGGGCACTCGCCGCAGGGGTGAACTCGATAGGGGTATCCATAATTGAGACAGGTGAGAGAGTCTGAAAACATCGTTGCCGCCGCACCCGATTGTAGTTTGTCCGGGGCCCCATATCCGCCGCGTTCAATAAACTCCAGCTCAGACTTCAAGATTTCCAGAATATCCTGCTGATCTTTGGGCATAGCGTTTTCCCCCTTCGAAGTACTCCATTCGACATGGGCCACGCCACACGTGTCCTTCTGAGTGCGAAGCCTAAGACTCTTTAAGCGCTCAATCCGTGATGCCCGTCACACTGAGATGTGATTTTCGTAATGCACTGCGGGATTCGCACCATGGTTGTTTCCGCGCGAGACGGGCCAAAGATACACCCTGCCCTTCGCTTCAATCGACATCTCCTTCTCAGTCGCTGAAACTGCTTTAGTGGTCGCGCTCTGCTTCGGATTTCCGCCCAATTCTGGTCAGCGCTTCTGGCAAACTCGCGCCCGCCCCGGCCCACCTTAGCGAGCTTCCTGGTTCCGTCCTCACGCCGCGAGGGGCTCAAGAGCGGAGGTCGAAAAACAATTCCGGACAACTTCTGCAATTTCCTCACGAGGGTCCCATTTGCGCACAATGGCGGCCGCTCCCAGGTTCATAAAGTATTTTCTCATTTCAGGCATCAGTGAACTTTCCGTCAGGATGATCAGCGGCCGGTTCGCCACGGCGCGGATCTCGCCGAAGATTTCTTCGTGCTCAATGTCGCGAAGGTAGTCGTCCAGAAGGACGAGGTCAAACGCATTTGACCGCAATAAAGCCAGGCCTTCCTGGCCGCTCCAGGCTGTCATGGTTTCGTAGCCTTCGCTTTCAAGCAGGCCTTCCAGGGAAAGCAGCACGCGATCGTCGTCATCGATCACCAGAATCCGTTTTTTGGCAGTTTCTTCCCGCACCATGTCCTCCGGGCTGCAGTGCCTATGCTTCCGCACTTCAAGGATGCGCCGCGGCCGGCGCTATCGCGGTGACTCAGGTCACGCCCTGCTGTGACAGGAGCAGGCAGCGCGATTCGCGGGGATGCGCTGCTGGAATAAATGAGGACCAGAGGATATTCCCTCTGGTCCCCGAATTTTCTGAACGGAGATGAACTAGCTGATGGTGAGTGGCACGTTTACCGTGTTGGTGATTTTTCCGGTGGAGTCCCTTCCGGTGATGGTCAGCGTGTAGGCCCCCGTTCTGGCATTACGGTTGACCTTGACTGTCAATCTGGAATTTATCGAACCGCTCCCGGTGAATGTTACCGAAGTAGGGCTCAAGCTCACGCTGGTGCGCGAAGGCACTCCGCTAACGCTCAGCGAGATCGTACCAGCAAAGTTTGAGGACGTAACCGTAATGGTGCTTGTTCCTGTGGAGTTGCGGGGAACGTTCAATGAGCTCGGGCTGGCGCTGAGGGTAATGCTCCCCGTAGGCGCTGGAGCATTGACCACCAAAGTGACGCTGGTGGAGAAATTCAGGCTGCCGCTCGATCCTGTCACCGTGATGTTATAGGTTCCCGCCGCCGTGTTCGACGCGGTGGCCAGCACCAGGTTGAATGAGGTAGTTTGACTCACGCTCACCGAAGTCGGGCTGGAAAGAGTAACGCCTGCCGGCTGGCCGGAAATGGCGATGTTAACCGTCCCGCTAAACCCGTTGTTCGGCGTGATGGTGAGGTGATTGAAAGTGGCAGGATTTCCCGCCGTTACCGTCTGCGCCGAGGAACTGTTCGTCAAAGTGAAACTCGGCCCCGCCGGGCTTCCGCATCCCGGAAAAACGAAGGAAGCGATCTGCGTCGACCAATTGAAACTCCCGTTGTAGGGCAAATACTCATTGGTATACCAGAAGGTGCAATCGTCAGCCGGGTCGACAGACATGGAACTGTAATCGCCCCATCGGGAAAGGCCGCTGGTCTGCGAAAACGCTCCCTGCAGGATGGGCGCCTCGGATTCCAGCGTGCCGACGGGATCACTCGCCAGCCTGCCCGTGTAATAAATCGAGGGCGCCACGGATGAACTGGACTCGCTGTACCCCACCGCGATATCGCCGTTTTTGTCCATGGCGATGCTGGGCATCCAGCGATAATTAGAATCCGGCGCAAAGGTCCCCTGCTGATAGACGGAGGGGGAAGAACCGGGGCTGCGAATTTCATACCAGCGGATGCCGGAAGTTCCGTTCCCCGGGTCCACCGAGTGCGAGATCACCAGCGACTCGTAGCTGCCAAAATTCCGGTAAGCCAGGCGGTACATCAGGCGGTCGGCCAGGGAATCAAGCGTGTTGTTCGTATTCGGCTGGGGAATGCAGGTCCCGCCGCCACAGGCCTCGTTAAACGCACTGACGGCAATCAGGGTCGGGCCGGTAAACGTGGAATTGGAAGGGTTGGCCCAATCGACGTGATATTGGAACAAGGCCAGCTTGGTGTTATCCGGAGCATAGATGCCGACATAATAGGCGGGTGAACCGGCGGGCGGACCTTGTGTGGTGCCGGTAACGCCCGGAACATTCCCATCCAGGTCGGAAGAGAGCCAGCTATCAATTTCTGTATTTGAGGGAGGGATGGTGGCGCACTGCATGGTTGCGGCCTGGCCCGCCAGCATGCTTGCCCGGTCCATGACGCAAGCCTGCGGGCCTGCCCACTGGCTTCCATTCGTAAAGCTGTTATAGGAAATGTAATAGCCGTCAGACCAGACGGAGAGCTTTGGGTAATCCGGGAAATTGTGGCTGTTATTGGGAACATTAAACTGATATCGGTTCCAGGTAATCCCGCTGCCGGTCCAGTTGGAGGTGGTGGAAACCGCGACGCAAAGCGAGTAGGGAGAAGAGAAAACCGGCTGCATCACCACCCATCGGCCGGCTTGTTTATCGTACTCAGCGATGGGATCCCCGCTGTTCGTGGTCTGGCAGGAGCCGCCGAACCCGCTCCAGATGCTGTTGCCGGCCGCCGGGCCAAACACCAGTTTTCCGCTCGATTTATCGTAGACGGCAAATCTGACGTTGACCCACTGCATGTATTGCGTTGCGCCTGCCGCGCCGTTCGTGTCGGGCGGCGCGTAGCCATTGGCGCCAACTCCGCTAAAGTTCGCTCCGGCGGTTGCCGCCACCGTAGGACCGGTGGAGATTTGAAGGGCAGGGTCCTGCAAACTTGTAACAATGCCCGGCGCATGTGTGCGGCGCAGAACAATTTCCTTGTTGGCGGCAGCCTGCCCCCCGGGATAAGGAAGCACATCGTCCGGCCCTAAAGCGTGCTGATCATGCTTCGATTCATGAATGACAACAGTGCTGGATTTTCCTTGGGCGCTCACTGGCGCTGCGCCTGGTTCCCAAAGTGCTCCCGCAACCAGGACGGCCAAACCCAACATCATGAAACCTGCAGTTTTCTTGCTCAAAGCTGAATCCTCCATCAATGACATCTGCCCCATTGCTTTCTTCCGGACTTGAGAAGACACACCTTCCCCTCCAGAAGAGCACTTAGTTCGTTTTCGTCATGGAAACCACCTTTCAGTGGCTCAAGCAGGTTTGGTCCGAACGGGCACCCCAAGGGAACCCTGCTGGAAGGGGATTCTAAATTGTTTGGTACCAAAATGGCAAGTGGCATTTTAGTTAATAGCAACGGCACAAATTTTGGCCGAAACGCCCTTTCGCCCCACCCTGCCCGGAAGCGAACACTTCTTCTCATGAGGCAGACTATGCATGCGACATTAACTCTTTGCCAATCAGGTAATCACCCTGATTGGTTGCAGGCAATTCGTGGAGTCAAATTGCTGGTTTCTCCGAATTGTGACTTGAAGCGCATGCGCTTATCCTTAGGGTGTCTCAAGCGGAAGTAAGGCATTCCCAGCCTGGGACGGATGTGGGCATCAGGTGGATTGGGAAATATGACGATGAGAATGGTGGGGTCTAAGGAACGTACGGTCCAGGAAAGCTCGCTCATCCTTGATGGCCACTCAGAATTTTCCCGACTCCTGCAAAGCAAACGTTGAGCGAACCTCGTTGAAGGAGGAGCAGGATGACAAAGTACCTCAAAAAGTTATGGTCAGGACAGGAAGGCCAGACCCTCCCGGAATTTGCATTGCTCTTGCTTCTGGTTTGCCTGACTGTGGTTTCGTCCATGATTGGCGTAGCCATTAAAGTGGACGGCATGTATGGCAACGCTTCCACGCGCGTGGTTGTCGCCAGCAACCCGACCCTGACGGGCAGCGGGGCGAACGGCTATGCTGGCGTGCCTGCCACCGAAACACTGATTAAGTTGAAGGACACAACAAAACAGAAGCCGGCCAAATAGCACGGTCACCCGCAGGTGGGACGGTCTCCCCCACCCGCCACCTGTCCCCTGAAAACACCCGGCGCTCCGTTTCGAGCCATCCCTCCGTTTTTAGAGAGACTTACGTCCGGCAGTTAGCGGGGCAGGAACGGATTTCAGCATCCTGCAGCGCCTGCCCTGCTAGAATTTTCAAGGCCTCGCGCCCCCGCCCTTCAGCAAGGGAGGTAGCCGGTCCAAAGCTTCCTCAATGACATCGTAAATAAAATGGAGCTCCGCGGGGGTCGTGACGTAAGGCGGCAGGATATAGAGAATGCTGCCGAGCGGGCGCAGCAGCACGCCCTTTTTCAGAAAGAAATCATAGAGAAAAGGCCGCACCTTTGACAGGTATCCCGCGTCTTGGGCCTCGATTTCGATGGCCGCGACCGTCCCGATAGAACGGACATCCCCGGCGGCGGGATGCTTCTTCAGCGCCGGAAGCCGCTCCGCATGGGTCCTTTCGATCGAGGCGATGCGCTCAAACACCGGCTCGGATTCAAAAATCTTCAGGCTGGCGATTCCGGCCGCGCAAGCCAGCGGGCTGCCGGTGTAGGAATGGCCGTGGAAAAAAGTTCGAATGCGGTCTTGGGAGCGAAAAACTTCACGAACAGCGCCGGTGCAGACGGTGGCGCCGAGCGGCAGAAAACCGCCCGTGATGCCTTTTGAGAGGCACATGATGTCCGGAACGACCTCGGCGCGCTCGCAGGCAAACATCCGGCCGGTGCGCCCGAATCCTGTTAGCACCTCATCAGCAATCAGCAGCACGTTGTACCGCGTCGCAAGCCCGCGGATTCGCTGGAGAAACTCCACCGGGTGGACAATCATGCCGCCGGCGGCTTGCAGCAGCGGTTCCACAATCACTGCCGCGATTTCCTGATGTTTCTCTTCCAGCAGCTTTTCCAGCGGGACAATACAATCGATGTCGCAGGTTTCGCGCTTTTTCCCCACCGGGCAGCGGAAGCAATACGCCGACGGAACGCGATAGACCGGGAACCGCAGGCTGTCAAACGCCGTGACGAAGGAAGAATCCTCTCCAACGGACATCGCGCCCGCCGTGTCGCCGTGATAGGCATGTTCCAGGGCCACAAACTTCCGCTTTTCGCGGTTGCCCTGGTTCCACCAGAACTGCACTGCCATTTTCAGCGCCACTTCCACGGCAGTCGATCCGTCATCGGAAAAAAAGATGTGTTCGAGATCGGCGGGAAGGGCTTTCCTCAGCCGGGCAGCCAATTCTTCCGCAGGCCCGTGGGTAAACCCGGCAAAGATCACCTGCTCCAGCTTGCGCGCCTGCCCGGCAATAGCCTCGGCAATCAACGGATGCGCGTGGCCGTGAAGGTTCACCCACCAGGATGAAATCGCGTCCAGGATCCGGCGGCCATCCGAGGTGTAAAGCCAGGCGCCTTCGGCGCGTTCAATGAAGATGGGCGCAGGTTCCAGCGCGTCCTGGGTAAAGGGATGCCAGATGGAAAGAGGTTTTGCAGGCATTCAGTCGAAATCGCCCCTGTTGAATTCGCGGTCGAAAACTTCCAGGAGCGCCGCGCGGTTGATCACTTCCAGCAGCGGCACGCGGCCGATGACGGGCGCGTGGCCGTACTGCTCGATGGCGCGCTCATTGTCCGCGTTGGGCGTCCCCACCACCACGACTCCCTTCACCTCGAGCCCGGCGCCCTGCAGCGCCCGCAGGGTCAGCACCGAGTGGTTGATGGTCCCCAGCGCGCTGCGCGCCACCAAAACCACGGGCAGCGCCAGCCGGCGCATCAGGTCCAGCACAAACTCTGTTCCGTTCACCGGCACCATCACGCCGCCGGCGCCCTCAACAATCAGCGGCCCCGGCAACTTGCCCGCCGGGCGGCGAATCGTTCCAAGATCGATCGTCGCTCCGGCCCGCTCGGCAGCCAGATGCGGCGAAACCGGCGGATCGAATACGTAACTTTCCGGGAGCGTCCGCTCCGCGCCGAGCTCCGCCAGTTCCATCACCGTGCGCCGGTCGCTGTCTTCCGTGGCGCCCGTCTGGATGGGCTTCCAGTAAACGCCCTCCAGCGCCGCGCAGAGCAGCGCCGAAACCAGGGTTTTGCCGACGCCCGTGTCCGTGCCGGTCACAAAAAGATCGCTAGCCATAACGTCTCACCGATTAAACGCGCCCGTGCCCCCGCAGCCTTCATCTTTCTTTGATTTGCACCCGCTTTGGGCGTATAAAGGAAGCAGCTTGCCGATTCAAAAGCGTAGCAGAAATCCCGGAGGAAAGGCCAGCGCAGAGTCGGGTGGAGGTTGTCGCCCACATCTCAGTGTTCTGTATCAGACGAAAAGCCGCACCGATTTGTGGGTCTGAACGTTGGTCCGTCCGCACGGCACGAAAGTGGGGGAAGCACAATGAGCACAGCAGGCATCTGGAACCGGCGCATTTTTCTCTCCAGCGTTGGAGCGATGGCGGCGGCCGCCTGGCCCGGCAGCGCATTGGCGCGCGGCAGGAAGGCTGCGGCCTCCGCATCCGGCGACATTTACAAAGAACTTGGCGTGAAGACCATCATCAACGCCTGGGGCACCATTACGCTGATCGGCGGCTCTCTGATTCCGCCCGAGGCCGTGGCCGCCATGAGCGCCGCCGCCGAGCATTATGTGAGCATTCCGGACCTGCTCGAAGCCACCGGCGATCGCATTGCCAAAATGCTGAAAGACCTGCCTGCCGACCACTCCGCCACCATCACTTCCGGCGCCGCGGGCGCCATCATGTCCGGTGTTGCCGGAACACTGACGGGAGAGAACAAGGAATTGATCCGCCAGTTGCCTGACCTGACCGGGATGAAGAGCGAAGTCCTCATGCTGAAGAGTCAGCACCGGCACTACGGATACAATCCGCAGATTCTGGCCAGCGGGGTGAAGATCGTCGAGGTGGAATCGCCCGACGACGTCAGCCGGGCGGTGAGCGAGAAAACGGCTCTCATGTTCTTTGCGAATTATATGGACGACAACAGCGAGATCAAAGTGGCGGACTGGGCCAAACTCGGCAAGCAGCACAATGTTCCAACCTTTAACGACTGTGCGGCGGACACGCCTCCCGTCTCGCACCTGACGGACTATAACAACATGGGTTACGACCTGGTCGCCTTCAGCGGCGGCAAGGGGCTGCGCGGCCCGCAGTGCTCCGGGCTGCTGTTGGGCCGCAAGGACCTGGTCCGCGCCGCGCGCTTTAATGGCGCCCCCTTCGCTCCCACCATCGGGCGCGGCATGAAGGTGGGCAAGGAAGAAATTGTGGGGATGTGGAAGGCGCTGGAAGTCTATCTCAGCAGCGACCACGAGAAGCTGACCCAGGAATGGTGGGACCGGCTGCACTACATTTCGAAAGAGCTCCGCAGTTTTTCGGGGGTCTACACGGCGGATCTGGTCCCGCCGATTGCCAATCACGTTCCCACCATGCGCGTCGAGTGGGACGCGCAAAAGGTGGGGCTCACCTCGGCCCAGGCGCGCGCCTTCCTCGAGAGCGATGATCCCGCCGTGATGGTAGGCGGCGGGCCAGGCGACAATGCAATCACCATGACGTCTTTCATGCTGAAGCCGGGCGAGGAACGCCTCATCGCCTCGCGCCTGAAAGCAATGTTCAAAGCCCACAAAGCCTGAGTGTACCGCAGCCCGCCGGTTTTGCGGTCTGCGGCTCTTGTCTTAACCCGTGAGGGAAGGACCGCACTACGCCCTTTGCAATCCGACAACAAGAAGTGGAAGAGGACATCTATGCACAGGCGGAAGTTTCTCCGCAACACGGCAGCAGGGCTTGGCGGCATCGTGGCTGCGGGGAAACCCGCTCGCGTCGCGGCCGAGACCTCCGCATCTGCGGATGAAACGGCATCGGCGCCCGGCAAATCCGGCCTGACGTTTTCGACCGGCTTCGAAGGTGGCAGCCTGGGCAAAATTATCAGGGTCACGGACACCTACACGCGCTGCATCTTGCTGGGCGAAGTGGACCAGTTTGGCCGCAACCGGCAGATCAGTTGGTATTACTTCCGGATTGACAACGCGCCCGATTCAGAGCTGACCATCGATTTCACCGACATTGTTGGAGAGTATAACTTCCGGCCTGGGGCCCAGGCCATCACTCCCGACACTCCTCCCGTCTATAGCTACGACAACCATCACTGGACCCACGTTTCCAAGAAAAACTGGACCGCCCTTGCCAGCAGCATGAGGCTTCGCATCAGGCCCACCGAACGCCGGTTGTGGATTGCCCACGTCCCGCCCTACACCAACCGGAATCTTGCGCGGCTGCTGGAGTCGATCAAACGCTCGCCTGAACTGCGCTACGAGGTGATCGGCAAGTCCGTCCAGGGCCGCGATATTCCGCTGCTGACCATCACCGATCCCGGCCGCGGCAAGCAGCAGAAAAAAGTGGTGTGGCTGATGTTCCGCCAGCACTCCTGGGAGGGAGGATCGTCGTGGGTGAGCGAAGGAGCCATTCGATTTCTGCTTTCGTCAGACCCCGCCGCGGCCCGGATCCGCAGGGAAACCGTCTTCAAGATTCTTCCCATGCAGGACCCCGACGGCGTCTTCCGCGGCGGCGTGCGCTACAACGCCTACGGCTATGACCTCAACCGTAACTGGGACACCGACGATCCGGTGAAAATGCCGGAGATTACGGCGGCGTGCAACTCGATTGCAGACTGGACGAACCAGGGCAAGCGGACCGACTTTTTCCTCTCACTCCATAATGATGAGGAGAACGAATATCTCAGCCCGCCGCTCTCGCCAAAGTTCAGCACGCTGGGGCAAAAAATTTACGATGAGCTCACGCGGACAACATCCTTTGACCCGAGCCGCGCCTATGAGGCGAGTCCGCCCCAGGCCACGCCGCCTGCCCCCGGCCGTATGCAGGTCAACGAGGGCCTCTATAGCAAGCTCCACATTCCCGCTTTTTTGATGGAGCAAAGGGTCGCTTACAGCCGCAAGCTCGGCCGCTGGCCCACGGTGGACGATCGGCTGGAATTCGGCAAAGGCCTCGTCAAGGCCATCCGGGCCGCCCTGGCGTAGCCGCGCCACAGATCAACTCGCGCGGCCGGGTAGCGCACAGTTTTGCGCGAAGCACAACACTCTGCGGCTCTTGGTTTTGTAGCGCCGGGCTTCAGCCCGGCATGTCATCCAGGCAGTACCCAAACGTGCCGGGCTGAAGCCCGGTCCTACGGGGGGGCGCTGCGAATTGCATTGACATCGGCCTCGCGCTTTGCCATACTCCTGTGCATAAACCACAGGAGCGGTCATGGCGGAAAAATCGGACATCCTTCAAGGCACACTCGACCTCATGGTGCTGACGACCCTTGCGGCCATGGGGCCTCTGCACGGATACGGCATCGCGCGCCGTATTGAGCAAATCAGCGAGAACGTGCTGCAGATCAACCAGGGAACCATCTACGCCTCGCTGGTTCGCCTGCTGCAAAACGGCTGGATCACCGCTGCATGGGGCACTTCCGAGAACAACCGTAAGGCCAGGTTCTACTCCATCACCAAGGCCGGCCGAAAACGGCTTCGGCATGAAGAAGAGAATTGGTCGCGCGTCTCGGGCGTGATTGGACGGTTGCTGCAACTCGCGGACCGGAGATAACCGCATGCTGAACCGAATCAAAATGCTGGGCCAGCGAATTCACGGGTTGTTCTCGCGCCGCCGACTGGATGAAGAGTTCCAGCAGGAACTCGATGCGCACCTGGGGATGCTCACGGAGGAAAACCTCCGCCGGGGCCTTTCTCCTGAAGATGCGCGGCGCGCGGCCCGCGTGCAACTGGGCGGCATGACCCAGCTTCGCGAAGCCCATCGCGAAATGTGGGGCCTTCCCTGGCTGGAAAGCTTTCTTCAGGACCTCCGCTACGGTCTCCGCCAGCTCCGCCGCAATCCCGGATTCACAATCGTTGCGGTTCTTACTCTCGCTCTCGGCATTGGCGCCAACACCGCAATTTTTACGCTTGTGGATGCGATCATGCTCAAGAGCCTCCCGGTGGTGAATCCCGGAGATCTCTACCGCGTGGGTACCGGCAACAACTGCTGCGTGCTTAGCGGAATGCAGGACAGTTGGGACCTTTACTCTGACGATCTTTACAAACAGCTCCGCGATCACACGCCGGAATTCAGCCAGATGGCGGCTTTCCAGGCGAGGTTATCCAGCCTGAGCGTGCGGCGCCGCGGCGCCTCCGGCCCTGCCGAACCCTACCAGGGAGAATTTGTCTCAGGAAATTACTTCTCGATGTTTGGCGTCAGCGCCTATGCCGGGCGATCCATCACGCCGTCTGACGACCAGCCGAACGCGCCGCCCGCAGCGATTATGGATTACCGCACGTGGCAAACGCGCTTTGGTTCCGACACGTCAGTGCTGGGCTCGACATTCGTCATCAATATGGTTCCCTACACCATAGTGGGCATTGCTCCGCCGGGTTTCTTCGGCGACACGCTGCGGTCTGACCCGCCAAATTTCTGGCTGCCGCTCGCCACGGAGCCGGTCCTGAACGGGCAGAATTCAATCCTGAAAAATTCCTCGCTTCATTGGCTTCACGTGATTGGCCGTTTGAAGCCCGGCGCCCGGCCGGCGGCAGTGCAAACCGAAGTCACCACCGAACTGCAGCGATGGCTCGGCGCCCAACCGGACCTTACAGCCTATGACCGCACCCAACTCAGCAAGCAAAAGATCGTGATCGGCCCCGGCGGCGAAGGAGTTGCCAGCATGCAGGACCAGACGCGCGACGGCCTTCGGCTGCTGATGATCATCGCGGGCCTGGTGCTGTTGATTGCCTGTGCCAACCTTGCCAACTTGTTGCTGGCCCGTGGCGCCGCGCTGCGCGGTGAAACGGCGGTCCGAGTGGCCCTGGGCGCTCCGCGGTCGAGGCTGATCCGGCAGATCCTTACTGAAAGCGTGCTGCTGGCCGTCCTGGGCGGTGTTGCAGGGCTGCTGGTGGCCTACCTGGGTACGCGCACCCTGCTGCTGATTGCTTTCCGCGGGGCGCATTACGTCCCCATTGACGCCTCGCCCTCGCCCATGGTGATAGGCTTCGCCTTCCTGCTTTCCCTCCTGACCGGGGTGATTTTTGGCGGGGCGCCGGCCTGGGTGATGTCACATTCCGATCCCGCGGAGGCTTTGCACGGGGCGGGCCGCTCCACCCGTGACCGTTCCTCCCTGCCGCGAAAATCTCTGGTGGTCATCCAGGTGGCGCTTTCCATCGTGCTGCTGAT
>DATEKC010000149.1:0-30167 GCA_035277665.1 Terriglobia bacterium
ATGCCGGGCAGCTTCACGATTTATCGAAGAGAGTTCGCTCTCAGGCTTGTAATTGCTCATCTGGTCGTCCAGTGCGTCCATTTCCTGGAAGACCTGCGCCGCGACCTCTTCAAGGTAGGCACTGCTTTGACCATAGGCAACCAATGTAAAAGAGGTGCCCATCGCGCGGTGGGTAGCTTCGTAGCGAATCAGCGGGTCCGCCGCTCTCAACAGCGGACTCGCCGTCAGCATCAACAGGAGAAGTAAAGAGAGCAGGAAGAGCGTTCGCACGAGAAGCGAATAACGTAAGGACCCGGCAGGTCCGCCGTCGGAGGTAGAACGTGGCAAATCGCTAGCCCGGCCCGGAAATCTTATTGAATGACCGTGGTCCATAGAACGGGAATGATGATAAATTTACGCACCTTTCTTCGGCCAGTACACGGTGGCGCCTGTGTCGATAGCCCGGTTCCCGTAGATCACAGCACGGGCATCCGCCATGCCGATTTCCAGGGGACAGGCAACCGGCTTTCCGTCCCGGATACTCGCCATAAAGTTTGAGAGTTCCATCCAATACGGATCGTGTGGCTCCTCATACTCGTAAATGCCCATGGAAGCCAGCCAGCGCTTTGCATAAAGCATCTCACGGTCGAGGAAACCTGGCTGCCCGGATTGGGACTCCTCCGGAAACAAGGGGAATCCTTTCTGCTCAGCGTGTTGCGTCACCGTTGCGCCTGCCCACCAGTCTTCCTTGGCTTTTCCATTCGTGGATTTGGCGACTGGTTCGCGGTAATACATTCCCTTGCCTATGGTTATGATCAATGTCCCGTGGTCACCCATGATCTGCTCATCGAAACCAAAGCGTGTGTTGTAAAGGATGGAACTGAATATCATTTTCCGCCCTTCCGGGTACCGGAAGATGACCTCGACGTTGTCACAAACTTCACGGCCATCTTTCCAATAATCGATTCCACCCGTGCCCATCACTGAAAGGGGCTCTGCGCCGAAGGCCCAATTGGCGATATCCACCTGGTGTGAAGCCAGTTCAGCCATCAGACCGCCGGAGTATTCCCTGTACATCCGCCAGTTGATGAGCCGCTCATAATGTGGGTCGCGGACCGGCCGCCTCCAGTTGCTGTTGCGGTGCCACTGCGCACGAACAAACATCACCTTACCCAGCGCGCCTTTGCGGATCATCTGCATGGCTACGTTATAAAGCACGCTCGACCGGCGCTGCAGGCCGATCTGAATAACCTGTTTGGAGTTGGCTTCCGAGGCCTTCCTGATCGCGTCGCCCTCCTCCTCCTTGAAGTACATCGTCTTTTCGACAAATACGTGCTTGCCCGCGTTGAGTGCGTCGATGACCATCTGAGCGTGCATGCTGAGCGGAGTTGCAATCATCACAGCGTCCAGATCTTTCCGCTCCAGCATCCGGCGGTATTCGGTGGGGCTGCCTGTATAGGTCTGAGGATTCGAACCAATGGTTTCAACGCCGCGCTTCAGGTTGGGCGCGTAGATATCACAGGTGGCGATGCAACGACCTTCCGGAATGGTCGCCAGCCGCTTTAGAAGGTCGCATCCTTCAGTGCCGGTCCCGATAAAGCCGTAATGAACCGTACTTCCCGGGTTCGAAGTGCTTAAAAGTGCAGGAGCAGCCTTCGCCGGCCTCGCCCCGCCAGCTGCAACGGCTGCAAATGCCGCACCCTTCAGGAAATCCCGTCGAGTAACATCCTTATTCTTCATCAAGTTTTCCTCCACCAGGACTGGAAGGTCGCTGGCCGGATCCTCCAATCCGCTCTTATGGCATCATTTCCGGGGGAAAACCGCAGTGATACACATCACAATGTAAGCAATTCGAAAAGGATCAGGCAGGAAAAGAAAGGCAGAGTTTCGGTGAGCGATAAAGAGATCTGGCATTACTTCCAGTGTCCGGCTGGTTACTGAGAAACTCCAGGGCACGGCAGCGACCGAACCCATGAAAATGACCAGCCCGGCCCGCCGCCCGATTGCCAACCAACAATAGGCGGGTTGAGTTTCAAGCTGTTGGTTTTGTGCAACTTACTTTTGGAATGAGAACTTCAGTTCGCGCCCCAATTCAAAGACGGGCTTCTTGCGTTTCCTGATCAGTTCCCGCTCCTCGGAAATAGCCGTCATCAGGATAGGCATGGCGATAGTCGAGTCGCAGTTGCAGGTGACAATGCTGGCGTCGTGTGCAATCTTTCCCCAGCTTTGGGCTTCTTCGAATGTGCAGCCGGAAAGTCCGCCCCACTGGGGCATGTCGGTAACAACCTGGATTGCGTACTTGTGGCCGTTGGAAGCCTTGCGCATAAAGGTTGCGGTCACTTCGCTCTGCTGAACGAAATTCTTGGGCGTTCCGCCGCCGAAATAAACGACCCCGCTGGCGGGTGAATCGGCTGCCAGATGGGCTGTTTCAAGCACGTCGCCGATCACGTCAAAGGTGAACCGGTTCTTGCCGAGGTGCCGGTTTTCCGCAATCCCGATGCCGATGGAGGAATCCCCGATGGCTGGGCAATAGAGCGGAACTCTCGCTTTGTAAGCAGAAGTGACAATGCCGTCCTCCTTGGAGCGTTTTGAAACCTCTTTGCCCAGCAGATAGAGGAACTCACGCGTGGTGTAAGGCCGGGACTGGTCGAGCGAGGCGGCAAATCGGCCAATAAAAGCATCTTCTTCCCGAAATTCCTCTTCGTCTACCAGGGTGTCATACATACGGTCGATCAGGTTTTTCTGCAGGTGAACATCGTCGATGGCAGGCGAGCACTGAAAATGCAGGCGTCCCAGGCTCTCATGAATGTCATGGAAGAAATTGGCCCCTGTTGAAACCACGCAATCCACCAGGCGCTGCTTGATCATATATGCCACCAGCCGCCGCATGCCGCCAGGAATCATCGCTCCTGAAAGGCCCATCATGATGGTGACGCGGTCACCCAGCATGCGTTTCCAGATGTGGAAAGCCGTGCCAAGGTTTCGCCCCTGGAAGGAGATGCCCTGCATCTTTTCCAGAATCGAGGCAGCGTTCTTCTTCCGGTCGATTTCAAAAGGGCGAGTTGGGACCGTCAATATCTCATGTTTACGCATGATATGGCTCCTGATAATTTTATAATGCGGGGCTCGGAGGGAAAACTGCGAGGACCGAAATTGAACCCCTGACCTGTCCTCTTAAACGTCGCCACAGGCGTCAATCTTCAACACCCAGCAAAACGGCCGCGGACAGGACAGTCGTCCAAAGGCCTCGCTTGTCGCCAATCGCCGACTGCGTGATCTCTGACGTTCGCACAATCTTGTTGGAGATCCGGTAGATTTCCTTCTTTTCGTCCCAGCTCTGGTCGGGATCAAACTCTACTCCCAGGGTGGTGGCCAGCATCTCCGCAGCCAGCTCCTCGGCATACTCTCCTGCCACCTGTTCCGTTTGTCCGAAGGAATGATGTTCTGAAAGGTAGCCGTAGGCGTTGCGGTCCGCGGGCATCGCCACACCGACCGAGGCGGCAATCAGCCGGTGGGGTTCGCGCGTGGAATTTTCGCTGATCACGACAAATGTCACCTGTCCGGGCTCCAATTCTTTAATGCCTTCAGACCGCGGAATCATTTTGCAGCGAGGAGGGAAGATGCTGGAAACCCGGACCAGATTGCAGGCTGCAATCCCTGCATTCCGAAGCGCCAGTTCAAAGCTTGTCAGCTTTTCCCGGTGCTTGCCCACCCCCTTGGTCAGAAACATCCTCTTCGGTACAAACATCTAAGCGCCTCGCCAGCTCCCAGCCCGTTTCCCGCCCCACGATCCGACGTGTTCAGCCAGCAGGAAGCCTCTTCTTAACTTCTATTTGCTACGAGCTTTTGAACGTAACAAAAAGCGAAGAAAAGTGTCAACGGATTTTTGGGCGCGACGTTGAGCCTCTGGATGTTCGGTCCTTTTGTATAGTGGGGATGTCCGAAGAATGATCCGCTCGCCGGGTCTTACTGGCCCTGTGATGGAATAGGTTTAACGGTGGAATCGACCAGGCCGATTTCGACCCGTCGGTTAATGGCGCGGGCTTTGGAAGAGTTTCCGGGCACCAGAGGGTCGGCATCTCCAAATCCTTTGGTGGTCATAATGTTGGGGTTCAGGCCGTTCTGCACCAGGTAGTCAAACACTGATTTGGCGCGCCTTTCCGAGAGTTTCCGGTTGTATTCGTTGGTTCCAATGTCGTCCGTGTAACCGTAAACGTAAATCTGATATCCCTTCAGAGTCGACAGGATGCCGGCAATGCGGCTCAGGACCTCCTTATCCTCGGGTTGCAGGGTCGCCTTGTCAAAAGCGAAACGGACGGACTTGCTTCCCAGCGTCATCACGAGCCCCATGGCAGTCCGGCGCGTGGAAGCAATCTGGCCCAGGGCCTGTTGCAGGCTATTCAGCTCTTCCTCCCGCGCCTTGCGGTATTCCTCAGCCCTCTGCTGGGCTTGTTCTGCCTTTTGCTGTGCGGCCTGGACCTGTTGCTTGGCTTGTTCCAGTTGCGACTGGGTCTGCTGGGTCTCTTGCTGGGCCTGAGCTTTCTGCTTTTCAGCCTGGTCCCGCTGGTTTGCAGCCTGCTGGGCGCTCTGTTCGGCAATAGAAGCCCGGTCAAGCGCGGCCGACGCGTTCGCGGAGGCGACATCGGCTTTCAAAGTAGTTTGCTGCGACTGGGAATTAAGTTGACCGACTTCCTTGTCGATGCGGTCCAGCCGCACCACCAGAACATAAAAAAGGACCCCGAGCACCGCAAGCGCGATCCAAGCAAACCACATGAATCCCGATCTTGCGCTTCCTCGATGTTCCACTGAGCCGCCTTCCGGCGCAAGCCGTGCATCCTGACCAGAACCTTGATCCATTTTTCCTTCCTTGGCGCTATTTTATCGCAGCCTCACCTGCTCAATCTACACCCGCAAGGAATTGCCTCGCGACGCGGAAGCAGCAGGAGGCGTCATTCAGTGCGAGTGGCAAAGACGAGTTTTGTAAAGGGGGGAAGAATGAAAAGACAATTCGCGGAGCGGCAGGGCGCTTCAGGGGGCCGGGAAATGTGCTCGGGCGGAAATACAGGGGCATGGCAGCACCAGGTGCAGACTCCTACAGCTGCACCCGGCGCCATGTTTGTCTTGCTTACTCACCGCCGCCTGACAATTCTTTGACGATGCCGCTGACAAACGATTTCGCATCGCCAAAAAGCATCAGGTTGTTGTCCATGTAAAACAGAGGGTTGTCAATGCCCGCAAAGCCGGGATTCAAGCTCCGCTTGATCACCATCACGGTCCGGGCATTACTGACCTCGATGATCGGCATGCCATAGATGGGGCTGCTCTGATCAGTCTTTGCGGCCGGATTGACAACATCATTGGCGCCGATAATCAACGCCACGTCGGTCTGCGCCATTTCACCATTGGCATCATCCATCTCGATCAGCTTGTCATAAGGAACGTCAGCTTCTGCGAGGAGGACGTTCATGTGGCCCGGCATCCGTCCGGCCACCGGATGGATGCCGAACTTCACGTCGATGCCCTTCTTCGTCAGCACATCGAACATCTCTCGAACCTTGTGCTGCGCCTGGGCCACGGCCATACCGTAGCCGGGAACGACCAGGACGGTATTGGACGCGGCGAGAATGGCAGCGGCCTCCTCCGGTGTCGCGCTGTGGACAACCCTTTCTTCTTCCACACCTTTAGTCGAGGCCTGGAGTTGGCCGAAGGCGCCGAACAACACATTCGTGAACGAGCGGTTCATGGCCTTGCACATGATCACAGCCAGGATAAAGCCGGAAGAGCCATCCAGCGCGCCGGCCACCACCAGCACCTTCGAGTTGAGAACAAAACCGAGCAAGGCCGCGGTGAGCCCGACGTAGGAGTTCAATAGCGCGATGACCGTTGGCATGTCGGCCCCACCAATGGGTGTGACCAGCATCACGCCGAAAAGCAGCGAGATGATCACCATGGCCGGGAAAAGGTAGGGAGCCACAGGGTTGAAAATCAGAATCAAAGCCGACAAGACCGCAGCGCCCAGCACCGAAAAGCTGACGTAGTTCTGCCCCTTGTAAACAATGGGCCGCTGGGGAAGCCATTCCTGCAGCTTGCCCGCTGCGATCAGGCTTCCCGTAAAACTGAGCGAGCCGATGATCACTTCCATCGAAATTTCCGTCATCTCGAACTTGTTGATGTGCGGGATGCGCATGTAGAACTCGGCAATTCCGATCACTGCCGCGGCCAAAGCGCCGAAAGCGTGGCTCATGGCGGTCCGCTGGGGCACGGCTGTCATCTGGACCAGGCCGAGCGGAATGCCGATGATGAGACCAATCAGCAACGCGATCAGAATCCACTTGAACCGGACAAGATCGGGGCTGAAGAAGGTGGTCACCACGGCCATTGCCGCGCCGATCTCGCCGATCAGGACTCCGCGGCGCGCAGTGGCGGGCGAACTCAGCCACTTCAGCGAAAGAATGAAAAAGGCGATGGCGATAATGTACGAGAAGTCGGTCAGATACTGTACGGTCGAAAGATTCATGATGGTTATGTTCATTGTTTTTTACGCCCACTCAGTTTGAACATCCGCAGCATGCGGTCCGTGATCAGAAAACCGCCGATCATGTTGCTGAACGCGGCGGCGACTGCGATCGCCCCGAGGATCAAAGAAAGCTGGCTTCCCGCACGCCCGGCAATGATGATGGCGGCGACCACTACAATGGCATCCAGCGCGTTGGTCAAAGCCATCAGCGGCGTGTGCAGAAGCGGCGAGACCCGGCGAATTACTTCAAATCCAAGAAAAGCCGCCAGCACAAAAACGTACAAGTTTGAGATAAATCCTTCTGGCACCGTACCCTCCTTTATCGAAATGTTTCGTGATGCATGCCGCGGGAACTGCTCTGAGCAGCCACCCCACGGTCTTCAATCTCCACTAAGCACTCTTCTCCGCGCTCTTTCCGGGCAGGGAGTAAAACTCCCGCACGCGGCCATGGACAATTTCGCCGCGGTGTGTAATCAGCGTCTCGCGCGTAATCTCATCATCCAGATTCAGCTCCGGCTTCCCTTCCTTGAACAGATGGATCAAATACGTGTAGATGTTTCGCGCATACATCTGGCTGGCGTGGTAAGGGACAGTGCTGGCTAGATTGATGGTACCCACGATACTGACGTTGTGTTTCACCACAACCTTGCTGGCTTCAGTCAATTCGCAGTTCCCGCCACGCTCCGCTGCCAGGTCCACAATCACCGACCCTGCCGCCATGCTCTTCACCATCTCTTCGGTCACCAGCAGGGGCGGTTTCTTGCCGGGGATCACGGCCGTGGTGATCACGATGTCGCTTTCCGCCACCACGCGTCCCAGCAGTTCGCGCTGACGCTGGTAGAAGTTCTCATCCTGCGCCGTGGCGTAGCCGCGCGCGTCCTGGGCATCCTTGGCCTCGATGGGCAACTCCACGAAACGGCCGCCCAGGCTATGCACCTGCTCCTTCACGGCAGGCCGAACGTCGTAGGCAGAGGCAACGGCGCCCAGCCGGCGGGCCGATGCGATGGCCTGAAGTCCGGCCACACCGGCTCCAATGATGAAGATACGGGCGGGCGTGATGGTTCCCGCCGCCGTGGTCATCATGGGGCACAGCCGCGGCAAAGTGTCGGCAGCAAGCAGCACCGCCTTGTAGCCGCAGATGGTTGACATCGATGACAGGGCGTCCATGCTCTGCGCCCGGGTGATTCGCGGCATGAATTCCACGCTAAAGGCCGACACGCCTTTCGCAGCGATGTCCTTCAAAGTCTCTATTGCTCCCAGCGGGCGCAGAAAGCCCACGAGGAACTGGCCCTCCCGATAGAGCCCTACGTCTTCTTTTCCGGTCTTGTCGTTGGAACCATAGCAGAGCACCTGCACAATGATGTCAGCAGTTTTGAAGATTTCCTCGCGGCTTCCGAGCACCCTGGCGCCCTTGTCCACATAGTCCTTATCCAGATATCCCGCGCTGACACCCGCTCCAGTTTCAATAACAATTTCAAACCCGGCTTTCTTCAATTGAGGAACAATGGAGGGCACCGTGCCCACTCGCCTCTCTCCAGGAAAGCTCTCCTTGGGAATACCTATGATCATGACAATTTCTCTCCTTTTCCCAACTCCCTGCAGGGCCAGGTCCTGCCTGCTCTCAAGGAACAACTACTCACACAGCAGGATTTCTATCATTGGCCCAGGGGACAAATTTTCTACTTTCTTCTTCTTCAATGGTGTGATGGGCATCACATTGATGGGTGATAATTCACACAATCGATTCTGATTTCCCTTTCCACGTCTCGCTCGGAACTTTGGGTAAGTCCCCTATTTCATCACAAAACGAGCGCAATCAAAAGATGTTGCAGCAAATTCTGACTGATTTGCCGGAAGATCTCGAGTCCGCCGGCGTGTTTACATCATCAAGAATTGATTGACTTCCCGCCGCAGGGCAGATTAGATTTCCTCTGGACCCCATGATGCCGACCGGAAACCAACTTTCTGCAATCCGCCTGCACTGGGTGCAGGTGCCCTTGCACGAACCCTTCAAAATCTCAAACGGCGAAGTGTCCATAAAAGACGCTATCCTCTTGGAATTACAGGGCAAAAACGGGATAACCGGCTGGGGAGAAGCCTCTCCCATGGGCGGCTCGTTTTATTCTGCCGAAACACCGGACTCGACCTGGGAATTCCTGCGCACCAAGGCAGTTCCCGGATTGCTGGCCCAGCCGCTTCCTCAGGCTGAGTGCTGTTTTGATTGGCTCACGCAGTTCCCCGGCGAACCATTTGCCAAGGCGGGAGTCGAGGGAGCGATGTGGGACCTCCGGGCCAATCAGGCGAACGTGCCGCTCTACGAATTGCTGGGTGGCAGCAGGCGGCCGATCCCTTCCGGCGCGGCCATCGGGCTGATGCCTTCTGTTGATGAACTGCTCGTTCGCGTGAACACGTTTCTGCACCAGGGTTATCGCCGCATCAAAATCAAAATTATGCCGGGGCACGACGTGGAACTGGTGCGAGCCGTTCGCAAGCGGTTTGGGAACATCCCTCTGATGGTGGATGCCAACGCGGCTTATCGCATCGAAGACGCCGCGGTTTTTGAAGAGCTGGACGGCTACGGCCTGATGATGTTCGAGCAGCCGCTGGGCCGCAAGGCGCTGGCGGAGCACGCGGAACTTCAGCGCCGGCTTCGGACCCCCATCTGCCTGGACGAATCCGCGGAAGACCTGGAATCGCTTCATACGGCCATCCGCCTGGGCAGCGCGAAAATCATCAACATCAAGGTGCAGCGCATGGGAGGGCTGGCGCCGGCGAAGCAGGCCCATGACGCCGCCCAGGCCGCCGGAATTCCCTGCTGGATGGGCACCATGCCGGAGCTTGGCGTGGCGTCCGCCCAGGCCTTGCACCTGGCGACGCTCGGCAATTTCACGTTTCCAACGGACGTAGAGGCTTCTGCGCGCTGGTTCAAGGATGATATCATCGTGCCTCCCATCGAAATCTCGGATGATGGATTTATCCATCTGCCCGAGGGTCCGGGCATGGGTTACAAAGTCAACATGGAAAAAGTTGATCAATACCGCATCCGCCTCGAGGAGTTCCAGCCATGACGCAGCTTTCCGCTGAAGAATGCGGCCGCCGCCTCTGGCATGGGCTGGTCCCCGCAGTTCCCGTCCCGATGACGGCCGACGGCCGGATCGATGCCGCCGCTCAGGACAAATACATTGCCTACATGAACCGGCAACCTGTTGCGGGCGTTGCCTTGTGGGCGCATACCGGCCGGGGGTTGCACCTCAGCCGCGACCAGCGCCTTCAGGTGTTGCGAGCCTGGGCAAAGGGGCTTGGCCCTGACAAGCTGATCATCGCCGGCGTGGGAGGTGCGCCCGCGGCCGCCACTACTTTTTCGTCCTATGTTGATTCCGCGCTCGAAATGGCCAACGACGCGCTCCAGCATGGTGCTCATGCCCTCCTCGCTTATGCGCCCTCGCCGCTCCGCAAGATTGCCGGAGAGGGCGAACTTGACAAACTGCTGGTTGACTATCACAGGAAACTGGCCTCCCTTCACACGCCCATGATTCTGTTCTATCTGTATGAAGCCGCGGGCGGCATCTCCTATTCCCCCGAGGTCCTGCGTCCGCTCTTCGCTTTGCCGGAAGTGGCGGGCATCAAGCTCGCCACGCTCGACAGCGTGATGACTTTCCAGGGCGTGGCCAGCCTGATCGCCGAAGAGTTTCCGGAAAAGGTGCTGATCACCGGCGAAGATCGCTTTCTGGGTTACAGCCTGATGGCCGGCGCGCAGGCGGCCCTGATTGGCATGGGCGCAGCATGCATCGACTTGCAACATAACATGATGAACGCCTATTTCAGCGGCCACGCTACGGAGTTCCTTGACCTTTCGAGCGCCGTCGACCGGCTCTCCCAGGTGCTGTTTATTCCCCCCATGGAAGGGTACATCCGACGAATGCTTTGGACGCTGGTCCACTTGGGGGTGATCGGGCGCGAATCCGCGAACGACCCGTGGGGTCCTGAGCTGCCCGAGGAAGAATACATCCGGATCGGGGAAACGCTCGCGGCAATCGGCGAATTCGACAGTTCAAATAGCGCAAAGGATTAAATTGTTCATGGAGGAATATTTCCCGCCGCGGGTCCGCCTTCGCGGCAAGCCGCAACTCAGCAAGCAGGATTCCACTCAGCTTCAAAAGGATTTCGACGAATTTCGGGACGGGCTCCCACGGCCGCTCGAGTCCCGTGTTCTTTCCGCTTACGGCATCGATCTCAAAAGCGAATATGCCGGCCTGCCGGTCAAGAATCCCTTCGGCAAGGCCTCCGGCCAGCTCTCGTTGGCCGCCCATCAGGTGGAAAAAGATTCCAGTGCGGGCCTTGGCTTCGTCATTCTCAAGACCGTCATAGCCCAGGACAGCCACGGCGGGCAGAGCATGTGGGAGTGGGCCATTCCCGAGACCCGCATGACCGTGGAGCGCATCCGCGGCCGCGGCGGCCAGGAAGGCTGGACGGTCACCTGGAAGGGCCGCGGATGGTACAACACGCTGGAAGCGTACCGCGATTTCTTTGACCAGGCGCTTGCGATCGGCGCCGGCGCCGGGATGCTCATTGTCCCTTCCGTCAAGTATCACCTGCCCACGCCCGAGGAAGACTTCTGGAAAGAGGATGAGTACGTTTTCACCACCAACCTTCTGCTGGGACCGTGGAAAAAACATTGCCCTGAACTTGCCATGCCCCTGGAAAAAGATTTCAGCCCTACGCTGGCAGGCTCCGGACGCGCGGCCCAGCAGGCGAAAATTCTGGAATGGCTGGCACGGGTCCCGGCGCTGATCCACGCGGTCGAGCCCGGAAAAATTCTTGTCGGCCTCAAGATGTTTAATGCGCTGTTCGAGGATGATTTCCAGCTTCGCATGCTCGAGGCGGTCCACAAGGCGTCGGGCGAAAAGCAGGCGGATTTTCTGATTTACGCCAACCGGCTTTTCGATCCACAGAAACAGTATCTGGACAAGGTGGGCGTCGCCTATGGCGGCCCGGACCTGAGCGACCGCAACCTGAGCGTGCTGGAAAAGTTCCTCACCGGGTGTTCTGCATCCGCGGATAAGACTAAATTGTTGCCCGTCAGCGCCACCGGCGACATCCATTCCGGCCGCATCGCCGCGGAATACCTGCTGCGCGGCTGCGCCACTTTCCAGATGCACACCATTTTCCAGTTGCCGGACAGCGAATACTTTATGAACACCGGGAGCAAAACCGAAAAGGCCCTCCACCTGCTGCTGTTCCATCCCGATGAAGGCCTGATCCCGTGGCTCCTGCACCTTCGCGCGAGGTTCGGATGGAAAGGCGCCATGCGCGTTGACAAAATGGCGGAGTGGTGCCGCGACCACTGGCCCGAGGTGGAGGCGGAATTCTCCGCCAATAGGCGTTAGCACAGTTTGCACCGGGTGCTTCTCTGTGACCTCTGTGCCTTGCAAGTCTTCGTGCAAAACACCAGGAGGATCTCCGGGCCCTCTGTGTGAAAAGGTTTTGGGGGCCGCAACTCTGCAAGCAATCACCGGGCAAGGGGCAGCGTCACAACGAAGGGAAAATTCATGCGCATTTTTTATGGCTGGTGGATTGTTGCCGCGGCATTCCTGAACCTCTTTTTTGGGGTCGGAATCGTATTTTACGGCATGCCAGTCTTCTACCCGGAACTGGTGAGAAACCTGGGTTTCTCCCGCAGCCAGGTGACGGCAGGCATTCTGATCGGATTTGTGATCGTAGCTCCCTTTGTGGGTTACCTCGGTTCCCTGATTGACCGCCGCGGCGCGCGCTTCGTCATACGCTTCGGGCTGGTATTTGTGGGCGTCCCCCTCATCCTGATGGGATGGATGACCCACCTGTGGCAGTATTACCTCCTTTCCATCGCGGAAGTTATTGGCTACATCCTCACCGGCCCCATTCCTAATCAGGTGCTCATTGCCCGCTGGTTTCGCGCGGCGCGAGGGCGCGCCATGGGCTATGCCTACCTGGGCCTGGGCGTGGGCGGCGCGGTTTCGCCCATATTGGTCCACTTCCTCATCTCGCATTACGGCTGGCGGCGGGCTTTTGAGGTGGTGGGAATCCTCATCCTGGTCGTGCTGCTTCCCATCGCGCAGTGGGTCACGCGCTCGGCTCCCTCGGATATGGGTCTCGCTCCCGACGGCGAGGATGCCCGCTCGGCTAAGCCCACCGGGCCCGCCGTGGTGTTTGACCTTCGCCGCGTCGCGCGCTCTGCCAACTTCTGGCTGATCCTCATCGGCAGTTCGCTTGTGATTGGAGCCATCGGCACGGTCATCCAGCAATTCGTGCTTTTCCTGCAGGACCAGAAATATACCCTCGGCCAGGCTTCGGTGATTTCGAGCGGCCTTCTGTTTGCCGGCCTCGCCGGGCGGGTGATTGTCGGCTATCTGGCCGACCGCTTCCAGAAGAAGAATGTGATGGCCACCTTCTACCTGGTATTGGCCTTGGCCATCCCGCTGTTGTTCTTTGCCCGCTTCCCTGTCGCTGCCTGGTCGTTTGCCATCGTCTTTGGCTTTGCCATGGGCGCGGACTACATGCTGATTCCGCTGGTCACGGCGGAGTGTTTTGGCCTGGCGACGCTGGGCAAGCTGCTGGCCGTCATCATCATGGCCAACTCATTGGGCCAGTGGATCGGGCCCTGGACAGCGGGCCTGATTTTTGACGCCACGCGAAGTTACAACATCGCCTGGGCTGCCGTCACCATCGGCGGCGTGATCGGGGCCATCCTCATCTATTCCATCAATGTCAAGCGCGAACAAACTGCCGGCGAGGTTGCAGGCGCCACCACGGCATAACGGGCGCGGACCCCGCTTTGGATTTGTAGCGCCGCGCTTCACCCCGGCACGCCGCCGGACCCGCCCCACGGCCCATGTTTTCGGGTGCGGGACATAAGAATGGGCCGGTTCATCAGGCCCGGCTCCCGCTACCGTTCTGGCCTCCGGGAATGCTCGGGTTCGTTTTGGGTTCGTTTTTTTGCGGTCTGATTCTAAAGGACTTTTCAGGTTCATTTTTGGGTTCGTTTTGGGTTCGTTTTTTCCACAGGTTTAAATCTAAAGGACTTCTCGGGTTCGTTTTCGGGTTCGTTTCGGCTAACATGTGTAGCCTTTGCCTTTGTTTTCAACAACTTCTCGGCTTCGTTTCTGCAAATAACATCTTTTTTGTCCCACGCGTTTTGGCGGTCAAATACGCCTTCTCGTGTTTTCAGTCACTTACAGGCATTAAATAGTCCATATAGACTGCCTATTGCTTTCAGGTGGCGCCCCACCCGGCGCGACATCATAAAGGCTAGCACGGTAGCGTAGATTCGTCAAGCGAAATCGGCCGGCGCTCCAGAGGCTGAAAGCCCCAGGGCACTGGCAACAGCCCCAGAGGGACACGGCTTCAGCCGTGTCGGACAGATCCGCAGGCAGAGGCGGCTTTAGCCGCTGGGCTCTTTTTGTTGGAACGGCCGACCTGATTCAGGGGCTGAAGCCCATTGGACTGGAAGGCCCTGACAAGTGTCGGAGCTAAAGCTCCGACCTCCTGAGGAAAGAACCATGCCCATGCCTGGCACAACCAGGGCGAATGTCGGAGCTAACGCTCCTCCTCCCAATGGAAAAGGCGCCGACTTGGTTTGGGGTATTCAGGGGGTCGGACCTTCAGGTCCGACAAAAAGTAGCAGGTCCCAACAGGGCTTCAGCCCCTGAAGAGGCGAAAACTCCCACGACGCCCCTCCAGGGCATTCCATTGGCTCTTGGCCACCCGTCATTCTAAGGCCGGTGTTTGGCCGAAGAATCCCTGCATTTCCTCTTGTGGCTGGCGCACGCGTTCCGGGGTTTGGAATGTGTGCGGCACGTCAGGGATGTACAATGGCGCAGTGCCGCGGCGAAGCGTTCACGGCCGGACGCCAATGCGATCAGCGATGTATGGTTTTAGTGTTGGGGAAGAATGGCCGCAAGCATCGCAAACGGCGCGACGTATACGCCACCCGTGAATCGAAAGCTGCCGCAGTGATGCCCCTGTTGACAAAATACGACCCGTTGCATTAATGTAATCTTTCTATGCGGTACACACTGGCACATCATCACCACCATACAAACCACAAGGTGTGGTGTCAGTGGGTGCTGGCCTAATCGAGAATCAGGATTGGAATCAAGTTAGGACCCGCTGACAAGTAAAGTTAGCGGGTTTTTTTATTTTTGCGCAACGGAGCAGCAAGAACATGGAATTGAAATTTCAGGACAATCTCATCCCAGCCATTGTCCAGGACGCAAAGACCGGTGACGTCCTGATGCTGGGTTACATGAACGGCGAGGCTTACCGGGAAACGCTGAGCAGCGGCTTTGTCACCTTTTTCAGCCGCAGCCGGCAGAAGCTCTGGACCAAGGGCGAAACCTCCGGCCACAAGCTGAAGGTCCACGACGTGCGCGTGGATTGCGACCAGGACGCGCTGCTGGTCCGCGCCGAGCTTGCGGGGCCGGGCTGCTGCCACATGGGTTACCGGTCGTGCTTTTTCCGCAAGGTGACCGCGGAGGGCGAAGAGGTCATCGCCCGGCAGGAATTCAATCCTGACGATGTTTACAGCAGTTCGAAACAGGAGACGAAAGCATGAGCCTGAAACTGGGAATCCCCAAGGGCAGCCTGCAGGAAGCATCCCTGCAACTGTTTCGGCGCGCAGGCTATGAGATCACCGTCAGCTCGCGGTCCTATTTCCCGGTGATTGATGACAGCGAGATGGAGTGCATGCTGATTCGCGCCCAGGAAATGGCCCGCTACGTGGAAGACGGCGTTCTCGACGCCGGCATGACCGGCCGCGACTGGGTCCTGGAAAACAACGGAGACGGCACCGGCGTGGTGGAAGTGGCGGACCTGATCTACGCCAAAAACACTTTTGGCAAAGTTCGATGGGTGCTGGCCGTGCCGGAAAAGTCGGACATCCGGAGCGTGAAGGACCTGGAGGGAAAAATCGTGGCCACCGAGCTTGTAAACGTGACCAGGCGATATCTCGCCAAAAATGGCGTCAAAGCCAAGGTGGAATTTTCCTGGGGAGCCACGGAAGTCAAGCCTCCGGTGCTTGCCGACGCGATTGTGGAAGTCACAGAAACCGGCTCGTCGCTGCGCGCCAACGGCTTGCGGATTGTCGAGACCGTGCTGGAGTCCAACACCAAGTTCATCGTCAACAAAGCGGCCTGGAACGACCCGTGGAAACGCCAAAAAATCGAGACGCTGGTGATGCTGCTGAAAGGAGCCATCGATGCGGCCGGCAAAGTGGGCCTGATGCTGAACGTAAAACGCGCGGACCTGAAGTCGGTGCTGGATGTGCTGCCGGCCCTGAAAAGGCCCACCGTCTCCGACCTTACCGATTCGGATTGGGTCGCGGTGAACACGGTAATTGAGGAAAAGACTGCGCGCGAAATCATTCCACGGCTCAAGGCTGCAAACGCGCAAGGTATCGTGGAATATCCGCTGAACAAGATTGTCCTTTAGCATGGTGTCGCCGGCCGCCGCGCCCGGGACAAGAGAGACGCCTTATGAGAAACCGGAAAGTCTGCGTTTATTGCGGTTCAAGCCGCAGGTGCGACGCCGCCTATCTCAGTGCCGCAGAGCAACTGGGCCGGGTGCTGGCGAAGAACAACTTCACCGTCGTCTACGGCGGGGGCGCAGCCGGCTCGATGAACAGCCTTGCCGAAGGCGTGATGGCCGAGCGCGGCCGCCTGGTGGGCGTGATTCCGGAATTTATGGTCAAGCTGGAGTGGGTGAATCCGCGCCTGGCTGAAACCATCGTGGTCCGCGACATGCACGAGCGCAAGAAACGCATGATCGACGGCGTGGACGCCGTCATCGCGCTTCCGGGCGGGTGCGGCACGCTGGAAGAACTGATGGAAGCGATCACCTGGAAGCGGCTCGGCCTCTACCTCGGGGCCATCGTCATCCTGAACACACAATCGTTCTACCAGCCGCTCGTCCGCCTGCTTGACCAGTGCATTGACGAGCGCTTTATGGATTCCAGGCATGCCCGCATGTGGAGCGTGGTGGCAGAGCCAGAGGAAGTGCCGGAGGCTATTTCAGCCGCCGCTCCATGGACCGAAGACTGCCGAAGTTTTGCGACATTAAGATAGGTGAATAACTCGCGAGGGGCCGGCTATGTCCGGCACGCCTTTGAATCCGGGACGTAATGATGATTCCAATCTTTCGAAGTACCGACACAAAGAATGTGAAGCGGGTCCTCCGCTCGGGCGAAACTCAACTGCGGAAAGCCGAAGCCGCCGCCCGGCGCATCCTGAATGACGTCCGGCGCGAGGGCGATGGCGCGCTCCAGCGGTGGACTTTGCAACTGGACAAAGTCGATCTCGACCGGAAGGGTTTCACGGTCAGCAGGCAGGAAATCGCCAGGGCTTACCACCAGGTTCCCGATGGATTCGTGGACGCCGTCCAGACCTCCGCCCGGAACATTCGCAGGGCCGCCCAGGAACAGTTGCCGCGCGCGTGGCAAATCACCAACGGCGCCGGCATTATAGTCAGCCAGATGGTGCGGCCGCTCAGCCGCGTGGCGTGTTACGTGCCCGGCGGCCGCTTCCCGCTGCCCTCCACAGTCCTGATGAGCGTGATTCCGGCCCAGGTGGCGGGCGTCGAGGAGATTTTCGTCACTTCGCCGCGGCCGGCGCCTGCGGTGCTGGTCACGGCCGATATTCTGGGCATCAAAAAAATCTTCCGCCTGGGCGGCGCGCAAGCCATCGGGGCCTTCGCCTACGGCACGGAAAAAGTTACGCGCGTGGACAAGATCGTGGGGCCGGGCAACCGCTACGTTGCGGCAGCCAAAAAGCTTGTGGCCGGAGATTGTGGAATCGATTTTGTCGCCGGCCCCTCGGAGCTGATGGTGGTCGCGTCCAAAGGCAACGCAGAGTGGATCGCTTCAGACCTGGTGGCGCAGGCTGAGCACGATCCGGACGCGGTGGCTGTTTTACTGACGCCGTCGCGCAAGCTGGCGCTGGAAGTTCAGGGCGCCGTGCAGAAAATCCTGGAAGAAGTTTTTGCAAAGGAAACCGACGTTGCGGCCAGGGCGCTGAGTGGGCACGGGGCGGTGGTGGTGACGAGGAATCTGGAAGAAGCCATCGAACTCGTCAACGAATTCGCTCCTGAACACCTCACGCTGCTCGATGTAGCTGCTCGCATGCTCGACCGCGTTCGCTCGGCCGGCTCCATTTTTCTGGGCGAGAACAGTCCTGTTGCGGCGGGAGATTACGCTTCCGGAACCAATCACATTCTGCCCACCGCCGGAGCTGCGCACCTGCGCGGCGGATTGGCCGCGGCCGATTTCGTCAAGAGGATTTCAGTCCAGGAATTGACGCCGCAAGGCCTGGGGCGCATTCGCAAAACCATCACCACGCTGGCCCGCACCGAGGGGCTGAAGGCGCACGCATACTCCATCGAAACGAGGTTCAAGGTTTATGGTTCGACCACGAAGGGCCGTTGAGCGCCTGAAGGCTTATCGCCCTCCACGCGAGGGACGCGGCGGAAAGCTCCGGCTAGACTTTAATGAAAACACGGTGGGCTGCGCGCCACAGGTGATTCGTGCTCTGCGCAACAAACTCGACGGCGACTGGCTCTCGCGCTATCCGGAATACGAAGGAGCGCGCGAAGCTCTGGCACGCTACTTTGGCGTTGCCACGGATGAGTTGCTGCTGGCCAACGGCACCGACGACGCCATCAAGATGGTCTGCGACACGTTCGTAGGGCCGGGCGACGAGCTCATTGTCCCCGCGCCCACATTTCCCGTTTACGAGTTTTTCCACACTGTCGCCGGAGGACGCACCACGCGCGTCCGCTACGACGAGAAATTTCGCCTGACGGCGCGCATGCTGCTTTCTGCCGTAAGCAAGCGCACACGCTGGATGGCCATCGCGAATCCCAACAACCCTACGGGGACCGTGGTTTCGCAGCCGGACTTGCGCACGGTCCTGCGTGAAGCTCCCGACGTGCTGGTTCTGGTGGACGAAGCTTATGTCGATTTTTCCGGCCAGACAATGCTGCCCTTGATCAGGAAATATCCCAACCTCGTGGTCACACGAACCTTCTCCAAGGCCTTTGGTCTGGCTGCGCTGCGCCTGGGCTGCATCCTCACCAACGCCGAAATCGCAGAGCCCATGCGGCGCGCTCAAAATCCGTTTGCAGTGAACTCGCTGGCGCTGGCCTGCGCGCTGGAAGCGATTAAACACGACAAATTTGTCGCGCGCTACGCGCAGCAGGTTTGCGCCAACCGCGACAAACTCTGCAGCTTTCTCGACAGGATCGGAATCCCCTATGTCCCGAGTTTTTCGAATTTCGTCCTGGCGAGAGTGGGCGCGAAGGCCTCAGAAATCGCGCTCAAGCTGCGCGACCAGGACATCCTGATTCGCGATTGGAGCTACGATCCCCGCCTGCAGGGCTATCTGCGATTCACGGTGGGCTCAACCGAACAGACACGCCGGCTGATCCAGGGGCTCGCGGAGTTTGAACCCATGATGGAAACGCAAACTAGCAACGGAATTCGCTCCGCGCGGAAGCAATCAGCCAGGTCTCTAAAAGGACGGTCTTCATGAAGGCGCGCACCGCGTCGCTGCACCGCCAAACCACGGAAACCGGTATACGCATCCGGTTGAATCTCGACGGCCGGGGAAAGTATTCGGTTTCAACGGGCATCCGCTTTCTCGACCACATGCTGGAGCTTTTCGCGCGGCACGGCGGCTTCGATCTCGATCTCAAAGCGCACGGCGACCTTGACGTGGATCAGCACCACACCGTCGAAGACGTGGGCATCGCGCTGGGCGAGACGCTGCTGAGGGCGCTGGGAACAAAAAAAGGGATCAACCGCGCCGGCTATTTTGTGATGCCGATGGACGAGACGCTGGCCCTGGCTTCGGTTGACCTGAGCGGCCGGCCTTATCTGGTGCTGCAGGCGCCCATCCGCGCGCGCCTTGTGGGCGATCTGCAATCAGAGTTGCTGGAAGATTTCTTCCAGGGCTTTGCCACCAGCGCCAAAGCCAACGTGCACCTCAAGATTTTTTACGGCCGCTCCAGCCACCACGCCATTGAAGCGCTGTTCAAGGCGCTGGCTCGGGCGCTGCGTTATGCCTGCTCACGCGACGCGCGGCTGAAAGACCAGTTGCCGTCAACCAAAGGACTCTTATGATCGGTGTCATCAACTACGGCGCCGGCAACGTCGGCTCCGTGCTTCGGGCCGTCCAATATCTCGGCTATGCGGCGGAAGCCGTGGAAGACCCGCGCCTGCTGCAAACCGCCGACCGGCTCATCCTGCCCGGCCAGGGACATTTCGGGTCCATGATGGCCGCGCTGAAATTGAAAAAGATGATTGCGGCGCTGCGCGAGCAGATCACCAGCGGCAAGCCCTTCCTGGGAATCTGCCTGGGCCTTCAGGCGCTTTACGAATCAAGCGAAGAAGCTCCGGAGCATGCGGGTTTCGGCCTGCTGCCGGGCCGGGTCGCAAGGTTTGAGGGGGTTTTCAAGATTCCGCATCTCGGCTGGAGCCAGTTGGAAATTCGCAGCCGGGACGGCCTGTTCGAAGGCGTGCCGGAGGGCAGCTTCGCCTATTTCTGCCATTCGTATTACGGCCCCGTGACAGCAGAGACGACGGCCGTGACCGAATATGGCCAGAACTTCGCAGCCGCGGTCCGGATGGGTTCGGTCTATGCGGTGCAGTTCCACCCGGAAAAATCCGGCGACGTTGGATTGAAAGTTTTGGAGAACTTTCTGAAGGACTGAGGTCCAGAAATCGCCGGGCGGAGAGGAATACAAGCAGGGCGGCCTGTAGCTAAGTACAGGCACTGTGACCTCTGTGTGCCGCGAAGCTCTAACACAGAGCGCACGGAGCCTCACCGTGACCTCCGGGTTGAAGAGTTTTCCGGCCACAGAGGACACAGAGAAAAAGAGTAAGGTTGGGAAGACCCGTAACGATTCCATGGAGTCGCCGCTACTGCCGGCGCAAGCACAATCATGTTTGCCAAACGCATTATTCCGTGCCTCGACTGCAAAGACGGCCGCGTCGTCAAAGGAGTGCAGTTCGTCAACCTGCGCGATGCCGGCGACCCCGGTGAACTCGCCGCCATGTACAACACCGAGGGCGCCGATGAGCTGGTGGTGCTCGATATATCAGCCTCGCGCGAAGGCCGCGCCACTCTGATGGACACTGTTAACCGCGTGGCCCGAAAGCTTTTTATCCCCCTCACCGTAGGTGGCGGCGTGCGAACGGTTGAAGACGCGCGCAGGCTGCTTTCCGTGGGCGCGGATAAGGTGGCCATCAACACCGCCGCGGTTGAAAATCCTGAAATTGTGAGGCAGCTCGCAGCGCAGTTCGGGCGGCAGGCGATTGTGGTGGCGATTGACGCCCGGCGGCAGCCGCGCAGCGGGCAGGACGCCGTGCACTGGAACGTGGTAACCTACGGCGGCACGAAAGACACGGGCATCGACGCTCTCGAATGGGCCCATCGCGTGGACCAGTTGGGCGCGGGCGAAATCCTGCTGACTTCCATGGATGCCGACGGTACGCAGGCGGGTTTCGATTGCGAACTCACTGCCACCATCGCGCGCGCCGTTCCCATTCCCGTGATCGCATCGGGCGGCGCCGGAAACCTGCAACATTTTGCTGACGTCTTTCTTGACGGAGCTGCTGATGCGGCGCTGGCCGCCTCCATTTTCCATTTCGGCACGCACACGATCCGCAGCCTGAAAGAATTTCTTCGTTCCAAAGGAGTCTCAGTCCGCCTGTGATTATTCCATGCATCGATCTGATGGGCCGCAAAGTGGTCCAGCTTGTTCAGGGCAAGAGCAAAGCGCTGGAGCTGCCCGACCCTTTTGCCGTGCTCGAAAAATTCAATGACTATCCGCAGATCCAGGTGATCGATCTCGATGGCGCCATGGGCCGCGCGTCGCAGGCTGACATCGTGCGCGAGTTGTGCCGGCGCAAGCCCTGCCGCGTGGGCGGCGGCATTCGTACGCTCGAACGCGCTCTGCAGGTTGAAGAGGACGGCGCGCACAAAATCATTGTGGGCAGCTCGGCGTTCACCTCCAGCGGCATCAACACCGATTTCCTCCGCGCGCTTTCCGCAAGCATTCCGCGAGAGAAGCTGATGATCGGCGTCGACTGCTTTGGCAAGCGGGTGGCCATTCACGGCTGGAAAGATACGCTTCCGCTGGCGCCTGCCGATGTGCTCCCGCAACTCGAGCCGTACTGCTCGGAATTTCTGTGCACTTACATCGACGCGGAAGGAAAGCTGCAGGGCACTGACCTGGGATATTTCCGTGCGTTGCGCGCCGTCACCGCGCTGCCCATCACCGCCGCCGGCGGCATCACCTCGGATGACGAAATCCGCGCGCTCGAAGAGATGGGCATGAACGCCGCGCTTGGAATGTCAATCTATCGCAAGACTTTTCCTGAGTTGTTTGCCGCGCCTTAAGGGTCCACATAGATGCGCGGGACGCGCCTGCCAATGGAGCAGAGAACCTCATAAGGTACCGTCCCAACGAGGTTGGCGATTTCAAGCGCCGTAATCGAGCAGTGATCAGACCGGCCCAGCAGGATGATCTCGTCACCGATATCCACTCCCGGAACATCGGTGACGTCCAGCAGGGTGAGGTCCATGCTGATGTTGCCGACGATGCGAGCGACGCGCCCGCGCACAATGGCTCGGCCTCGATTTGAAAGCGCCCGGCTCAATCCGTCGGCATAGCCCACCGGCACGGTGGCGATGCGCGACCGCCGGCGTGTATGGAACGCCGCGCCGTACCCGAGCGGCGTGTTGCTGGGCACGTCCTTGAGGTAAACCACGCGAGACTTAAGCGTCAGGATGGGCTCAACCTCGGGCCGGGCAGGCTCCTGCCTGCCGGGCGGCAGCATCAGCGGCAGACAACAGCCATAAAGCAGCGCGCCAACCCGTACCAGATTTTCCGGAAAAGCCCAACCCGCTACCAGCGCGGCGCTGTTCGCCACATGCGTCCATTCCGGCTCAATGCCGAGCCCGCGCACCTGGCTGAGCGCCCTTTCAAAGCCGGCCGCCTGATCTTCAGTTTGCGATGCCACCAGGTCTTCCGCAGAGGCGAGATGGGTGAACAGGCCTTTCATTTCCAGACCCGGGAGTTCGCGATAGTGCTCGACAAATGCTTCCAGGCGGTCGGGCGGCAATCCCAGACGGCCCATTCCCGTGTCCACTTTCAGGTGAAACTCGATGGGCTTGCCAAACCGCCGGGCGCATTTGGAATAAACATTAAGCCTCGCGGTGGATGAAACGGTGGGCGTCAGGCCGTATTCAATCAGGTGGGCGGGGTCGCTCATGTAGAGGCCGCCCAGCAGCAGTATCGGCTGCTCCACGCCCGCGGCGCGCAGTTCCAGGGCTTCCTCCACTGTTGCCACGCCGAACCAGTCGACCCCGGCCGCAGCAAGAGTTCTGGCAATGGTCACGGCGCCGTGGCCGTAAGCATCGGCCTTCACCACAGCCATCACCCGACGCCGCCCCGCAACTCGCCGCACGTATTCGAAATTACGCCGGAGTCCGGGCAGCGAGATTTCCGCCCAGGTAGGCCGCAAAAGGTTTTGGGTGTTTGATTTCACTCGACTTTAAATAGCCCCGGCAGCACGAAAGGCCGAAAGTTCATCCCGTCGACTCAATTCTATCATCCCCCTAATCCTTATGGGGCAACCCCAGCCGTTGCGTGGGAGAGAATCATATTCCGAGCAAACTGCCGATTTTTTTTGTCGCCGTCGTTTCAATCCGCGGTCCGCGCGCCTGGCGGTCGGCCGCGACGTAAAGGCAATCTTCCGCGTCGTGCTTCCCCGTGCAGAGGAAGCACAAGGTCACTTTGTGTTTCCTGCAATACAGCATGGCACGGGGCCGCTTGCAATTATCGCAGATAATATCCGTTGGCGGATTGTCCCAACCACCTCTGGAAGACGGCTCCGGCGCAGATATTGAACCCATGTTTTTGAAGGACTCTGCCAGAACCTCGAAAGTGATTGCTGCCTGGGTTCGGGCGCTGCGGCTTCCCGCCCAGAGCATTCCTGCAATCATCACCCAGGCCAGAAATAAGCCAACCGTCAAGCCCGACCAGGCCACCAGCACCGGCAGCATCCGCGGCTGCATAAAGAAACCGTGCCAGAAGGCAAGACTCACGCCGAGCATGATGGCGGACAGGGCCGCAACCGGCCCCATCAATCGCAGCCACCACGGATTCTTCATTGTTTACCCTCCGCTTCCAGAGAGCTTACACCATTTATGATATTGGGGGGAATGGCATGCTCAGGTTAATAGGATCCATCATCCCGGTCGGTAGCCATGTTTTCGAAACGGACGTACGACTTCATGAAAACGATGGGGATTTCTCCTGTAGGTCCGTTACGCTGTTTTCCGATAATGAGCTTGGTCTCTTCTCCGCCGTAGGCTTCTTCGCCTTCCTCATTCGATCGCCGTTCGCGGAAGATGAAGATGACCACGTCGGCGTCCTGCTCAATGGAGCCCGACTCGCGCAGGTCTGAAAGCATGGGTTTCTGCCCCGGACGCTGTTCAGGAGCGCGACTCAACTGCGAAAGGGCCAGGACGGGCACATTCAGTTCCTTCGCGATGCTCTTCAACCCACGCGAGATGTAGCTGACTTCCTGGGTGCGGTTTTCATATCTGCCGTTGCCGGTGGCCAGTTGAAGGTAGTCAACAATCAGCAGGTCCAGTCCCTTTTCAGCCTTCAGCCGTCTCGCCTTTGCCCGAATCTGCATGACGCTGAGCGCCGGCGTGTCCTCGATGTAAAGCGGCGCCTCCGCCAGGCGGCCCAGCGCATGCGTCATTTTTGGCCAATCCTCCCGGGTAGTGAAACCGGACCGCAGTTTGTGGCTGTCAATGCGCGCTTCTGAACAGAGGAGGCGGAGCGCAAGCGATTCTTTGCTCATTTCCAGCGAGAAGATGCCCACTTTTTTGCCGCAATTGACGCAGGCATGCGCGGCTATGTTCAAACACAACGCCGTTTTTCCCAGCGAGGGGCGTGCGGCCAGGATGATCAATTCACCGGGCTGAAATCCTGACGTCATATTATCCAGCTCGATAAACCCGGTCTCGATGCCGGTAACCCGGTTGCCGCGGTCGAGCAGTTTCTCCAGATCGCCAAAACTGGTTTTAACAATTTCGTGAAGGCCGAGAAACCCCGACTGCGTTTTCTTCTCGGCGATTTCAAAAATCTGACCCTGGGCCAGATCGATCAGCGTTTCGGGATCATCAATCCCCTCAAAGCACCGGGTGATGACGTTGTTTGAGGCGTTGATCAGCCGCCGGACTAAAGATTTTTCCTTGATAATGCGCGAGTATTCTTCAATGCTCGCAGACACGCCGATGGGGATCCCGTCGGTCAGCGCCGCCAGGTATCCCGCCCCGCCCACTTTTTCCAGCAGCCCTTCCCGCGAAAGGTCCTCGGAAAGAGTCACCAGATCAATGGTGCGATTTTTTTCGGAGAGCAGCATCATCTTTTCAAAGATGGTGCGGTGCCCGTCGGAGAAAAAATCGTTCGAGTCAATGATTTCCAGGACCTGATTCAGCGCGCCGTTGTCGAGCAGGATGGAACCCAGCAGCGCACGTTCAGCCTCAAGGCTGTGGGGAAAGGCTCGGTCAATTGTGGGTGCGGTGACCATCGATGAAACTCTTTTTACTCTATCATCGAATCCCGTGCAAGAGGGAACAGGAATAGAGTTGTGGAATTCCTGTGGAAGAAGCGAAAGAACTGTGGAAGGAATGCCGGCCGTCCTGAAAATTGCCTCCCTCGGGACAGCCTTTTCAACGTCTTAGGAGCCGATTAATCCATGGTGAAATTCAAGGTGAACAAAGTTCGGGATACCCGGCTTCGAGAGATTTTTCACCCGAAACCGGGGTTTAAAGGACGTCAGAAAACGTTAAGCAGTTTCTTCACGTTCGCCTTCAGCCTGGGCTTTACCCTCATCGATGGATTCGGGATTGCCTGCGGCATCCGCCGCAGCCGCGGATTCGGCTTCGGCTGCAGCTTTTGCCTTGGGCAATGCTTCAGGTTCCAGCGTGGCCTCGGGTTCGCCCTCCGTCTCAACCTTGACCTTCACGGTAATGGTCACATCCCGGTGCAGCCTGACTGGCACATCGAACTCGCCGACGGATTTCAGAGGGCTGCCGAGATGGATCTTGCGCCGGCTGATCTTGTAACCCTGGGCGGCCAGGCCTTCCTCGATGTCCTTGGCCGTGACGGACCCGAAAAGCTGCCCTTTATCGCTGGACCGGCGTGCGGCAACAACCGTTATGCCCTGCATCAGTTTGGCGAGATCTTCGGCGTCGCCCCGCTCTTTGGCTTCCAGCTTCAGAAAACGCACCCGCTGCTGCTCAACCCACTTGCGGTTCTGCGGGGTCGCGGCCACTGCCATCTTTTTGGGCAGAAGAAAATTCCGGCCATAGCCGTTCGCCACCTTCACGACCTGCCCGCGCAAACCGAGCGCTTCAATATTCTCAAGAAGAATGACTTCCATTTCGTGCCTCTCTCATCACCTTTTTTTCACAGCCGGCACTTCCAGCCGGCCTTCTGCTCCCGTGCTGCAATAGCAGGACGGAAGCTAGACCTCTGCCGCAAAAGGAAGAAGCGCAATGTTGCGGGCCTGCTTGATGGCCCGTGTCAGTTCCCGCTGGTGCGGCGAGCAGGTCCCCGTCAATCGCCGGGGCAGGATCTTACCCCGCTCCGCCACGAACGACCCGATCAGCCTGAGGTCCTTGTAGTCAATGAATCCGATCTTTTCCACGCAAAACTTGCAAACCTTGCGCCGGCGGAAGTATTGCCTGCGGCCAGCCGGCCGTCTCGAACTGTTACTGCTGCTGCCTTCGTTGCCTGATCTTGAGCGATCATAAGCCATAAGCGTTACACTCCCTTAATCCTGAGATGCAGATTTCTGCCCAGCCGGGGCTTCAGCAGCCGGCGGCGGCGCCACCTGCTGCTTCGCCGCGGATTTGGCTTCCGCTGCGATCCTCTCCCGTTCATCAATGCGCACCGTCAGGTACTTGATCACCTGGTCGGTCACTTTGAGCCGCCGTTCGAACTCCCGCACGGTTTCACCGTTCCCTTCAAAGGTAAAGAGGACGTAAAAACCTTCCCGCTGCTTCTTCACGCGGTAAGCCAGCCGGCGTCGTCCCATCTTGTCGATCTTTTCCGTCTTTCCGCCCGCGCCGGAAACCACCGACTCCATTTGGGCGTTAAGCTTGTCGAGATCCTCATCGGGAACGTCAGTCCGAGCGATAAACATCATTTCATATTTCGCCATAACTCTTCACAACTCCTCTGCTGGAACCTTTCGATTGAAAAGGTTCATTGCTTTGTCCACGCCTTCCTTCAGGATGACCCGGACAGCCTCGACGGCCTGCTCGACCATCCCTGCCACCACTTCCTGGTCCCTTTCGCTGAACGGCGACAGCACGTAAGAAATCAGGTCTTCAACCGGCCCGTCCGGTCCAGCTCCCATTCGAACCCGCGTGAAGATGTCTGTTTCCAAGGCCCCGATCACCGACTTTAACCCGTTGTGGCCGCCCGCGCTCCCCTTCCGGCGAATTCGCAATGAGCCCAGGGGAAGATCGACGTCGTCAACCAGCACGATCAGGTCATCCGGGGGCGCATCCAGCTTCCGCAGCAAGCCGGAAACGGAATCTCCGCTCAGATTCATAAACGTCTGGGGCTTGGCCAGAACCACCTTCTCGCCATGAAACCGGCCTGATGCCACTTTTGCCCGGGCTTCCCGGCGGGAGAAATCCGTCCTGCAAATTTCCGCCAGGCGGTCAACAGCCATAAACCCCAGATTGTGGGGAGTCAAATGATACTCGTACCCGGGGTTTCCCAGACCCACAATCAGTTTCACCCCGTCTTTTCCAATCCCTTCTGCGGCTATGCGACTAGGCGGCCACCGGACTTATTTCTTTTCCTTCTTGCCTTCCGGCCTGGCGGCTTCCTTCTTCTCTTCCTTGCCTTCCTCGCCGCCTTCCTCCTCAGGCTTTCGCTTGCGGATCAACTCGGGCTCGGCAGGAACCTCAGCCACAGGCGCACCCTCTTCCACCGCAGGCGGGGCTTCGGCCTTGGGCGTCACCACGTGGGCCACAACCCGGCCGGGGTCGGCCAGCACCTTCACACCCGCTTCCACAGGCAAATCGGAAACCCGAAGTTGGCGGCCGATCACCAATGCGGACACGTCCGCCGTAATGTGCTCCGGAATGTCGTCCGGCAGACACTCCACCTCAACTTCGCGCAGGATAAACTCGAACACCCCGCCCTGAATTTTTACGCCCTCGGGTTCGCCCGTTACCCGAATCGGGATCCGGACCCGCAGCTTCTCGTCGCGGGCAATCCGGACCATGTCCACGTGCAGCAGGCCGCCGTGAATGGGTTCCCACTGCCATTCGCGGAGCATCACCCGCGCAGGCGCTTTGTCAGGAATCTGCAGCGTAAAGATGGCGTTGTGGCCGGCCTCGGAGTGCAGAATGCGGATGATCGCCTTGGGATCGACCGCAATCGAAACCGCCGGGCCTCCACCGCCGTACACGATCCCGGGAACGCGGCCCGAATGCCGCAGGCGCCGCGCGGCGTTCTTGCCGAACGTTTCGCGCGCCTCAGCTTCAACATTGAACATCTCAGCCATAGTTGTTTACACCTCAAAACATCTTAAAAGTCTGACGCCAGCCAGCCCATCGGGAGCTCAAATGAACAGCTTGCTCACCGAAGTTTCTTTGTAGATGGACTTGATGGCTTCCGCCAGCAGATTTGCCACACTTAGAACCTTGATGCGTTCGCATGCCTGAGCTTCCGGCAGCAGCGGGATGGAATTAGTGGCCACTACCTGTTCCAGAGGCGAGTCCATGATGTTCTGGATCGCATTCCCGGCAAAAACCCCGTGCGTGCAGCAGGCAAGGACTCTGTTCGCGCCCTTTTGCTTCAGGGCCTTTGCCCCTTTGGCCAGCGTGCCGCCCGTCCCGATCATGTCATCGACAATCAGGCAGGTCTTGCCACCCACTTCGCCGATCACGTTAAACATCTCCACAACGTCCGCATCCTCGCGCCGCTTGTCAATGATGGCCAGAGGCACCCGCAGCCTCTTGGCAAAAGCCCGGGCCCGCTCCACGCCGCCCGTATCCGGGGAAACCACCACCATATTCTTCAGCCGCAGCTTTCGGAAATAACCCACGGTCACCGGCGTCGAGTAGAGATGATCGACAGGAATATCGAAATAGCCCTGGATCTGCCCGGCATGCAGGTCCAGCGCCAGCACCCGGTTGGCCCCCGCGGACGTCAGCAGGTCAGCCACCAGCTTGGCTGAGATGGGTACGCGCGGCCGGTCTTTTCTGTCCTGCCGCGCATAGCCGTAATAGGGCATCACCGCGGTAATTCGATAGGCGGAAGCGCGGCGTAGCGCGTCTAGAATAATCAACAGCTCCATCAGGTTGTCATTCACCGGCCTGCAGGTAGGCTGCACTACAAAAACGTCCGCCCCGCGAACATTTTCCTTAATCTGGAGCCGCACTTCCCCATCGGGAAAGCGGCTGACGTCCATCCGCGCCAGCGGCACTCCCAGATGCTCGCAGATTTCCTTCGCCAGTTCCCGGTGGGCGTTCCCGGTGAGAACTTTCAGCGCATGATGAATTCGGTCAGCCATCGTGTCTAGTTTTGCTTCACCTCAGTTTATGAACCTTGGCTGGGAGGCCTGGATTCGAACCAGGGTTCCATGCTCCAAAGGCATGTGTCCTACCACTGGACGACCTCCCAGCACTCTGCGCCAAGAATAACAGACAGTCCCGGGTCTCCCGCCTTTCGCTGCCGGTTCTCCTGGTGCCCTGACTGCTGCCAGCACCCACTTTCACGCCTGTCTCACCGGGCAAAAAGCCGCCGCAGATACGCGGAGCGAGAAAGGGTCCGGACCTTAAACACCTTCCATCCGGCGGGCATCAGGCTTGCCGCTCGATTCAGTTGTTGGGCAGATTCATAGACGGCGTATAGCGCTGAGCCGCTACCCGTCAAGGAGGCTGTTTCGGCCCCGGCCCGGATAAGCTGGCGCTTTACTTTTGCCAGCTCAGGCCACCTCGCGAAAACGAACCATTCAAAATCGTTTTCGGCCGGCCCCCACGCTTCCAGGGGAAAAGGTGGCCGCTTGCCCAAAGTATCCATTTTACGGTCTTCCTTTTGCGCCGTCAACCGCAATCCCAGCGCTCGATAAGCCTCCGCCGTGGACACGGAAAAGCACGGGAAGGCAATCAGGCAATGGCGAGTGGGAAGGTCCGCCAGGGGGTAGACTTCTTCGCCGCGCCCGCATCCCAGAACCCGCCCTCCCAACAGGAACAGCGGAACGTCCGAGCCGAGCTTTGCAGCCAGCTCGACCCGGACCGCCAGGTCCAGCCGGTCACCAGTGAGGCGTTCCAGACCCAAAAGCGTGGCCGCCGCGTCGCTGCTGCCGCCCCCGAGGCCGGCGCCCATCGGGATTTTCTTTTCAAGCCGAAGACGGATGCCACCCTTGAATCTGCGCGCGCGCCGCCAGAGTTCGGCGGCACGGTAAACCAGGTTTTCCCGCGCCGAGGCAAGCTCCGGGTGCCCGCATTCAAGGCGGATGCCGTGCCTTCCTGAAGTCAGTGTAATCTGCAGCCGGTCGGCCAGCCCTACTGTCTGGTAAATGGTCCGGATTTCA
>DATEKC010000150.1:0-5723 GCA_035277665.1 Terriglobia bacterium
TCTTCATAGAAAACGGCCGCTTCCACGGGAATCAGATCATTACGGATATCCAGAAGAACCTCGGTGAGCGACCTCCTCGACAGAATCCCGGCGAACGGCCTGAGCCTTCGCAGCCGGCCGCAGAGTAGGTGCGCTGCGCGCCAGGTGAAAAAATCGGGCAAGGACATCGTGGGGATGAAAATGCTGGGCAGCGTGACATACCCCCCCCGCCATGATGAAGCCCCGTCCTTGGCGCTTTCGCCGGGCGTGCTGGATGCCATAACCACCGGTCTGAATTTTTCTCCACGGTGTTGTTAAGATATCTTTGGGGAATACATAACAAGACATTGATTCGTACAGCCGGGTTGCACGTGCCGGAAACTCAGGAGGTTTGGATGGAATATCGCACTCTGCCCAATACAAGCTTGAAAGTCTCGCGTGTTTCGTTTGGGACCATGACGTTCGGCTCCCAGGCGGACGAAAACGTCGCGCGCCGAATGATTGACCTTTGCCTGAATGCCGGAATCAATTTCATCGACACCGCAAACATTTATAACAAAGGTGTATCAGAAGCAATGGTCGGAAAGTTGTTGAAGGGCAGGCGTGACAAGGTGGTCCTCGCCACCAAGGTGCGCGGAAAGATGGGCGACGCCCCCGACGAATGCGGCCTCTCACGCGCGGCCATCCGGAAGGCCATTAATGCCAGCCTGCAGCGCCTTCAGACGGATTACGTCGACCTTTATTATCTCCATCAGCCGGACTACGATGTGCCGATTGAAGAAACTCTCGCTGCGATGGATGAGCTGGTGAAGGCAGGGAAGGTGCGTTACCCGGCCGTTTCGAACTATGCTGCGTGGCAGGTGGCGGAAATCCACTGCATCTCGCAAAAGAACGGATACCAGCCGCCTTTCATCTCGCAGCCCATGTATAACCTGCTGGCCCGCGCCATTGAAGATGAATACCTGCCTTTCTGCAAACGCTATGGCGTTGCCGTGGTCCCTTACAACCCACTTGCCGGCGGATTATTGACGGGCAAACAACTGCTCGAGAGCAAGCCGATCGCCGGCTCGCGCTTTGACGGAAACAAGATGTACCTGGACCGCTATTGGCACGACGACGATTTCGCCGCTATTGAGGAATTGAAGAGTGTTGCCAACGATGCCGGAAAGACGCTTGTGGAACTGGCGCTCCAATGGGTGCTGAGCCAGGACCAGGTTGACTCAGTCATTCTCGGAGCTTCGAAGTTTGAACAACTGGAAGAAAATCTGAAGGCGTGTTCGGCGCCGAAGCTTCCCGGCGATGTGCTTGAGCGCTGTGATGAAGTTTGGGGCAGGTTGCGCGGGGTCACGCCCAAATATAGCCGCTGAATTTCATTGCGGACGGCAGCTGTTCAGGAATCGCCCGACTGGGTCATGCCTTTACCCATTTCGCCGGGTGGCTGCCCCGGTCCAGGTTCACCTTGCCTTGCTGCTCCAGTCGGTCCATGTGGCCCTTGATGGGAAACATGGCCAGGAAGACGCCATCGTCAGGCCAGTCGCCAACGGCGGCGGCCACCGTATCGATCAGCTCCTTCAATGTCAATCCCGAACGGTTCGTTTCCAGGCTGCGAAGGATCACCCGGTCCACAAATTCAACCGTGCGGCGCGACTCGGCAAGAAAATCCTTCACTTCCTCGCCGCGCATCACCGGCCAATGGCCGGTATAAAGAACACTGATGGGCAAGTGCTCAAAGTAGCGAATGGTGGAAAGGTAAGTGTCCACGTGGTAGTAGGTGACAGGGATCGCCATTCCTCCCGTTGCCTTGGGACAGCCGCGTCCCTGGACGGCATCGCCGGCAAACAATGCCCCGAACGTTCGATCATAAAGCGCCAGGTGGCCGTGCGAATGTCCTGGAACGTGAAGCACCTCCAGCCACCAGTTCTCGCCCAAATGAATCCTTTCACCTCCGGAAAAGCTCACGTCCATGCTCTGGCGTCGGCCCGCGTCAGGGGAAGGGTCTGGTTCGAATCCTACCTCGTGATCTTCTTTGAGAAAGTTGTAGCGGTCGCCATAAAGCATTGCGGGATTTTCAATCAGCCTGCGGTCCGCTTCGCCACAACTGAGCACAGTGCCTGGCGAGATACGCTTTATGGCGCCGTTCCCGCCCTGGTGGTCGAGATCGGCGTGAGTGGTCACGGCCAGCGTCAATTGCTGGGGCCTCAGCTTCAGGCTGTCAAAAAAAGGGAAGATCGTTTTTTCAGGAGTCGTCGCGATTCCCGTGTCAACCAGCACAACGTTGTCGCCTACAAAAAGATACTGGAAGAGATTCCGCCCGCCGTAGAGCGATTGGATCTGGTAGACTCCGGGATAAAGCTGCATCTGTTGCTCCACTAAGTGAATTGGCATTGCCGGGCGACTGGCGCTCCAGGCCAATCCTGCCCTCACATCATAAGCCATTTTGTTGCCGGCAGGACCCCTTCTTCCGCTTCAAATTTCCCGACAGGTCCTGCACACTTCATTTCTGGCAAGGGAAATGGCAGCCCGCTCACTCCATCAACTGGTCCATCGCGGGCTGCTGGAGCGGCGGCGGCAAAAAATCGTGCGTTTTGATCATCCACCGGCTCAGCAGTTCCTGCAAATGGAGCAGTTCCGATTTGTACTTCGAATCGTTCGCCAGATTATTCATCTCCCAGGGATCGTTCTGCAAATCGTAAAACTCCTCCTCTGAACGAGGCTTCTTGAAATATCGCCCGACGAGATCACTTGAAAGCTTCCCCTGGTGATCCAGATTTTCGATGGAACGCCAGCTCGGTGATCTTGCAATATCGCTCAATGGCCGGTAAGGAACTTCCGGCAGATAATTCTGGATCAGCTTGTAACGGGAAGTCCGCACGCACCGGATCAGTTCCAGATGCGTATGGAAATTCCGTTCGGCGAAAACCGCTTCTCGCGGCTCGAAACTCCTACCCAGAAGGAGCGGCAGAAAACTCTTTCCGTCCATCGTTTGCGGCACCGGCACTCCCACGGCCTCCAGCCATGTCGGCGCCAGGTCCTCCAAAGATACAAGATCAGATGACGTCCTTCCCGGCTTAATCTTCCTTGGCCAGCGAACAATCAGTGGAACGTGGAGGCCCGGGTCGTACAGCGTTCCCTTCGCTCCGGGGAAGGACATCCCCTGGTCGCTGGTAAAGATCACCAGGGTATTGTCTTCCAGGTCGTATTTTTCCAGGAGCTGCAAGACATGGCCGACTTTTTCGTCAAGCCGCTCAATGGCTTCATAATAATGCGCAATATCCTTCCGAACCAATGGCGTGTCAGGAAGAAAGCCTGGAACCACCACTGAGTTCGGCGGGTTCTTTTCCGGGTAACGCTCACCCGGCAGGTAAGGCCGGTGCGGGTCGTGAAAGCCGACGTGGAGATAAAATGGGCGGTCCTTTGGCCGCGCATCAAAGAATGTGCGGACGGGTTTGTGTAATCCCATAAAATCCCACCGGCGCCAGAATTCTGCTCCCTGATGTACTTTCTTGAAGGCACCGGTGTAATAATCTGCGGGCTTCAGGTATTCGAGGATGGTCTTCTGCGTGGGCGGCATGGGCGAACGAAAGCGCGAGGTTCCGGTCTCATGCGGAGATTCACCAGTCAGAATGGCGGAGCGGCTGGGGCTGCACGAAGGTGAGGGCGCAAACGCGCGTTCGAACAGTAGCCCATCCCGGGCCAGACGGTCGATGTTCGGCGTGTGGACCGCAGCGTTGCCGTCGCAGCCCGCGCCGGGAAAGCTCTGGTCGTCGGAAATCATGAAAACAAAGTTGGGGCGGGACTTTTTGCCGGCCGCCCCGATATCGGGAAGGGAAACGGCCGCACGGGACTTACCCGCAACTCCCGTCGCCAGCCCTATACTCAAGTTCCTGATAAACTTGCGACGATTCATTTCGTCTCCCGTTCATCGTTTATTCGCGGCGGGCCTGCCAGGAGTGTCCAGCGCATTGGAGGAAAGCTCAGAACTGCTGGAAACGAGTTGGGCAAGGCGGCGGGTCCCCTGTTTATTGCGTTCGAAAATTAAGCTACCAACTTATGACAGCAGAGAAAAAGATGAAAGCTCTTTTTTCAGGAAGCCGTTTCGCACATAATTTTCCAGCCGCGTTCCGGATCATCCCCGCGGAGCGAAACGTTCCCTCAAATTCCAGGCCGCGACGATGGTTTTTTTCGTTCCAATTTCTCCTTGACAAGAATCAAACAGTTGTTGCATATATACGTTTAATACAGGCGTTTTAATCTGGGTGAGGCCTTAAGTTGGGGACATCGAGCACAGCGAACGATCTCGAGACGCGGGAAAGACTTCTCGAAGCCGCAGAAGAGCTTTTCATCGAGCACGGCTACAATCATGTCACGGTTCGCGATATCTGCCGGGCTGCGGGAGCGAACGTCGCTGCGGTGAACTATTACTTTCGGGACAAGCTCGGCCTTTACCAGGAAGTACTGATGAAGGTCATTGCTAGCATGCACGAAGTCTCGAAGTCAGCTCACGAAGCAAAGGCCGATGTGCCGGCCGAGGAGAGATTTCGGCACTACGTTCGAACTTTCATGGGTCACGCCCTGAGCGATGGGCACATCTGTCACGCCGGCAAATTAATGGCGCGCGAAATGGCCGACCCCAGCCCCGCCTTCGACCTCATCATCGAGAAGGCAATCCGGCCGAATTCCGCCCGAGTGGCAGCGCTGGTCAGCGAGCTGACTGGTTTGCCCCCAAGCGATCCGAGGGTCGGCATTTGCGTCGGATGCATCCAGACCCAAATCACGGGATTCGCAGGCCCGGTTGCAGCGCGCATGATACCGGGCGGACGCTTTACCGGGGAGATCATTGATTTCGTCGCAGATCAGGTAGTGGAATTTTCTCTTGCGGGGATGCGGGCTGTCGCCGGGGATAACAATGGACTCGCTCCCCGAAAACACACGGCACCGCGGGAGCGGACTTAGTTCAATGCCTAATCCTGACCTCACGTCCCTCAAAATTCGTGATTCGGCTCGCTCCGGGGGAGCAGGCGGGAAGGTTCTGCGGATTTTTGCGGCCTCTCTTGGCGTGCTGGTTCTGTTGGTTGGAGGTGTTCTCGCTTTCCGGTCGCAGGCGCCGGCCGTGGAAGTGGCCAGCGCGCTTCCGGCAAACGACCCGCAGGCGGAAACGTTGTTGAATGCCAGCGGCTATGTAACTCCCCGGCGCCGCTCGACGGTTGCCGCGAAGATAACAGGGCGCGTCACCGGAGTGTTTTTCGATGAAGGAATGCGCGTGAAGGCAGGTCAGCTCCTCGCCACCCTCGATGATTCAGACGCCAAACGCGCACTCAACGCCGCTGTCGCCGACCGCAACGCTTCCCGTGCCGCCATCGCTGACCTTCAGGTCCAGCTCAAAAACGCTGAAATCACTTTGCACCGGACACGAGAGCTGGTTGCTGAGAAAGTCCAGAGCCAGGAAGCGCTCGACACCGCCCGCACAAACGCAGAGAGTTTGAAGGCCAGAATCCTGCTGGCCAAAAGTCAGGTAGCCGCCTCCGAAGCCCGGGTCCTGGAAGCCCAGCAGGGAGTGGACAACTGCATCATCCGCGCGCCGTTCAGCGGCGTGGTCGTTTCCAAGGACGCCCAGGTTGGGGAAATGGTGTCGCCGATTTCCGCCGGCGGAGGATTTACCCGCACGGGCATTGCCACCATCGTGGACATGAACTCAAACGAAATAGAAGTGGACGTCAACGAAGCCTACATTGCCAGGGTCAAGC
>DATEKC010000151.1:0-15591 GCA_035277665.1 Terriglobia bacterium
GCTCGCAGGGCTCCGCTCCGGCCCAGGCCCGCAAGAAAACCCAAAACCAGAAAAACCCAAAAAACAGAAAAAACAAGAACCACCAAAAGGGGACACTTCTAATGAGCTAACCAAGGGGACATTTCTAAAGAGCTTTGACAGTGCAGAGCCAATCCTCTTGACCGCAGGGAGATGGGCAACTTACATTGTGAAAAATCCCGTGATATTCTGGCCGTGAAAGGAAGGGCCGCAAGGGTTGAGGACTATTGCCATTGTCGGAGGCGGACCCGCAGGCGCCATGACCGCCACGCGGCTGATGCAGGGGCAGGCCCCTTTTCATAACGATCAAGCCCCGCCGCGCGTGGTCATCTTTGAAGAGAAGTTCGGGTGGGAAAAGCCCTGCGGTGGCGGCCTCAGCCACAAGGCGCTGAAAGAATATCCCTTCCTTTTGCAGGCTGCCGGACTGGCCAACCCCGTGTGGAAAATGGAAGTGCACGCTCCGGGCGGCGTGACAGGATGCTTTAACCTGCGGAGACCTCTCGCTATTTACTCCCGGAAGGAACTGAATCACCTTCTTCTCGAGCGAAGCCGGCAGGCGGGCGCGGAGGTTGTGGGTGACCGGATTATCGGTGCAGCGCGATGGGGTGAAAAGTGGCGCCTGAGGGGGCGATCTACTTCTTATGAGGCCGACTTTCTGATCGTTGCAGCAGGGGCTCGCAGCGTTTTGCGGAACCATCTGGCTGGAGCGCTGAAACCACGGGATTTTATGCTGACGTTCGGTTATTTTGTTCCAGGATGCGAGGACCGGCTGCGGATTGAATTCTTCGAGAATTTTGAGGGCTATGCCTGGTCGTTTCCTCGCGCGAACCATCTCTCCGTGGGAATCTGCGGCAAAGTCGGGCATGTTAAAATGGTTGACCTTCAGCAGAGGCTTGCAGGATTTATGGCGCGCTACGGGTACTCGAGTAACTCGGCGCCGCTATTCAGCCACCTGCTGCCTGCGCTGGAACCGGAAAGCTGGGCCCGTATCCGGTTGGAAGGAGACGGGTGGGCGTTGGCCGGAGACACGGCCGGACTCACCGATCCCCTTACAGGTGAAGGTCTTTATTTCGCCCTGCGTTCAGGGGAGCTGCTGGCGGATTCAATCCTCAAGGGTGGTTCCTATGCACGGAGGGTCTGGAGCGAGTTCGGCAAGAAATTAATGCTGGGCGCGCGCATAGCCCCCAAGTTCTATTGCGGCGAATTTCTGGGCGCCAGCATGACGGCGCGCATGGTCCAGTTTTGCAGCCGGAGCAGAACCTTCCTGGGCCTTTTCGAGGATGTGGTAGAAGGCAACCAGCATTACCTTGGGTTGCCCGGCCGTGTGTTCCGGAACCTTCCCCGGTCGCTCGTGGAGATGGCAACCCATTCCGTCTGGAAACGGTTGAGAGCTCAACCCGCCGGGCAGCCATGAAGCAAAGTTGATCCCAAATTAGACAATCTTCATCAGGATGGTGACGTGCGAAAAAAATCTGAAGAGCTGTTTCGAAAAGCGAAAGAACTGATGCCCGGGGGTGTCAATTCGCCGGTGCGGGCATTCCGCGCTGTGGGCGGCACGCCGGTGTTTCTGGCCAGCGGCCGGGGATCTCACGTGAAAGATGTTGACGGCAATGACTACCTGGACTTTGTGTGTTCATGGGGACCTTTAATCCTGGGTCATTGTCACCCGGAAGTGATGGGGGCGCTTGCCGCGGTGCTTGAGACTGGGACCAGCTTTGGAGCCTCAACAGAGCGCGAGGTGGTCCTGACGGAAGAGATCCGCAAGGCATTTCCGTCCGTAGAACGCGTGCGGCTGGTGAATTCCGGAACAGAGGCCATTCTTTCGGCTGTGCGGCTGGCGCGAGCTGCGACCCGGCGAGACAAAATCCTGAAATTCGAAGGGTGCTATCACGGCCATTCGGACAGCCTGCTGGTGAAAGCCGGGTCCGGCGTCGCAACTCTGGGACTGCCGGACAGCCCCGGCGTCCCGCGGGTGCTGGCGGAGTTGACGCTTACAATTCCGTTCAACGATCTTGAGGCCCTGGAGGAAGCGTTCAAGTTGCACCATGGTCAACTAGCCGCGGTTCTGGTGGAACCAGTGGTCGGCAACATGGGCGTAGTGCTGCCCAAGCCGGGATTCCTGAAGCGACTGCGCGAGCTGACCGAAGAGCAGGGAACGGTGCTGATTTTCGACGAGGTGATCACCGGTTTCCGGGTGGCCTACGGCGGGGCGCAGGAAGTTTTTGGAATTCGCGCCGACCTGACGACGCTGGGCAAGGTGATTGGCGGCGGCCTGCCGGTGGGCGCCTACGGAGGAAAAGCCTCGCTGATGGAGATGGTAGCTCCCAGCGGGCCGGTTTATCAGGCCGGGACCCTTTCTGGAAATCCCCTGGCAGTGGCGGCCGGGACAAAGACTCTGGAGGTGCTGCGGCGGCCTGGGACGTATGAACGCCTGGAGGCTCTCGGCAAGAGATTAGGCGACGGCCTGCACGGACAGGCAGAGCGCGCAGGAGTTCCGCTTACCGTGAACAGGATGGGTTCCATGTTGACGGGGTTCTTCCGACCGGGGCAGGTGACGGACTATCCATCCGCTAAAGCTTCTGATTCTGCGAGGTTTGCACAGTTCTTCGAGGAAATGCTGAATCAAGGGTTTTACTTTCCGCCATCCCAGTTTGAGTCCCTCTTTGTTTCGACAGCGCACTCGGAAGCTGAGATTGACCAGGCGGTGGGTTCGGCCGGCGAAATCTTTGGGAAAATTGGACGGCGGGACTGATTCCGCCGCATTAGGATTCCAGGAAGTAGTTCCGGCAGGCCTGACGTACGGAAGCGCCATCCAGCCTTGGCTGTGTTCCCTGGTATTTGGCGGCCCAGCAGATATGCTGCGCGATATCCCGAGGGTAGCAGGCGCGGAGCGGTTGCTGGAGAGCTGCCAGCAGACTTAGAACGCCATCTACCACCGTCGCATCATAAACCAGCTTGTATTCAGTGCACACCCGTTTGAAGATTTCGTGAAACTGGCCGGGCGGGACATAATCCACCTTGATCTTGGTCTGAATACGACGAAGGAAGGCTTCGTCGGCCAGCGACCTGGGATCGAGGTTGGTTGCAAACGCCACAAACAGGTCGAAAGGAATCTCGATTTGTTTGCCTCCCGCCAGATTGAGAAAGTCGATTCTCCGGTCGAGCGGAACGATCCAGCGGTTGAGCATGTCCTCCGGGCGCATTCGCTGGCGGCCGAAGTCGTCCACCACCAGGACGCCGTTGTTGGCTTTCATTTGCAACGGGGCGGTATAAAACTTGGTGAGAGGATTCATCTGGAGGTCCAGCATCTCGAGCGTCAACTCGCCGCCAACCACGACGCGAGGCCGCTTGCAGAGGACCCAGCGCTTATCATACTCGCCCAGCGACTCCTCTTCTTCCTCAAACCGCCCGTGCAGGTGGGTGTCGTAAACTGTGATGATCTGGCCATCAACTTCAACGGCGTAGGGAATCCAGATGCGGTCGCCGTAGATTTTGGGGATGCTCTCGGCCATGGCAGTCTTGCCAGTCCCGGCGGGCCCGTAGAGAATGATGCAGCGGCCGGAAACCACGGCTGTTCCCATCTGGTTGAGGGTTTCCACGGGGAGAACGAGGTGACTGAAGGCCTTTTCAACCTGAGGAGGGCGGACATCCGCCTCTCTGATGCTTTGGGCCTGGATGCGCGCGACATAATCATCCAGCGAGACGGGAGCCGGACCGTAATAATGGTTCAGGTTTAAGAGTTCAAGCGCGCGGCTGCGCCCTCCGGAAGTGATGGCGATCCGGTGGACGGCCCCCATCATGCCTTTCACCTCACAGAGCTGTTCCTTGCGGAGCCTCTCAAAAAGCAGTTCCACGATGGAAAAGCTCAGGCACATCTTCTTGGCAAGTTCGAGGATGGTGAGTTCGCCTTCGTAGTACAGGATTTTCAGCGCCAGGTCCTCGAGCATGCTTCGGCGAACGCCTAGGTCCTGCATTTTCTTCGGATTATCAAGTTCAACGCTGATCATAAATTCATTTCCTCAAACGGTGCGATGAAGATGTCTCGAATATGCTGAAATGGCCGCGCCGTTTCAATCTTCCAGCGGCAAGTCTTCCATTCCGCAGGGCGAAAGAATGTAAAAAGACTTAACGGCACTTCTGTCCTTCAGCCGGGCGAAAACCTTCGAGCAAGGCCGATTCCTGCCGCATCGAGATGCCGGGGCTCATCTTGCCGTAGAACTTGCTGTCGCGGCAGTAATAGAAGCCGGACCTCCTGTTGACCCAGACTTCGTGTTTCATATCCGTAGTAGGAGGCGGAGGCGGCGGAGCGGACATTGCCTGCAGTTTTTCCACCACGACTGCAGGAGCATCGCGATATTTGACCAGAAAAGGCGCTGCAGCCGCCAGGACTGCGAGGAATACAACGATGACAATCGCGGTCCCTAAACGACTGCGCGATCCGTGGGGCCCTCCGGGCTGTGAAACGTGAACGATTTCTGCCATTTTGGGTAATAACACCACTGGCACAGGTTCGGCTTATGTGACCGCCGACGCGCGCCGGTTGAAACAGGTTGTGCCTCTTCGAGAGGCACAACAGTTCCGCCCGTTAAATCGAACGGTTGTGTCCGTATGCCGATTGCCAGCCGCTCCAAAAACCACGGCACCGGGTGAAAAAGCCGCTAGGCCCTGACAGTGGTGCCGTTCTTGGGAACGCCTTCAGACGGCTGAGGCGCGGACACGGAACGTGATTTGGCCGGCGTGGGCAATGGGCCGATTTCAAGCAGATCTCCAACGTGCGTTCGAGTCCTGAAGATGGTGTGTGGCGGCAACTCGAGCACGCTGTCGGCCTTTAGAATGACCTTGGAGATCCTAAACGGGCGCACGTGTTCCTCAATGTGGACGACATGATTGCTTCGGTCGAGGAAAACGATATCGATCGAGAACAACATGCCGATCGTGTGCACGCCATAGGAAGGGACGATCCAAAGTCCCTGCCCGGGTCGTGCCCAACGGCTGGTCCTTCCCAGCAGACCCACAAGGCGACCCATGTAGCTGTCTGCTACTGAAGCATTCGTAGCAACGAATGTTTCGCGAGTCTTATTGTAAACGTACACCCGTTTCCGGTTATTGTTACCCACGCCAAATACTCCCAATCAATTATCGGTGTCGCAACTAGTCTCGAGATGCCTGCCGTTTACGACGCCAGATGATGATATACAGCACGATAACGGCGCCGATGCCGGCGATAATGCGAATAGTCGTAACGTCCATGGTTTTGCCCTCCAGGCTTATTGAGTTTGAGGTGAACCAACCAATCTTGCTTCAGTTCGGCCCCCCTTGATGGTCAAGATCTCCTTAATGATGCATTCCGACAAATTGCCGGAATATAGTGATGATTGCGGGCCCCAGAATAACCACGAACAGGGCCGGAAAAATGAAAAACACGAGCGGCGGCACCATCTTGACCGGTGTTTTGGCGGCGGCTTCCTCAGCCCTTTGGCGACGCTTCAGGCGCATATCGTCGGCATGAACGCGCAGTGATTGCGAAACGCTGGTCCCAAAACGGTCCGTCTGGATCAGCATGGCCACCAGCGCTTTGATGTCGTCCACTCCAGTGCGGGAAGAGAGCTCGCGCATGGCCTCGATACGGGTCCGTCCGATGCGGATTTGGGCATTGACCAGATCGAGCTCGCTGCAGAGTTCAGGATGAGTAATTCGCAATTCCTGAGAGACGCGCATAAACGCCTGGTCAAGTCCCAGCCCAGCTTCGATGCAAACCACCAGCAAGTCCAGGGCGTCAGGGAGGGCCTTGCGCAGAATGGTCTGGCGCCGGCGGACGCGGCGAGAGAGCCACATGTCGGGCAGAAGGAATCCTGCCACCAAAGCGAGGATGTAGATTAACATCGCATTGTTTGATTCTGACACTCCCGACAAATAAGCGACGACCAGGAAAACGACGGGCAGAATGACCTTCGCGCCCCTCAGTGCCATAACGGCTTCCGGCCGCCGGTAGCCGGCCCGCACGAGCATCAGCTTCGTGGTCGACATGTCTTTTGAGGAGGGAAGCAGCTTCCCGACGTCGCTCAGTACACGGGCGGCTTTTTGGGTCTGCTTTTCGCGGAAGGTGACTTTCCTCTGTGCCGCGAGAGGTTGCCAGAGCCTGGACAACCGGTCCGCGATTGGGAACTCCCCGGGCGAGAACGCGTAGACCAGTGCGCCCGCCACCACCACAATCGCCACAAAGGTTAGACCTACTGCTAGCCAAACCATACTTCTTACCCTCAGTCGACTTAAACGTCGATGTTAACGATCTTCCACAACATCAAGGAGCCGACCACCTGCAGAAATACCGCGAGCCCGATGATATAGGGGCCGATCGGGTCGTTAAACAGGGGCTTCATGTAACTCGGATTGAGAAATCGCAAGATCACTCCCATGATGGGCGGCAGTGATATGAGGATGGCCGCTGTCAAGCGCCCCTGAGCAGTCTTGACTTTAACCTCACCAAGGATTCGGAACCGTTCTCGAACCACGTGCGAAAGATTGTCCAGAATTTCCGCCAGGTTGCCGCCAGTGTCCTTTTGAATGAGCACCGCTGTCACAAAGAAGCGGACGTCGATCAGCGGAATGCGTTCAGAAAAGTTCAGGAGAGCATCCCTTAAGGGAAGACCGAAGTTTTGTTCCTCGAAAGTGGTGCGGAACTCACCTGCCACCGGCTCGGGCAGCTCCGTGGTAATCATTTCGAGGCCTGTTGAAAAGGAATGGCCGGCGCGCACGGCGCGGCCGAGAAGATCAATGGCCTCCGGGAAGATCTTTTCGAATGCTTTCAGGCGGCTCCGGCGCTTGAAAGCGACGGCTCCAATGGGAATGAGCGCGCCCACGGGGATGAAGAGCAGGGCCAGCAGGGAACTGTCGGTCATATGGTTGCCGATCAGATAGCCTGCAATGGCCAGAATGGCGCTCAAAAGGATCAACCTGCCCGGCTTGACTCTCATCCCGGCCTGGCCGATATAGTTTCGGAGCTTGTCGGACCACTTCCACTTCAGCAAAATCCGGTGGATGGCAGGCACATCGCTGAGCAGTTCGTCGCGGACCACCTTCAATTCGAGAGATTCGCTGCCGCGTTTGGTGCTGCGCTCGATTGCGTCCAGGCGTTTTGCAACAATCTTGTCCGGGGCGGCGCCGCTTGTGGAAGCAAAGAGAACACCGCCGATGACCAGGATAATAATCAGGAATGTTAATCCGGCTAATAACAGCGCCATATGGCTCTCCTTACCGGACCCCTGCTACGGGGGCATGCTCGAACATCTCTGCAGGCAGGTGGATGCCTGAAGTAACAAGCCGCTCAGCGAATTTCGGACGAATACCCGTGGGGACAAACTGCCCCAGGACTTCGCCGTTTTCGCCAATGCCCATCTTCTTGTAGATGAATATATCCTGCATCGTGACGACTTCGCCTTCCATGCCGGTTACTTCCGCCACGTTGGTGACACGCCGTTTTCCGTCGCTAAGGCGTGTGACCTGGACCACCACGTCAATGGCTGAAGCAATCTGCCTGCGAATGGCCGTGTCGGGGATGTTGAGGTTAGCCATCGCCACCATGGTCTCCAGGCGGGATAGAGCGTCCCGCGGAGAGTTGGCGTGGATGGTGGTCAACGACCCGTCGTGGCCCGTGTTCATGGCCTGCAACATGTCGAGGGCCTCTTCGCCACGAACCTCGCCGACGATGATGCGGTCCGGGCGCATACGGAGGCAGTTGATCACCAGTTCTCTCGCGCGGACCGCGCCCCGGCCTTCAACGTTGGGCGGGCGCGTTTCCAGCCGCACCACGTGGTCCTGGTGGAGCTGCAATTCCGCAGCGTCTTCGACGGTGACGATCCGCTCGCGATTGGAAATGAAGGATGACAGCACATTGAGCAGGGTGGTTTTCCCGGCGCCGGTACCGCCCGACACCAGAACGTTCAAACGCGAGTAAACGCAACCCCGCAGCAGCTCAACCATCTTTGCCGTTATGGAGTCGCTTTCCACGAGCTCGGTGGCAGTGAGAGGATCGCGTCCGAAACGGCGGATCGAGAGGCAGGGGCCATCGATCGACAGTGGCGGAATAATCGCGTTGACGCGGGAACCGTCGGGCAGGCGGGCATCCACCATCGGCGACGACTCGTCAATTCGGCGGCCCACCGCGGAGACGATGCGATCAATGATGGACATCAAATGCTGGTCATTCCGGAAGCTGGCTGCCGTTCTTTCCAGCAGACCGTTTCTTTCAATATAGACACTCTTGTGAGTATTGACCAGAATGTCGGAAATCGTGTGGTCCTTCATCAAGGGCTCGAGGGGGCCCAGCCCGAAAACTTCATCGAGAACTTCCTGAGAGAGGCGTTCTCTCTCCGTCAGGGTCATCGGAGCGTTTTCTTCGGCGGCAAGGGCTTCAACCATTTCCGCAACTTCCGCCTTGACGGTGTTGCGGTCCAGCTGATTGATGCGTTCGAGATCCAGCTTCTGGATCAGTTTGTGGTGGATGGCCACCTTAATACTGCTCAGGTCGTTGCGCATCGGGTTGGGTGTGCCCATAATTCACTTACCTCTTTGGAGAGTTGGAAAATAGACCAAAAATGGTATTCCCCTTCTTTTCCTGTGCTGGTTCCGTGACCCCAGTCAGGCGTGTGGCAAGCTGCTGGAAGTTTGAAACGAGGGGATTATTATGATTACGGTTCAGAGGCGTCCCCAGATTGATGGCCTCACTCACTTGCCGGAAATCATTTGGCAAGCGAGCGAAGATAGGCAGCTTGGTCCGTTTTTCGAAGGCTTTCACGGCGTCCTCATCGGTCCGGTGATAACGGTTGATGATGACGCGGCAGTGGTCCTGTTCGATTCCCCAGGAGGACAGTTTGGTCAAATGCTTCTCCAGGGTCCAGAGGGCGGGAACGTCGGCCTCCGCCACCAGCAACACCATCCTGGCCATTCGCAGCAGGGGCCTAGAGTGGATCGAGTAACTGCATCCCATGTCCATGATCACGTGGCTGCTGCAACTCTGGGCGACATTAACCACCCTGAGCAGCGCCGAGGTCTGGATATCTTCCCATTCATCCGGGTCCGTCGCGCCGGCCAGGACTTCCAAACCACTCTTTTCGTGGACTGTCAGCAAGGCGTTGAAAAAATGGCTGTCGAGCCGGTCGAGGTTTCCGGTGGCGTCACGAACAGAAAAGCGGGACCGGAGATCGAGCAGAAGCGAAACGTGCCCCATGGGGCGGGCGAGATCAATGAGAATAACCCGCTTTTGAGTCAGACGGGCAAGCTGCGCGCCCAGGTTCACCGCCACCGTGGTGGACCCAACTCCGCCTTTGGCGCCCATGACGATGATGAGCTTTCTCTCGAGAGATTTCTCGCCTGGAGTTTGCTCATCACGAATCCTTTTCAGAGCGGCTTCCAGGGAAACCGTGTCGACGGGATGGGCCAGGAATTCCCGGACACCGCTGCGCATCGCCTGCATCAGCAGGTCCGGATCAGGCTGTTTAAGCGGGGAACATGCTACGACGACCACAGATGGGCGAAGGCGCCGGAGATGCGCGGCAAACTCCAGAGAAACGTCAGTGCCTCCTGCCAGGTCCAGGATAATGACATCCGGGATGTTTTCACCTGGTGCCGGGTGCTGTTCGGTAGAGGGCGCCCATTCCACCACCGATTCGGTCAGCCCCGTCTGCTCAAGACAGGCACGCAGGTAAGACGTGCTTTTGGCGTCTGTAGCGACAACAGCCGCGGTCAACATGAAATAGTCCTCTTTCCAACCTTCTGCAAAGCTCGAATAAACCTATTGGCCTGACGCCTGACCCTGTCCTTGTCCGCTGGTTGCCGGGGGCAGGAACTTCATCGGGTACTGCGGTCCGTTGGGCACCTGTCCAGGAGGCAACGGATGAACAATTTGTGGCGTTACCAGAACAAGCAATTCGGTTTTGTTCTTGGTCAGGCTTTCGCTCTGAAAAATCTTGCCCAAAAGGGGTATATCGCCCAATCCGGGAATTTTCGACAATGTCTGCGTTACCCGGTTGTCCATCAGGCCAGCAATTACGAAGCTTTGTCCATCCCGCAATTCCATCTCAGATTGTACCCTGCGGACTGACAGAGCGGGAACAGTAAATCCAGTAATCGTCAAAGCATTCGAGTAGTCAAGCGAACTGACTTCCGGCTCTACCTTTAGATGGATTTCGTCGTCCGCGAGAATAGTGGGAGTGAAATCGAGCTTGATTCCAAACTGCCGAAACTGAATGGTGATGGCAGGAACGCCGCCTCCTGCGCCAGTCGACTGGAGCATCGGAAACGGAAACTCGCCGCCTGAGAGGAAACTGGCCTCTTTGCCGGATTCTGTTAAGACGTTGGGTTCAGCCAGGATCTGCAGAAGATTCCTTGTCTGTAGCGCCTGGATGGTCGCAGCCAGGTTGATATCAGGCCGGAAGATGAACACATTCAGCAGGCTACCCAATGTATAACCGCCAGAGCTTGAGCCCACCTGGGCCAGCGAGGGAGGTGAAAATTGTCCCGTTGAAATCACCCCAATATTCTTCGCGGGCGGCAGGGTCATGATGTTTACGCCCAGTTGCCTGATAGCAGAGCGGTCGACTTCCGCAAATCGAACCTTCAGCAGGACCTCTCCAGTGGGCGGGGCCGGCACTGCCAGCAGGCTGACAACGTCATTCTTGTTCGGCACCATGGACTGCGCCAGCTCGAGGATCTTATCGGCAACGGCGGCAGACGAAACATGGCCTGAAAGGGTGACGATGTTCTTGCTGACGGTGACCTTCACCTGTTCATTCGGGAATGTGCTGCGGATATCGCCGGTGAGGTCCAGAACGTCCAGATCGACATAAACATCAAACGTCTGCATCTGGCCGGACTGGCCCCATATCACTAACGAGGTTGCGCCGGGCAGCTTGCCATTCAGCAGAATCTCGGTTGGGCTTACGACCACGGCATCGCAGATATCCGGGTTCGCAAGAGAGACGCGAGTAATCTGGGCGGGAGACGTCACGACCAGAGAACGGTCGACAATCAAATGCAGCGCTTCCGGGCCTCCTGAAGGAGTGCCCTGGCTCTCGGCTTGCTGGAAGCTTGTGCGGGTATTGATCCGCGACGCGCCAGCCAGAGGAGAGACGTAAACGAGCGCTACAAGCGCTGCCGCCATAAGAACCAGACTGGTGTTTGCAGGAAGGGAACGTCTTTCGATACTGCTGTTTTTTCTTGTCATCGACTCCGCCTGAATTACCTTGAATTAGCTTATTGACCTGAAAAAGTTTGGTCAGTCTTCTTGTTGCCCTTGATTACTTCAACTACATATGGAGCTGGAGCGGCTGGTTTTTCGATACGGACGGCGCGCCGTGGCGAACGATGTCCTCCCCCTGCAAGCACCGGATGAGGTTGCGCGCCGCCCAGAAGGAGTGCCGACTTAAAGACCGGTTCGGCCTTATCAATGATCTTGGTATCGATGGTATTGCGCAGGGCCAGATGGATTCGATTGTCCGTGCTGGCCATCGTTAGCTGATCAGATTGCTTCGGCGTAAGCAGTAATGTAACAACTCCGACCGTGTGGGGTTTGCCTTGCTTGTCCTGCTCCACGGTTTGCCCGGCTGCCAGGACACGAACATCCTGAATGATGGTGCGTGTGAGGCTGTCGCTTTCCCCCTGGGGCGTGCCGGTGGCCATCACATCGACCATCGTGCCCGGCATGGCGAAGCCGGAAACGCCAACGACATCGTCAACCCGGACGGAAACAGCCCTCATGCCGACAGGAATGGCGGCAGGCAAGCCGACTCCGGCTTCCTTGGGGGCCAGCTTCGCTTCCAGGATCGGCTCGTTCTTTGACATCGGCGTGATCACGGACCGGCCAATGCAGTCCTGAATGCGGCTGAACGATCCGGCCAGAGGAGTGTCCTGCGGCCAGGTAATCAACGCCAGATCCTGCGCGGTCAAAGGAGTCCCCAGAGCGAGGGGGCGCGATGCCACGACAACATGTGATACCGGTATGGGCTTGACAGCAGAGGCCTGTTGAATCTGGCGGTACACAAAACGGCTTGCGATCACAGCGATCACGATTGCCACGACCAAGGCGATTAAAGCTCGATTCCTATTCATTTTTCCTTCCTCGGTACCTCAAAAGGTCAGCAAATTCGACTTTGTAAAAACAACTACCACCATGGCCAGCGCTATGGCCACCCCGAAGGGAAGCCGCAACGCCCCAGGATCGTCCAGAGTCACGAGGGATTCCCGCGCACCCAAGCCGAATGTTGCAAAAGCCCGGATGAGGACCGCCAGATTCCCAAAAGTCTTTTTGACGCGGCGTTTACGAACAATTTCCACGATTGCCATCGCACCCGCAATAAAAATACTTGCGAGGAGAACAGTTACAAGCTTCGTAGGCCCCAGACAGGCTCCCAGCGCGATCATCAGCTTCAAATCCCCAGCGCCAATACCTCGCAATATGACAGGAACAATGAGCACGGCTATGGCAATGCCGGCGCCTTCAAGTCCACCCTTGACCCCTGCCCAGCCTGAAATCGCTCCGCTTACCCCCAGGCCCAGAACAAATCCTGAAACCGTAAGCCAGTTGGGAATACGGCGAAAGCGCCAGTCCAGCCATCCTGCCCAGAGAGCAACGATCAGGGCCAAAGCCCAAATCGCAACCTGGTTCCACATCACATTGTGCATTGCTGGCATTCTCCAGGTCTTTTTCAAAAATTGAGGAGGGGAAATGGTTGACCAGCTATTGAGAACTTAGTGAACAAGGCGGACACACCAAAAGTTCTGTCCTGGGCGTCTATGCACCCCAGAACTCACCTTTCAACCTTTACCCCCTCGGGTTGTGGCCGGGATCAGACTCCATTCTGTAGCGTCCTCATGCAATGAACTTAAAACGCTACCTGACTCTTCGTTCCGCAAACCGCTCACCAGCCGAGGAAGCTCACCGCTCGCCTCAGCTGGTGATATGTCTTCCTTATGACTAGCTGGCAGCCGTCAAATTGCTCGCTGCCGTTGAGAACACGTTGTTGATGGCGCTACCGAGTGTACCCATGACGGTGATAGCAGCCAAAGCGATCAGAACCAGAAGCAATGCGTATTCCGTGAGGTCCTGGCCTTCTTCTTCTTGCCAAAGCCTCTTAACCAGCTCCTTCATCAGGAGTTCACCCCCTTCTTTGAGATCACTCCATCGTTTACTTCAGCGAACTCTGTAAAATCACAACAGCCGAGGAGGCTCACCGCGCTCCTCAGCTGGTGATTTGCCTTCCTTATGACTAGCTGGCAGCAGTCAGGTTGCTCGCTGCCCGCGAGAACACGTTGTTGATGGCGCTGCCCAGCGTTCCCATGACCGTGATAGCAGCCAAGGCAATCAGAACCAGAAGCAACGCGTATTCTGTGAGGTCCTGGCCTTCTTCTTCCTGCCAAAGCCTCTTAAGTAGCTCCGTCATCAGTGAATCCTCCCGTGAGTTTGAAGTTAGGGTGATGACTTTTCTCATCGAACCCGCTTACCATGGAAGCACTTGGTGTTCCAAATCGATAATCTCGAATGACGTAAATCAAAAAAATTAAACTGCTTGGAATCAATTGATTGCAGCCATAACGATGATCTTGGCAAAGGACCTGCCTTTCCTGCCGTTTTGAAAGTTACCTTTTGTTGACGCCACTTGTGTCCCCGGATTGCTTTCTGGTGACGATTTGGGTGTTAGCCGGTCACATGGATGCCTCCTCCAACCGTCGAAGGGATAGCTGCCCCATAGTGGCCGCCGCCAAATCGGGTTAGGTAAACGATAAGGCCTTCGGAACGGGTTCGTCACCGGCTCGAAATTCCGACGGCTTTCCTGGCCGGGGCTGCCGACAAGGGACGCTCAATCACCGTCTGGCCAAAAGCTTGGCTTCCTTGTAACTTATTGAATTTAGGTATGTAAATATAAAGGCGATCCTGCGGAAAGAGCTTTGTCGGCTCGGGTACCTGCAGGGAGTCGACCACTCGGTATTCGCTGGCTATCGCCTCCCGAGCGTCCTGCGTGAGATAGTAATTCAGCCAGATGGGGTCTGTCTTCTGGTGAAGGTCAAAATCCAGGACAATCAGAGAGAACCAGCCGGAGCGAATCTGATTGACGAGCTGAGCGTCTGACACAACGCCCCAGCGGGCGAGGGTCTCGGTGGTGAACAGATCGGAAAACGGCGTGTCAAGGCCAGCCTGAACCAGGTCCCCCCCTCGCACGCCAATAGCCCGGGCATGGGGTGGGAAGTTTCGCCGAAAGTACGACTGCATGGAAGAGAATTGCTCAAACGCCTGGGGACTGGGAGCTGGCGGTGTGTACCACTGGCCTGCAAAAAGGGCGATTGCCAGTAGAAACAGGACATCTGCAGGTAATGCCCCGCCCTCAAGCCTCTTTGCCAGCAGCCCTGGAACCAGAATACTGACCAGAAACAGGGTATCGAAAAAGTACTGGATGAATGCCGTCGCTTTTCCGATTGTTAGGATTCCGATCACGACTGCGCAAATCATGTAGCACATGAGCATCTTGTCCGGATGTTTCCGCAGATATTCAAAGGCCAGTAATACGGGCACGCCAAACATCAGGACGTAGACCAGAACGCCGATCTTGAATTGATACCAGGAGAAAAGGGCCGATTGATAGAAGAAAAAATGCCGCCAGAATTGCTGCCCGGGGAAGACCGCCCACTGAAAAATCCCAAGAAGACCGAATCCACACAACGCCAAAGTTCCCAGAAATTGCAATAGCCGGCGATAGCGCTTCTCAAGGAACAGATACGCCATGACTGCCAACGGACCTGCAATGTATTGCGGCTTGTAATAAAAACCCAGGCACATCAATGGTGCGGCAAGGAGCAGAATGCTGCTGTTTCTGAACCTGTACGCTATCAAAAATCCTGAGAAAAACAGAAGGAGCGCAACACTGTCAGAAAGTGCGGAGATGCCGTGGTAAGTCACGACCCCGTAGGACAGAAATATCAGGGGGCTCAGGCACGCGGCCAGGCGGCTCCGGGTAGCCCAGAATGTGAGCAGGGTGCAACAAATTCCAATCCCGAGGATCGCCAGCGCCGAAAGGATCCGAAGGGGTAGATAGGATGGGTTGACCGGATCAACCAGCCGGGACCCAAGCAGGTAATACAAAGGCCCGTATGTGGCGCCGGCAAAACCTTTGTCCGACGGCGGAGCGTATATGGGAGATCCCTGGCGCACCCGAACTATTTCCGCCAGCGCGCATCCTTCGTAACTTTCATCTCCAGGATATATCAGCCGGGTCCGCCATGAAGAGAGATTGCGGACGACAAAGAAGCCTGCCAGGAGGAATGCGACAAGGCCGACTGCGAGCGAGTGCCTGGATAGTCGATTCGCTAAGAGTGTGGATGTTTGTTCTATAGTTGCCATTTTAAGTGTCTATTTGCGCCGTGAGCGCAAGGGTTGTGGCAATGACCTCACAGCTTTTCCCTGGATTGCCGGCCTCTTGTCCTCGACAGAGCTGTGCACGGTTTCTCTTGTCGGGCTAACGGTGTTTAGCCCTCACCAGAAGGTTTATTCCCAATCACGACGTACTGGGCTCCCAACGGGCACCA
>DATEKC010000152.1:0-60270 GCA_035277665.1 Terriglobia bacterium
CGATACAACCACGGGCCCGCCTTTCGCGATCACGGGAGGATACAACAATCCGAACCCCGCGCTGAGGGGAAAAGTGTTTTACGATTACAGCCAGAGCACCTCCGTCGTTACCGTGCCGGTTTATGACGGGAGCGCTTTGCCGGCCGGAGGAACGAGCGTGCAGATCCAGGGATACATGCAGATTTTTATTCAGGATATGCACAAAAACGGGAGCGACAAGATGATCGATGCGGTGATTCTGAATGTGAGCTACTGCGGCGACTCGGCTGGTAGTAACACCACGGTTGCCCAGGCAGGGGCGCCCATCCCCATCCGGCTGATCCGCACAAATTAAGCGGATCGCATAGAGCGCGGACCTCGCACTGCGGGGCGGGATCCGCGCTTTCCTGCCAGCCGTGAATCATCAGCCTTCAGGTTTCCGCTCTTCCTGCTCCGCTCAGCTTTGCGGAGCGTTCCCACCTATCGGCGCGCCGCCTGCGGCTTGAAACATCGCCGCCAGCGCGGGCTTCGTCACTTTCCCCATCGCATTGCGGGGCAGCGCATCCAGCACCAGTAACCATGACGGCAGTTTGTAGGGCGCGAGAAATTCTTTCGCCCAGGCGCGCAGCGAGGGCAGGTCGATGGCGCCGCCGGCCTTCAGCACCAGGGCTGCAGCGACGCGCTCGCCCCACTCGGCATCGGGCACGCCTACAACCGCGCACTCGGCAACGTCGGGATGCGCTCGCAGCGCCTCCTCGATCTCGAGCGCGGAGACTTTGTGTCCTCCCGTCTTGAGAATTTCGATGCTCGTGCGGCCAAGAATCCGATAGGCCCCGTTTTCGACAACGGCCGTGTCGCCCGTGCAGAACCAGCCGTCGCGGAAAGCATTGCGAGTCGCTTCGGGCCTGCCCCAATACTCCGCAAACACGCTCGGGCCGCGCACTTCGATTTCGCCCGGCGTTCCCAACGCAACCAGCCGGCCCCGCTCGTCCACGAGTCGCAGCTCGACGCCCGGCAGCGGCGTGCCCACCGAGCCCGGCGTGCGCTTGCCGCGCAGCGGATTGGAGAGCGCCATGCCAATCTCCGTCATGCCGTAGCGCTCCAGCAGGGTGTGGCCGCTGATTTCCTTCCAGCGTTCGAGCGTGCGCACCGGCAGCGCGGCCGAGCCGGACACCATCAGGCGCAACCTGGAGCACGCACGGCTGAGCGCGGCGCGCCGCTCCGGTTGCGCCGCTTCCCATGCCGCGATGAGCTTCACATAGATGGTGGGCACCGCCATGAAAAGAGTGATCCTGCCGCTCGAAATGCGCTCCCACACGGCGTTGGCGTCGAAGCGCGGCAGCATCTCGCAGGCCGCGCCTGACCACAGCGCGCAGGAAACAACGTTGATGATTCCGTGAACATGGTGCAGCGGCAGGCAGAGAAGAATTCGATCGTCCGGCCGCCACTCCCACGCCTCCACCAGGGTCGTGATCTGTGCCGCGATGATGCTATGAGTGGTCACCACGCCTTTGGGCCGGTTCGTGGTGCCGCTGGTGTAGAGAATCATGGCGCGCCGGCCGCTGCTGACTGCGGGCAATTCCGCCGGCTGGCAGGCGAAAACACGGTCACATGGCAACGCGCGGATGCTGCGTGCTGCGGCAACCGGGGCCAGGAGTGATTCCGCTTCGCCATCGAAGAGCAATGTTGAGGCGCCGGTGTCGGCGAGGATGTAATCGAGTTCAGGCTTTGGGGAATCTCCCGGAAGCGGGACCGCAATGCCACCGGCCCGCCAGATTCCCCACTGCGCCGCTACCCAGCGGAATCCCGGAGTCACCGAAAACGCCACGCGCTCTTCCTGCAGGTCCCGGTGCCCGGCCAGCAGCGCTGCCGCCACTCGAGATGAAGCGTCGAGAAGTTCGTTGTAAGTGTAGGAACCCTGCGCATCCACCACGGCCACGCGGCCGGCATGCTGCAGGGCCCGTGCAATCAGAGGAAGCTGGTTCGCGTGGCTGGTCACGTGGACACTTTACGTTGTCTATTCCAGGTTGTCCACTTGCGGCGATGCGGGATGAACAGTATCCTACGGGCGGCCCGGGTATTTGTTTGCAATTAACGGCGCGTCACTTGCGCGCCTGTCGCCATTTCTGAAAACGTTCTTCAGGGCCTGGTTGGAATCGGAACCGTTGCCCAATGATCCAACATCACATAAAAAGGAGGGGGTAAAAAGCGCAAAACGATGTGGCTGCTGGACAAGTTTTCAAACCCGCTCTGGTATAAGGTTTCGAGGCTCGACAAGCGCCGGCGCCGGACCGTCGCCACAACCCTGTGCGGCTATGACTTCCTTCGCCAGCAGGCGGAGAAGAAACTTCTCGGACCCGTCGAAACCTACCTCAGGGAATACCGCAATCCGACGCAGGTGGGCATTGGGCTGACCGCAGTCGTACGAACGGAGCTTGTGGACGAAGCGCTGCTGGCCCTGATGTGGTCGTGCACGTGTCCGGCGTTCGACCCGGGGTTGAAGTTGCCTCGCGAGGTGGTTGTCCACCTGCCGGAAGTCTGGGGAAGTTTTGTGCTGGCAGACGTGAACCATCGACTGAACCGCTCTGCCCCCGCTACATTGGACAAAATCGGTTATTCCGAGAATCCGGCGGAAGCGCACCGGCAGGTGCTTAACCGGTGGAAAGAGATTCTTGCCGTCTCAAACGGGGACTTCGCGGAGTGCGTGAATGCGGCAGGCTTTGCCAAAGCCTGGGACTGGCTGGCCCAGATGTTTGCTGCCGATACCCTTGACGGGATGGCGGCCATTCCCGACAGAATGCTTTTTAGGCAGGCGCGCCGCGTTGCCGGCGCCACGCCTCCCCACCGCGTAGAACTGCTTGAGCGACTGATTGAGCGAAGCGCAGCCACTCCAATAGCGGAATAGCGCAGGAGTTAGACTTTGACAATGAACCGGAAAACCATTAGGCGAATTACGGCAGCGCGGGAGTGCCCAGGGGCGGAAGAATTCGGGATTTCCTCACGCGGGCGCGCGGGGGGGCCTGAAGATTCAAACACCGACAAGTCCTTGGTCTCACTTCATGCCACGTCGACTCGCTCGCTGGCCGAGGCGTGAGCATAACGTATCTGCTGATTCGCCTCGGAAAGGCGTTCCTCAATGAGGTACCTGTAAATTCTGAGCCGCGACCTGAAATACATGAAGACGAGAACCGATCCTGAAACAGTGCCCACAGCAAAGGGCAACAGCCAATGGGTCCAAACGAACATTTAAAACCCCTTCCGGAATTGCCCTCGGGGTCAGGATGCGGTTGATGAGAGGGACATGTGGTTGAGCGCCCCCAAGGTTCCCTACAAACTGCTTTTACCACGGAACCAGGCCTTAGAAAAGTACCGGGTTAACCAGTAACAGATGAATACAGGGGGCATTTCGTTATCGGGCATTCTGGCAGGGGCTCAGCCAGCGCGAGTATTGCCTTCAGGGTCCGCTCCTGATATCCAGCGCTAATCTTCATGATTTCCATTCAGAGGTTCAACATACCGTGAAACTGCCGAGCCTTTCCTTGACGCTCCCGTGGAAGGCAACTAGAATTGAACCTTTACCCCTCAGAACGGATTTGATCAAGAGGCGCCATGCTTGATGGTCCCATCCCCGAAGGAGTTACATTTGACGACGTTCTTCTTTTGCCTGCCCGTTCGGGCGTGCTGCCGGCTACGGCTGATACCCGCACGCAACTGACCGCGCGCATCACCCTTAACATTCCCGTCGTCAGTGCCGCCATGGACACGGTGACGGAATCACGCCTGGCCATTGCGCTGGCGCAGCAGGGCGGAATGGGAATCATCCACCGCACCTTGCCGGTTGAACAGCAGGCTACTGAAGTGGACAAAGTGAAGCGCTCTGAAAGCGGCATGATCGTGGACCCTGTTACCATCGGTCCACGGCAAAAGATTGCTGAAGCGCTTGAGATCATGGCCCGGTACAAAATCTCCGGTGTGCCCGTCACCGAGAATGGCAAACTGGTTGGCATCCTCACCAATCGAGACCTGCGGTTTGAAACCCGCACCGACCTGAAAGTGGAAGATCGAATGACCCGGGAGAACCTGGTTACCGTTCCCGTGGGAACCACACTGGATGAGGCGGAGCGGATTCTTCATCAGCACCGGATTGAAAAGCTCCCCGTGGTGGATGAGAACTACGTGCTGAAGGGGCTGATCACGGTCAAGGACATTCAGAAAAAGATTCAGTATCCGCATGCGGCGAAAGACTCGCATGGCCGTCTGAGAGTGGGCGCGGCTGTTGGCGTTACGGGAGATTACCTGGAACGGGCGCAGGAACTCGTGCGTGCCCAGGCCGACGTCATTGTAGTCGACACTGCCCACGGCCACTCCGAGCGGGTGCTGGAAGCCGTGAAAACCATCAAGAAAAAGCTGCCTGATTCCGAAGTGATTGCTGGCAATGTGGCCAGCTTTGAGGGCGCCCGTGATCTGATCCATCTGGGTGTTGCGGCTGTGAAGGTTGGGATCGGGCCGGGCTCTATCTGCACCACAAGGGTGGTTTCAGGCGCCGGCGTGCCCCAGATTACGGCCATTGCGGAATGCGCGCGCGCCGCGCGCGAGGCTGGCATCCCGCTGATTGCCGATGGCGGCGTCAAATTCTCAGGCGATATCACCAAGGCCATTGTTGCCGGGGCCAGCGTGGTGATGATCGGCAGCCTTTTTGCCGGGACAGAGGAAAGTCCCGGGGAGACGATCCTGTACCAGGGGCGGACCTTCAAGTCTTACCGGGGGATGGGGTCGCTTGGTGCGATGCAGGAGGGCTCCAGGGACCGATACGGCCAGGAAGACTCCACCTCAAAGCTGGTTCCGGAGGGCATCGAGGGACGCGTGCCTTACAAGGGCATGCTGGCCGATATGGTGCAGCAACTCGTGGGAGGGTTGCGGTCCGGCATGGGCTATTCCGGTTGTGCCACTATTACCGAACTTCAGCAGCGAGGCCGGTTCATCCGGATTTCGTCCGCCGGACTGCGTGAGAGCCATGTGCACGACGTCATTATCACGAAGGAGGCGCCGAACTATCGCCTCGAGTAACGCATCTCCCGGAGCCGGAAACGAAACGCGATTCCAGGCCTTTCTATGGTGGGTACCGGTCATCGTCTGGGCCGGGGTCATTTTCTATATGTCCACCAGGACATTCGGTTCGTCGTTCACCAACCACCTGCTGCGCGACATCCTGGCCTTCCTTCACCTGGAAGTTTCACGCCACACGTTCCCTCTTCTTGCCTTTGGGTTCAGGAAGCTCGGCCACTTGACCGAGTATTCCATCTTTGCCATTTTGCTCTATCATGCGCTGGGCGATGAGCATAGCCGTTCCTGGAACCCGCGCAAGGCGCTGGCCTGCATTCTGCTGGCAGGGCTTTACTCTCTGACCGACGAGTTTCATCAGAGGTTTGTCCCCGGCCGCGGCCCGTCGATTGTGGATTCCGGCATTGACACCATCGGGGCGACACTGGGAATGTTGATTGTTTATTTTGCGGGGCGCGGCCGCACCGAAACACGAGCAAACATGCAGCCGGCAGCGGCTGGAGAGGACAAACTCTCGCCGTCCTGAGGCGCCTACCCGGCTTCGGCGCTTGTGCCGGGAAGTTTGGCAAGGTCAAACACAACGGCAACTTCGTCACAGCGGAAATACTTTTCACACTGCAGGCAGTCACGCCAGACTTTCTGGGGCAGCGCGCCGCGCTCGACGGGATAGAAGCCCACCTTGGCGAAAAATTCAGGAACCACCGTGAGTGCGAAGACCCTTCTCAATCCTAGTTCCTTCGCCTCGCGCATCAACTGCTGGATTACCGCCCGGCCCAATCCTGCGGTCTTCTGCTGAGGATCCACGCACAGAGAGCGGATCTCAGCGATTTCTTCGTTGTACAAGCGGAGCGCTCCGCAGGCGGCAAGCTGGCCCTCCTTTTCCGCCACGGTAAATTCCCAGACGTTCTCATAAAGTTCCGGGAGCGCGCGGGGAAGCATCACTTCCTCGTTTGCGTACTGGTGGATCAGCTTGAAGAGCGTGGGAACATCAGCGGGGCGGGCCTTGCGGAGGACCGGCAACTTCGAGTTCTCTCTCGACTCGACCACCGTCGCTAACGCCTCCGGTGGAATCTGCGTGACAAGGTCCATTGCCATGCTCAATGCGACTGCATCAGCAGCAGGAGGAGCGCCTTCTGAACGTGCAGGCGGTTTTCGGCCTGATCGTAAACGAGCGACCGGGGCGAATCGATCACAGCATCAGTGACTTCCTGTCCCCGGTGTGCCGGAAGGCAGTGGAGGAAAACGGCGTCAGGGCCTGCTGACTGTAGAAGATTTTCCGTTACCTGGTACGGAGCAAAAACCTGCGTGCGAAGATGGGCGGCGTATTCCTGGCCCATGCTGGCCCAGACGTCGGTATATACAGCGTGCGCGCCGGCAACAGCTTCCAGGGGGTCACGGAACAGCTCGATCTTTCCACCGCTTGTGCGGGCCAGAGCTTTAGCCTGGTCCACCATCTCAGTTTTGGGCTCAAAGCCTGAGGGTGTAGCGACTCGAATGTGCGCGCCCAGCCTTGCGCCGGTCAGCATCAGCGAGTGGCATACATTGTTGCCATCGCCGATGAAAGCCAGCTTCAGGCCTTTCACGCGGCCGAACTTTTCCGTGAGGGTAAAGTAATCGCCGAGCGCCTGGCAGGGGTGCAGGAGGTCCGTCAGGGCATTCAGCACCGGAATGGAGGCGTTCTCGGCGAGTTCGACGACCGACTGGTGGGAGAAAGTGCGAGCCACGATGCCGTCCACCCAGCGGTCAAGATTGCGGGCCACGTCCTTGATGGATTCCCGCTCTCCCAGCCGCGGCTTGGAGTGGTCCATGAAAATGGCAAATCCGCCCATGCTCGTCATGCCGACTTCAAAGGTCACGCGGGTGCGGAGCGATGGCTTCTCAAAAATCATTGCCAGTTGCTTGCCGGCGAGCGCCTTTGAATAAGATGCGGGCGACGCCTTCACGCGCCGCGCGAGATCAAAAATCAGGCGGACGTCATTTGTGTTAAGGTCCTGGTCCGCGACTAAATCGTGGACACTGAGCAGTTCTTTTTTTTCCATAGTTACGACGGGCGTCATGCGCGCACCCCCTTTTTTTCCATGCTTGAGACCGATGCTAAGATCGAGCGCAACACGTCGATTAATTCATCGACTTGTTGCCGCTGGATGACCAGAGGAGGAAGAAACCGCAAGACGTTTTCCTGTGTGCAGTTGAACAGAAAACCGGCTTCCACGCCCTGCTGGACGATTTCCTTGCCGGGGATTGAGAGTTCCGCGGCGAGCATCAATCCCTGGCCGCGGACCTGACGAATGACGGGCAATTCCTTCTGAAGATTGAACAACTGGTTCTTGAAATGCGAGCCCACCTGGCGGACGTACTGCAGGAATTCCGGCCGCTGAAGAATTTCGAGGTATTTGAGGGCCAGGCGGCACTGAAGCGGGCCGCCGCCGAACGTAGTGCCGTGCATGCCGGGATGGAACGCCTGTGCAACCTCATTGCGGGCGAGAATGGCAGCCAGCGGCAAGCCTCCGGCCAGTGGCTTAGCCACTAGAACGATGTCCGGCTTAAGCCCCATTATCTGGTAGGCAAAATAGCTTCCCGTGCGCCCCAGGCCACATTGGATTTCGTCGCAAATGAACAGAGCGCCGTGCTCGCGGCACAGCTCCTGGCCGGTTTTCAGGAATTCTTCGTCCAGTTCCACCACGCCGCCCTCGCCCTGAATCACTTCGACCAGCAATGCGGCGGTGTCGGGTGAAAAATTCCTCTTGAGATGGCTGATATCATCCTGACGGATAAACTTTACACCGGCCGGCAACGGTTCAAAAGGCGTGCGATATTTTTCAGGCCAGGTGGCGGCCAGCGCGCCCATGGTGCGGCCATGAAAGGAGTTTTCCACGGCCAGGATGCCCGTCCGTTCCTCGGAATGCAGGCGCCCGAAAGCCCGGGCCAGCTTGAGAGCTCCTTCCACGGCTTCGGTGCCCGTGTTGGCAAAGAAAACCCGGTCAAGTCCTGAGAGTTTCGCTAGTTGATCGGCCAGTGGCGCCTGAAAACGGTGGTAGATAAGATTGGAGACGTGAAGCAGGCTCTCGGAGGGGTCGCGCAGCACGGCCATCATTTCCGGGTGCGCATGCCCAAGTGCGTTCACTCCCAGGCCACCCAGGAAATCAAGATACTTCTTCCCCTGGTCGTCAATGAGATAGCAACCTTCGCCATCGACGGCCAGGAAGGGCAGGCGCTTGTAGGTGGGAACCAGCCCGCGTTCTTCGAGTTCAGCAATCTGTTCGTAGCTCATCATGACCTTACGATCCTTGTCCCCACGCTTTCACGTTTGATGACGGCCCTCATCACTGAGTTTTTCTCGTCCGGCGAAATAATGTCAATTTCCTGGACGCCGTGCTGAAGAGTCCGGGCGCAGGACCGCAGCTTGGGAATCATTCCGTCGCGCACGGTGCCTTTGTGAATCAGGCTCCGGATGTCCCTGAGCCGGACGAGGGGCAGCACCTTCTTCTCTGCGTCCCAGACGCCGCCGGATTCAGTGAGGTAGAGCAGGCGGTCGGCTTCGATGGCCGTTGCCAGCGCCGCCGCCAGGTCATCAGCGTTGATGTTGAGATATTCGCCGGCAGCGCTGAGTCCCAGGCTCGCCACAACCGGCACAAACCCCTTTGAGAACGCCAGGTTCAGGATCGCGGTGTTGATTTTTGCCGGACGGCCGACATAACCCAAATCTTTTTTCGCTCCGTTTGCCGTGCTTACCAGCCGGCGGGCTATCACCAGCTTGCCGTCGCCGCCGCAGATGCCTATAGCAGGTTGGCGCTGTGCTTCCAATTCAGCCACCCACTGCTTGTTGACGATCCCGGCCAGAACCATCAGGGCCACGTCGCGCGTTTCGGCGTCGGTCACGCGCAGGCCGTTATGAAACTCCGTCTCAATTCCCAGGCGCTTGAGCGTCTGAGTCAGCGCTTTGCCGCCACCGTGCACCACAACCACGCGATGGCCAGCCGCGGCCAATCCGGCGATCTGCCGAGCCAAGTGCTGCCGCCGGAACTGTTCTTCCGCCGATTGCCCTCCGACCTTCACTACAACTTTCACGCCAGTGCCGTTCCTTCGGCCAGGCCATACATCAGATTCATGTTCTGGATAGCCTGCCCCGCCGCGCCCTTGGTCAGGTTATCGAGCGCGGACACGATGATCAAGCGCGTGCCGGCAGAATCGAGCGAGAAACCAAGATCAGTAAAGTTGGTCTGAGCGACAAATTGAATTTCCGGAACGCCGGAGTCCAGCACGCGGACAAAAGGCGCCCCGGCGTATGTGTTGCGATAAAGTGCGACGACTTCCTCATGCGTGCGAGGCTTCGACAGGCGGACATAGATCGTGCTCAGAATACCCCGCGTAATCGGCAGCAGGTGGGGCGTGAAGGTAAGATCCTTTTCCGCCAGATTCAGAACCTGCAGCATCTCCGGGACGTGCCGGTGGTTGAAAAGTCCGTATGTGCGGCAGTTCTCATTTACTTCCACAAAATGGAGCCTCTCGTTCAGTCCGCGACCCGCGCCGCTGGCGCCTGACTTGGAGTCAGAGATAATGCCCGTCCTCGTGTCAATCCAGCCCTTCTGCAGCGCGGGCGCCAGGGCCAGAATTACCGAGGTGGCGTAGCAGCCCGGGTTGGCCACCAGGCGAGCCTTTGCGATGGCCTCGCCATTCAGCTCTGCCAGACCATAAACAGCCTCTTCCAGTTCCGATGGGGCGTCGTGCTCAAAACCGTACCACTGAGGATAGGCAGCGGCATCCTTGAGCCGGAAAGCCGCGCTCAAGTCCACCACGCGAAGGTTGCGCTCCAGGAGCCGGGGGACGACTTCAAGAGCAGTGTGGTGAGGCGTCGCCAGAAAAACCAGATCCACGTCCGAGGGTGGCAACGCTTCCAGGGAGAGCGGCTGGCAGGGAACCATAAACTTCCCGCGAAGGGAAGGATGCGAATCCTCGATCGGAAACTCTTTTTTCCCGTCCCGGCCCGACGACATCAGGCGTGTGACGCGGACCTGCGGATGGCGGGCCAGCAGGCGCAGGAGTTCCAGCCCCGCGTAGCCCGTTGCGCCGGCTACGGCTACCCGGACGACCTCGGATGAAGCTTCGTGCTTGCCTGGAGTGCTGAAGGTTTCGGCCTCGGTTATCGCCCTCACTGCCCCGTCCGACAAGAATATTTATGCAGCATGCGCATAATTATGTTTCTACTTGAATCGGCCGCCCCTGTCAAGGGAAAATAGTGACGGCAGCCAGGGAACAACCGGCGAGCGAAGGCGTCCGAAGGGGGTGGATTTCAGGGTAATGAAAATTGCGCTTTCGATTTCGGAAAAGGAAAAAGCGAACGGGCGGGAGTCATCCTATTTCAAAGCTTTAGTGGCCGCGGGGGCGAGACCTGAAGAAATCGAAATGATCGTCCCTCCGGGGAACGGGCTGCCCTCGCAGGGCAACTTTGACGGAATCCTATTGGCGGGCGGGGAAGACGTTGACCCGGAGCTCTACGGCGAGCGGAAAAGGTACGACAATGTTAAAACCAACCGCAAGCGGGACGATTTTGAAGTAGCCCTGATCGACCGGGGACTCCAGGACAGGGTTCCGATTCTCGGCATCTGCCGCGGAATTCAAACCATCAATACCCGGTTCGGAGGAACGCTTTACCAGGACCTGAAAGCCGATACGGCCCTGGAACGCGATCACAAGCAGCAGGGAAGCCGCGGCGCCGCCACGCATTCCATAACCGTGACCGATCCGGAATCCGTTCTGCACAAGTTTGTCACGGGCAGTTGTCCTGTGAACAGTCTGCATCACCAGGCGATCAAACGCCTGGGCAGGGGCCTGAAGGTTACGGCGCATTCCGAAGACGGCCTGGTTGAAGCAGTTGAACTGGCGGAGGACTATCCCTTCTTCCTGGCTGTGCAGTGGCATCCTGAGGAGATGTTCAGCGAGCACGCTGAGCAATTGAGAATTTTTCAGGAGTTCGTGGCGCATTGCGGGGAACGCGCGACAAAGAAATCCCGACCCCTTTAGCTGCAACGCCGGAAGTTCCTGCTTCCGTTGTGACAAGGAAACAAAGTGTATCCCGACCTGCGAGACTATTTGCGCCCCGGGCTGAGACTCGTGTTTGTGGGGTTTAATCCCGGCGAGCGGTCCGCCAGGGTCGGGCACTATTATGCCGGCCGTGGCAACCAGTTCTGGAACTTCCTGTACGAGTCAGGATTGACGCCGGTCCTGCTGAGGCCGGAGGACGACCACCGCATTCTCGAGTTCGGGTTCGGGCTCACCGATATCGTAAAGCGATGGTCAAATTCCAGCAGCGATTTGAGCACGGGAGACTTTCAGCAGGGCATTCCTGTCCTGAAGGCGAAACTCCTGGAGGCATCACCGGGAGTAATCGCGTTCAACGGGAAGACAGGGTTCGAGAAATTCCAGGGCCGCAAGGCGGAACTTGGAGCGCAGAACTGCCGATTTGGTAATTCGCGGATCTATGTCCTGCCCTCCACCAGCGGACGCAACGGCAGCCTTTCGCGCTCGGAAAAGCTCCGCTATTTCTGCCGGTTAAAACGCTGGCTGGGATAGAGGACCGTCCGTCCCCGTCGCTTGCGGTGCGAACCTCTGGCCACCCGCCGCCATCTCAGTTATCCTTTCAGTAACAAAAACTCGAACTTGCTGAGGAAACATGACAGCCCGAATTGACTTCCTGAAAGGTGACATCACGGAGCTTGAAGTTGACGCGATTGTGAACGCGGCCAACAACGATTTGGTCCTGGGCTCGGGAGTTGCAGGCGCCATCCGGAGTAAAGGCGGGCCGCGAATTCAGGAGGAGTGCGAACGCATCGGCCCCATCCGCCTGGGCGAAGCTGCGGTGACGACGGCAGGCAACCTGAAGGCTTATTACGTGATCCATGCAGCCAGCATGCAACTGGGAGGAAAGACGACTTCGGAGTCCCTGCGGAACGCCACGCGCAACAGCTTGCTCCGCGCTGAAGAAAAGGGTTTCAAGACGATTGCTTTCCCGGCTATTGGCACGGGGGTTGCCGGTTTACCGATGGAAACATGCGCGAACGTGATGGTCAGCGAAGTGCTTGAGCACCTCAAGTCCCGCAGCAGCCTGGAAAAGATTTCTTTTGTGCTCTATGATGACGCGGCGCTCAAGACATTTGAAGAAGCCTACACGAAGCTCACAGCCCGCCCTGCTTCAGGTGAATCAGCCTGACGCAACGTCGTTAGCTTGGAAACTCTTCAACCGGCAGGATGTTCTGGCCTTCTACCCGATGGCGCGGTTCTCGTCCGAGTAAGGCTTCTGGATATACTGCCTGGCCTGCTCAATGGCCCCCTGTGTATCATCCTTAGTCTGCAACGCCCGCTGGTATTCGTTAATAGCGCGGTCGCGTTGGCCGGTGGCGTCGAAAATTTTGCCCAGGGTGAGATGGGCCCAAACTTCAACCCATTTGGGTTGAAGGTTTCCGTCCAAAGCGGCACGCATTTCCTCCGCAGCCGCATTGTAATTGTGCAATCGGAAATAGATCTCGCCAAGGCGGAAGTGCGCCAGTGAATCGTTCTTGTTTTGCTCCACCACCTTCTGATACTGCTTTACTGCTTCCAGATACGCCTGTTCAGCAACAAGCTGGTCGCCCCGGGCAACTTCAACTTCGGTGCGAATCTTGTCCGTCATTTTGAGGATGTGGCTGCCGGGGTCGATTTCCACGTGGGTTGGCCTGGTGACCGTGTTGACCGTGAAGTCTGACGTGGTTCCCACCATCTCGATGCGATCATCAACAGGTCGGCGCCCCTCGGAATTGACACGCACCTCCACAGGCATTCGGAAGATATCCAGGTCCTGCTGAATTTTGCCAACCACCTGGTAATGATTTGCCACGCGATAAATGGCCCAGGAATCCTTGAACTGGGGAACGCCGGTGGAACTGACCCACTGGGCAAAAAAGTAGGTCAGCTTCTGATTGCTGGCCTGCTCCGCGACTTTCTCAAAGTCCTGAGTGGTGATGGATTTCCAGGCATATTGCCGGACCAGCTCCTGCAAGGCTTTCGTAAACGCTTCGTCACCGATGACCCAGCGCAGCATATGGAAAACCATGGCGCCTTTTTGGGCCACAATCGACTGGTACTGGGGGGTATAAGGTTGGAGTGACCCGGCTTGGCTGATGGGGGCAGTTTCTTCGTGGGTGAGGGCCCCAATGGCGGTTGAGTGCATCAGGTTTTCAAAAGCAGCTTCGCCTTGTGACTGCTCGATATAGAGCGCGGAAGAATAAAGCGAAAGACCATCATCGAGGAAGGCATCATCGGGAGTTGCAGGGCTGACGTAACATCCCCACCACTGGCGCGAGATCTCATGTGCCAGCAGTTGTTCGTTCACGGGCGAAGCAAATCCGCGGGTGGCCAGAGCGATGATGCCGGGAGAGGAATAACCGCCCACAGTATCGTTGGCGATCTCAACCACGGCCAGATTGCCGTTCGGCAGCGACCCGAATTTGCTGGAAAAGAAACTCATAATCTTTGCTGCCGTCGCTCCGTAGTCCGCCGCATAATTCTCGTGGCCCGGCTTCAGGAAGAGATAAACATTGGCGCCAAAAGCTGTCTCATGCTGGACCGAATAGGTGCCCGCGTAAAACGTGCCAGGAAAGGACGACTGGTCGAATTGGAATGAGTAGGTCGTGTTGCCACCCTGCTCCACGGGCTGCGAAGGCGCCCCTGAGGCAATCACGGTCTCACCCGTGGGCACGGTGACGTGCAGGCTGGCAGCAAAGCGATTTAGGCCTGATTTGGCCATCGGAAACCAGCGGCTTGGGTAGAGCAAATAGGACCCTTCCGGGCCCACATATGAAAGCTTCAGCCCCTCGACAGGGCTCCCATCAGCCGTTCCAAGCCCACCTTTGTAACTGACGGTGAGGGATGAGGCTTGGCCTTCTGTGACAGGGCTGGGAAATGTGATTTTCAGGGTCAGCCCATCTTGCTGGAAAGGGACGTCCGAACCCGTCGAGTCCACGACCTTCTGGACGCGCAAGGCGCTGTTGAGCTCAAAGCTGAGCTGACTGGTGCTGGCCTGGGGTACAAAGTCAATCCGGGCGGTGGCGTCGAGGATGTGAGTGGTGGGGAACAATTGAACCTTGAAGTCGTACTTCTTGACCACGAACTGAGAAGTGTCCGCGGCCCGCGCGCCTGAGAGAGCGACAAACAGCGCCATCGCCAGCAGCACGGCCGTTTTGGTATATCCTGAGCCTCCCACACGGCGCCCCAGAGCATTCCTGAATTTACGAAACCTTAAGGCATGCTTCATAAATGGATTGGGCCTTTCAACAGAAAAGGTCAACAATATTGATAATACAATTCCCGGCAGGGCGGCGGAACGAGTAATCATAAAAAAACGACACTGAAAATAGCCCCACAGGCCAACGTGCCCTATGGAAAGGATGCATCATCAGGCATGCAAGGATGCCTTGGCCCCCTCAAGATGGCGGATGATGGCGTCCGCTGCCCGGCCGATTGCACCCCTTTCGCCCAGACGGCTCCTCACCTTTTGAAGGTCTTCGATCATCCTGTTTCTTGCCTCGCCGTCATCCAGTAACCGCTCGACGCTGCCCGCCACGCGCGCGGCGGTGAAGTCGCTCTGGATCAGTTCCGGGACCACGGCATGGCCGGCCAGCAGGTTCACCATGCTGTAGAAAGGAACATCAATCATGAACCTGGCGCACATGGCGGTGAAAGCGGACACCCGGTAGACGACCACCATGGGACAATGCCGCAAAGCCGCTTCGATCGTAGCGGTGCCGCTGGCCACCACGGCAGCGTCTGCATAGTGCAGTGCCTCATGCGTTGAATTGCTGAGTGTGCGGAGAGGCGCCTTGCCGGTGTAGCCGCGCGTTACAAGAGATTCCAGCCACGCGGGATCAATGGTGGGTGCGGATGCGACGACGAATTGGATTCGCCGGGACTGTGCTAATCGCTTCGCCGCCTCGAGCATCGTCGGCAGGTTAAAGGCCACCTCGGTTTTCCGGCTCCCAGGCAGCAGAGCGACCACTGGAACGCCTGGGTTGAGGCCTGCCCGGACGAAAAATTCCTCACGTCTCATGCCGGGGCCAACCAGGTCAACCAGAGGATGTCCGACGCATTCCACAGGCACGCTGGCTCTTTTGTAGATGTCGGTCTCAAAGTCGAAAAGGCAGAGCATCCGGTCGACGCAGGCTTTGATCTTCCTGATCCTCCATTTTTTCCAGGCCCAGATCTGTGGGCTGACAAAATAGATGACGGGAATGTTGTGCCGCTTCAGCCGCTTCGCCAGGCTCAGATTCAGGGAGGGAGAATCAATCAGGATTGCAGCCGCGGGCTTTCGGCGGGCGGCTTCAGCCACAAGGGCCTGCAGGGCGCGATAGGCCCTGGGAAGGCCGGATAGCACTTCAGAGATTCCAATCAGCGCCACTTCGTCGATATCGACAAGGGTGTCGACGCCGGCAGCGCGCATGGCCTCGCCGCCGCAGCCAAAAATCTCTGCATCGGCTATTCTGGCTTTCAGCGCCTCAGTCAGTGCAGCTCCATACACGTCGCCGGAGCGTTCTCCGGCAACCATTAAGAAAGAATTTCCGGGCATGGTCCTTTGGCCGATCCAGCGGAGGTCAGGAGCTCCTGGTCCTTGTATTGAAGCTGATAAAGCTTGAAATAGATTCCCTGCAGCCGCAGCAATTCCTGATGCGTGCCTACCTCGCGAACGCGCCCTTTGTGCATCACGATGATCTTTGAAGCGTTCTGGATGGTTGAGAGGCGGTGAGCGATCACCAGAGAAGTTCGATTTTCAAGCAGCCGCCGGAGACCCTCGCGAATCATGTGGTCTGTTTCCGGGTCCACACTCGATGTGGCCTCGTCCAGAATCAGGATTTTGGGGTCGTGAGCCAGCGCCCGGGCGAAAGACAGTAGTTGCTTTTGTCCCGACGAGAGCGTGGCCCCACGCTCTTTGACAGGCTCATCGAACCCGCCGGGAAGGCTCTCGATAAAGCCCAGCATGTTGACCCGCCGGACTGCATCACGGACCTGCTGGTCGGAAATGCCTTCGGTCCCAAGCCGGACGTTGCTGGCGATAGTGCCGGAAAAGAGGAACGGGTCCTGCAGCACGATTCCAAAATTGCTGCGAAGATCGTGCAGGCTGATGTCGCGAATGTTCACGCCATCGAAAAAGATGGCTCCCTCCTGGACGTCGTAGAAGCGCAGCAGAAGATTGGTCAGGGTCGTCTTGCCTGCGCCCGTATGGCCCACCACTGCAACCGTCTCGCCCGGCTCGATGGTGAAAGAAACATTTTCCAGCACGCGATGATCGTCCTGGTAAGCAAACCCAACGTTGCGAAACTCCACACGGCCGCGGGCCTCTGCAACCCTGGTTGGTTGCGCAGAATCGGAAATCTTCACCGGCGTGTCCAGCAGTCTGAAAACGCGCTCTGAACTGGCCATTGCGGCCTGGAGGATATTGTACTTATCGCTCAGGTCCTGAATGGGCCGGAAGAAGCGTTGCGAATACTGAATGAAGGCAATGGCCGTTCCCACGGTCAGTGAGCCGCCCAGGATCATTCCCCCGCCTTTGTACAGAATGATGACGATGGCCAGCACGCCCAGAAATTCAACTGTGGGATAAAACAGACCGTAGGCCAGGATGGAGTCCATGTAAGCCTTCAGATAGGCTCCATTAATCTGCTCGAATTCCTCGAAGCTTTTCTCCTCGCGATTGAAAAGCTGCAATACGGACATGCCCGTGATGTGCTCCTGAAGATAGGCATTGATGCGAGCAATGGCAAGCCGGATGCGGCGGTACGATTCCCTCACCGACCTGCGGAAAAGACCCGTGACCAATATGATTAGCGGCAGGACGGCAAAGGTGAGCAGCGAGAGCCGCCAGTCCAGCTTCAGCATCACCACCATAATGCTGAGCAGCGTAAAGAAGTCACCGAAAACGGCCACCACGCCGGAGGCAAACATGTCATTCAGAACGTCAATGTCCGTGGTAACCCGCGTGACCAGCCTCCCCACGGGATTGCGATCGAAGTAGCTCATTTGCAGGTGCTGGAGATGCTCAAACACCTGCTTGCGCAGATCGTACATCACCTTCTGGCCAACCAGCTGCATGGCGAAAGTCTGGGCAAATTGCAGAACAAACGTCAACAGAACTGCCGGGACAAAGATTTCCAGCGCGATCTGGAGGATGCCCACATAAGGGTCCGTGCTAAGAAAGCGCGCGAGAATCTGGGGAATCTGGTGGTGCTTTGTGGGGTCGAGATAGCGGTCGATTTCCACCTTCATCAGATAGGGAGGCACGGCCTGGAGAAGGCCATAGAAGAAGATGGCGATCAGGGCCAGGGAAACCACCCGCCTGTAAGGGCGCAAATAGGTGAGCAATCGCCGCATCAGGCGCGCGTCGTACGCTTTGCCGAGAATTTCTTCTTCGTGGAAACTATCTGCCATCGGGTTGCCCGGTTACACTTCCTTTTCGAGTGATTCTTCGATTAGTTGCTTGTTGTACAGCTCCGTGTAATGTCCGTTCATCGCCAGCAACTCTTCATGGGAACCCTGCTCCACAATTGCGCCGTCGTGAAGCACGATGATCTCATCCGCATTACGAATGGTGGAGATGCGATGTGAGATCAGGATAGTGGTCCTTCCCGCCATCACCTCGGTGAGGTGCCGCAATATTTTTTCTTCAGTGAACGTGTCAACGCTCGAGAGCGCATCATCGAGAATCAGGATGCGCGGATCGCGGATGATGGCGCGCGAGATGGCCACCCGCTGTTTCTGACCGCCCGAAAGCGTCAGGCCACGTTCTCCCACCATGGAATCGAAGCCCTTCGGGAAGCCCAGAATGTCCGGCCGGATGTTGGAAATTTCTGCGGCGCCTTCCACGTCGTCATCAGAAGAATCGGGAACTCCGAACCGGATGTTTTCGCGGATCGATTCGCTGAACAGGAAAGTTTCCTGCGGAACGAACCCGATGTGCGAACGCAGGGTGTTGAGCGGGATTTGACGGACAGGAATCCCGTCCACCAGCACCGTTCCATCCTCTGCATCAAACAGCCGGGGAACCAGAGCGGCCAAAGTGGTTTTTCCCGAGCCCGTTGCGCCTACCACGGCGAGGGTCCGGCCCGCAGGGATGCGCAGGTTGATGTTTTTGAGAATCGGATATCCGTTGTAGGCAAAATTGAGGTTACGGAATTCGATATCGCCTTTCAGAGCGCGGACGGGGTTGCTGGGAACCAGGCGATCGTCGATGGCCGGCTGGGCAGCAAAAATGGTCCACAGCCGGCCCAGGGAGGCGAGACCTCGCTGGATGATGTTGGTCACCCACCCCAGCGCAATGATGGGCCAGATGAGATACATCAGATAGACGTTGAATGCGGCGAATGTTCCGATGGTGATTTTGCCGGAGAGCACATGCTCTCCGCCGACCACCATGATGAGCAAAAACGAGGCTGCAAAGAGCAGGGCCAGGGCAGGCCACAAGAAACTCGTGACGAGGATCAGCCCCTTGTTCCTTTCCACATAGATCCGATTCATGCTGTCGAAATGCTGCATTTCAGGCTCTTCCTGGCGAAAAGCACGGACCAGCCTGACCCCGGAAAGGTTTTCGCGAACTTTTTCAGTGAGCTCCGAATACATGGCCTGGATTTTCTCAAACCGCTCATGGATCCTCTGCCCGAAAAACTTGACCGCGACCGAGGCCAGCGGCAAAGGGGCCAGAGCCAGCAGCGTCAGGTGAAGGTCCAGATGGGCCATAAGCGTGATCGTGGCGATGCCCGTCACCACCGTGTTGGCTGAATACATGATGCCCGGCCCGACAATGTTGCGGACGGCGGTCAAGTCATTGGTCAGTTTTGCCATAAGGTCGCCGGTTCGGTGTTCGTTGTAATAGCGGGCATCCTGCCGCATCAGGTGCCTGAAGAGGTCATTGCGGAGGTCATACTCAACGTCACGCGAGATGCCGATTAAAATCCAGCGCATCCAGAACTGGAAAACTGCTTTTGTCAAAGCAATACTCAGCAGAAGAATAGCGAAAAAGGCCAGTCTTTGTACCGTAACGCCCTTGATAAGAGCGTCGAAGGTTTCCTTGATGACCAGGGGTATTGTGACCCCAACGACCTGGGTGAGGATGAGCGCGGCAAAGCCAAAGACATAGCGCTTTTTGTACTTGGCAAGATATGGGAAGAGGGGTCGAAGAGGGTTTCGCATGGTTACCTATGCTTTACGGCGGCAAAAGTCAGGCAGCAGGCGCTCTATCGCCCCCGAAAATCTTGATTATAGCTGAACCTTGCTGCGGCCTGCCAGCTTCGGTGCCTACCGGAGCGTACGCGTCGTTGCCATGGCTGAGATAGCTCCCCATCGTGGCCATGCTTTTATTTCTCTTTGATATACGGTTTCTGGTTGACCTTAAAAGAGGGCAAACGTAAAATCTGCCTATACTGCTTCTTTGCGGGGCGGAAGCAGGAAAAACTAAAGCAGAAAGGCCGGTCAAGTTGGCGAAGTGTAGACTTATTTTCCTTATTTTGGCTGTCGTGGTTGCATTCGGCTCGTGCAGCTCCCGTGGCAAAAAGGTCGCGGCTTCGCCTCCAACAGTTGTAGTCCCGCCACCGGCATCTCTTCCCACCCAGCCCCCGGCGCCCCCCAGCGCGGTTGTTAACCCCAAACCGCTTGATCCGACAGGCGTTCTGGTTGCAAAAGTAGACGCCGTCTACGATGAAGGCATGCAGGCATATCATGCCGGGAACCTGCAAAAGGCCAGACTGGATTTTGACAAGGCCTTGAGCTTGCTGCTTGAATCCACGTTGGACGTCAAGCGAAACCCCAGGCTCAAAGCTGAATTCGACAAGCTGGTCGAAAAAACTTATGGTTTGGAGGCTTCAAACTCGGCGAACGGCGAGGAGTTAACCCAGCATGATGATGAGTCTCCTCCCATTGAGTCCTTTGCCGATCTCACTTTTCCCGTAGACCCAAGAGTCCGGAAGCGTGCTGAACTGGAGCTGATTTCAGTTCGTTCAGACCTTCCGCTGGTGATGAACGATTACGTAGCTGGTTTCCTCACCTACTTTCAGAACGGCGGACAGGATTATATCAACAAGATTCTGACCCGGGTTGGGATGTACCAGCCGATGATCTCAAGTGTGCTCCGTAAATACGGCATGCCCCAGGACTTGATCTATCTAGCAGCGGCGGAAAGTGGTTTTAATCCCCAGGCCGTGTCCCACCAAGGAGCCACGGGCCTTTGGCAATTCATGGCGGCACGGGCCAGGGAATACGGGCTCAAGATGGACCAGTATCAGGACCAGCGCGAAGATCCCTTGAAATCGACGGAGGCGGCCGCACGCCACTTGCGTGATCTTTACAAGGAATTTGGAGACTGGTATCTGGCTATGGCAGCTTATGATGCCGGACCTGGCGGTGTCCAGAAAGCTATTGAAAGGACCGGATATGCGAACTTCTGGAAGCTGCGAGAACTACACGCACTGCCTGAAGAAACCCAAAACTATGTGCCCATCTTCATCGCCACGGCTCTGATTGCCAAGGACCCTCGCGCTTACGGTTTTGATGTGCAATCGAACTCCGCTCTGGACCCCGACCGCGTAACGGTTACGGTTCCCACCGACCTCCGGCTTGTGGCTGAACTCATTGACAGACCCGTCAAAGAACTCGAAAATCTCAATCCGAGTCTTCTGACGTGGGCCACTCCGATGGATGAAAGCCAGTATGTAATCAACCTTCCGCACGGAACCAAAGATTTGTACGAAAAGCGAATTGCGGAAGTGCCGCCTGAAAACCGGGTCTGGTGGCGGGCGGTGAAAGTTGAGCAGGCGGACACGCTGGAAGGAATTGCGCACAAGTACCACATTACGGAGGCGGCGCTTGCCAGGGCTAACCATCTGGAACGAGGGGATGACCCGGAGATTGGTGCCCACCTGATTCTGCCTATCCCTCCGGGCCGGGAATCTCGCTACCGGCGAGTCCGGCTTTACCGTTACCGGGTCCGCCTGGGCGATACGCTCAGTAGCATTGCCCGCCGCTACCATGTGAGTGTTGCAAGCCTTCGGCGCTGGAACCACTTGCGAAGTTCGCGGATTGAGGCCGGAAGGACGCTGCACGTGCGTGCCTACGGAGCGCCCTCTCCCGGCCGGTCCAGCGAATACCATGCGGAGACGCGCAAGGGTGTACGGTTTTATCGCGTTCGCCGTGGCGATACACTGGGGGGAATTGCACAGCATTTCCATGTGAACGTGGCGGACCTCCGCCGCTGGAACCGTTTGCACGGATCCACCATTGCCGAAGGCAAGACTTTAAGAGTCAGCAAGCGGTCTTCCACTAGGAAAGTGGCCTCCAATGCTAGCGCCGGGAATGACCAGGGAAGTCATCGCAGCGCCTACCGCTACCGAATCCGCCCAGGCGATACGCTTCGGGCCATTGCCAGCCACTTCAATGTGACCGTCGCACAAATCCGCGAATGGAATCATCTGGATGGTTCGCGTATCATTCCTGGACAGATGCTGGCGCTGTATGGAGTGACGGAATAACGGCCGGATTCGGCTGGTGAGGATGCCCCTTGACAGCCGTTGTCCGGTGGTATACATCTGGCGCAAGGGAACTTTTTGTTTAAGGTTCACGACTTGCGCCAGCAAAGATGCAGTATCTGACGGGACGATGATCCTAAGAGGAGGATTCCATGCGGTTCAATGATGAAAACCATGAGCCCGGCGAAGAGTTTGACGAATTTGATGACCAATTCTCTTCAGACTACGAAGAGAAATTGGATGAGGAAGGCTTCGGGGTGGATCTCGAAGATTTGGATGAGGAGATTTCTTATGAATCCGAGCAGGAAGATGTCGGGCCTGTAGAGCTGGAAGGTCCGCTGCCTTCAGTGCCTCCTCCACCTGCCCCCGTCAGCACTCCCCAGCCTGCCGAGCCCAGGGTACCGGCGGTGAAGGGAAAACCAGAGAAGCCTGCCAAGCTCATCAAAGCCAGCAAGCCTGCAAAGACTGAAAAATCCGCCAAGCCGAAGGAACCTGCCAAATTGGCCAAAGCCGGGAAAGCCGGGAAGACTGCCAAGTTGAAAAAAGGGGCCGCTAAGGCAAAGAAGGCCGGGAAGCCCTCCAAGCCGAAGAAGGCTGCCAAGGCAAAAAGGCCGGTGAAGGCCGCGAAGAAAGCCGCAAAGGTTAAAAAGGCTCCGAAGACTGAGAAAGGCAAGAGGGCCGCTGCCGGAAAGAAGACAAAGCGCCGCCGCTAAGCTTGGCGCAGGCAAGATTTAGATGGCTTCCATGAGAACTCTTTTTTTTCCTTGCTCGAGCGTTTTTCGACATCGAAGCTTTTGTGAGGCGCGTGGCCGGGCTGCCAGAACGGGGGGCAGCTCCGGCGAAACCGAAAAGCGCATCCGGGTCCTTTGTGACACTGAAGAAGGGGCTTGGGCGATATTTTCCAGGGATGCATGAAGGGCCTGGCAATTTCGGTTCTGGAATCCGATCAGATGGCAGCGCGTCTGCCTCGTCGAGGGCCTTGCAACAGGACCAGGGCAAACCCACAGCGGTCAGAAAGGTTGTGGCGGTTGAATGCATCCGCCGGATGCGGGGCGGCTCGCAACCCTTCCTGATGGGCTGTGACGACGGCGAAACCTACGTTGTCAAGTTCAGGAATAATCCCCAGCACGTCAGAATTCTGGCCAACGAGATGCTTGCCAGCCGCCTTGCCGCACTCATTCGGCTGCCTGTTCCCGGGCGGGCGTTCGTGCAGGTTTCGCAGAGTCTCATTGCTGGAACTCCTTTGCTGAAGTTCGAGACGGTGGGGCGGGAGGTGCAGTGCGCTTCCGGATTACATTTCGGTTCCAGATTTCCGGGCGCTCCCAGCCGGACTCTGGTGGTGGATTTTCTTCCTGACCGCCTGCTGCGGCAAGTCTCCAATCTGGCCCCGATTTTTCTGGGCGCATTTGTGCTGGACAAGTGGACCTGCAACTGTGACGGCCGCCAGGCGATTTTTTACCGGACCATCGACCAAAGCGGTAACCGGTACTCCGCCACGCTCATTGACCACGGTTTCTGCTTTAACGATGGGGAATGGAACTTCCCGGACAGCCCTATTCGGAGCCTATATCCGCGCCGGCTGGTGTATGAGAGCGTGCGGGGGTTGAAGTCGTTTGAACCCTACCTTTCCCGAATCGAAAACATCGCGGCATCCGAGCTGGAAGAATGCCTTCGCGAAGTGCCGCGAGAGTGGTGTGGGGAAGATCCAGACCAGATTTCACGGCTTACGGAAGAACTTTATAAGCGGCGCCGGCGGTTGCGGCAATTAATTATCGAAGCAAAAGGGAGTTCATTGCGACCTTTTCCGAATTGGGACTAGATCGTGATGGCGGCCTGCAGGTCCAGGTGTTGGTATGGCTGACACTGAACAATACAAGGCGTGCTCGCTCTATGTCGTGCAATATGTGCCGGACGTTGTGCGGGGTGAGTTCGTCAACATCGGAGTGTTCCTGTTCAGCCCCCAGGATAACTACCTGGGCTGCCTGTTTACAGATGACTTTCGCCGCATCAAGCGGTTCCATCCTCAGGCTGACCTTGAATTCCTGCGCGAACTCCAGCAGGACTTCGAGCAGCAGATTGACGAACACAGTGACGAATTGGAAAATTATCTGAGCTGGATGGGACAATCCTTTTCAAACCTGGTGCAGATTGCTCCAGTCAGGGCATGCCTGCTTCGTGATCCGGCCGCTGAAATACAGGATGTTTTCAACCGGTACGTAGGAGCACGGGTGGATGGACCACTCCTGGTCGACACGCGGGTGCGGATCAAACAGCGGCTACGATTATCGTTTGTGAGAGCCGGGCTGTGGGACCAGCCGCAACTTGAACGGAATATTCCGGCTGCGCGCTGGACGCAACCCAACGACACCTTGGCATTTGACTTTGGGTACCGCCCGCGTGAGATTGCGGGCAGGCCGAACGGCCACATGAAGTTTATCCACTCACTTTCGCTCAAGCGCGACGTTGAACTGGCAAAGGTCCTGGTTTATACCATGGACCGCGTCCGCCGCCATGATCCGGCCGAGTTGACGGCCGTAGTCGAGGGGGTGGCAAGTGAGGAAGACGAAGCGGCCACCCTTTCACAGAGCATTTTGGTGGAAGCCGGAATTTCTATCCAGCCGATTGCTCTTGCCGACCAGTACGCCCGGTCGATACGCAGCGAACTGGGCATCTAAAGCCGGGGGCGCGATGACTCTTCAGGTTGAATGTTATGCGGGCTACAAGGCGGACGAACGGCCCCTGCGGTTCCGCCCCGGCGAAAGGGATTCGCGGACTTTTGAGGTGGTGGAGGTCCTCGACCAGTGGTATGGCATAGATTACCGTTGTTTCAAAGTGCTGGCCGATGACGGAAACACTTATATTCTTCGCCATAGCGAAAAGGAAGATGAATGGCGCCTGGATTCATTCCGCCACACCGCCCGATAATTGCAAGCCTTCCTGTTTTATGACAATCTTTGCTGCCCATGATTAAATAGTGAGTTATGAGGCTTCAGGGCGAGCCAGAAACTTTCCGGAGATTCTCCCTCTGAGATGCGCAAAGGCGAATTCATTATTTCGACTCTGCTGGCGATCCTTGTGTTCTTTTTTGTTCTGGGGCTTCAGCGTGACTGGAAGCCCTCCAGCCTGAAGGATGCGGCAAGCTCCGCAGAGCAGTACGTGCTGGGGACCGGAGGGGCTCACGGAGCGTACCCGGATATTCCAGGTTTTGAACGAATCAACACTTTCACTCTTGACCGGCAGTACCGCGCAGCTCTCTATCGATCCAATTCCGTCAGCCTGGGTTTTGCTCCGGGGCGTCTGGTCATCTACAACGACGAAAACCAGATTGCTTACCAGGTGGATACGCTGGAGGGCGCGCGGGAAGCATGGACTGCTCTTTATGATTTTACCGGTCGGCGAGGATTACCGGCCCAGAACGGCCGGCCACGGCCAGTCTATCTTCGCGACCTCTCCGGCGACCGTAAACCCGAACTGGTGGTTGGACTCTATTCAGGCGGCAACCGCTGCTGCACTACCGTGAACGTTGTGGAGGTCGAAAAGAATTCCCTGAAGGTTATTGGCCATATTGACGGGCTTCAGGGATGGCCTTTTGAAGGCCTGGAAATTCGAAGGATTGGCCGCGGCTCCGTCCGGGTGCTTGTAGTGCACCGGCCCCAGGTGACGGCATGCGGGCCGAGGGAGGACGCGGCTGACGTTATTTCCATTTATTCCTTTTCCGGTGGCCAGTATGTGGACGAGACCGGGAAACTCGGCGATTTCCTTCAAGGAGCTCTTCGAGAGAACCTGGCCAGGTGGTCCCGCGAGAAGGACCCCTCGCTCAGTCTATTGCAGACCCTTGCCGCGCAGTATGCTGTGCTGGGCCAGCCCGACCGCGGGAAGGCCTTCTTCGGGCAGAATCTCTCCCGCTTCCTTCCTCAAATGAAGCAACAAGGCTTTGACGGCCCTGCTTGCCAGGACGATGTGAATAGCCTGGTTGACCGCCTGGCGAATCCCCAGCCCCAATGAGTGCATTTGGCGATGACCCTTGGGTGCGCGGCCGCTAGAAGAGCGGCTCCTGCCAGGTTTCAAGGATGCTCTTCAGGTAGGCCATAAACTGGTCCGCGACCGCGCCGTCGATGATCCGGTGGTCAAATGTCAGCATCAGGTAAGCCATCGAGCTGATCGCAATCGCGTCGTTACGGATGACGGGCCGTTTTTCAATCACTCCAACGCCCAGGATGGCTACCTGAGGCTGGTGGATGATTGGCGTTCCAAAGAGGCTCCCGAAGATACCGGGATTCGTCAGCGTAAATGTGCCTTCCTGCACCTCTTCCACGTTCAGTTGCTTCGAGCGCGCGCGGCTGGCAAGGTCCTGAACAGCACGGGCCATTCCCAGAAAGTCCTTTTCTTCTGCGTGCTTGATGACCGGGACAATCAATCCTGTCTCGATCGCCACCGCGATTCCGAGGTTGATCACCTGCTTGTAGATAATGTTGGTCCCCTCGACCGAAGAATTGAAAATCGGGAATTGCTTGATGGCTTCCACCGCGGCTCGCGCGATGAACGGTGTGTAGGTGAGTTTCAGACCCTGGCTGCGCTCAAACTCATCGGCCATTCGTTCCCGGGTTTGCACGATGCTGGTCATGTCGACTTCGAAAATGGTGGTCACATGCGCTGAGGTTTTCTTGCTTGCGATCATATGCTCCGCAATCAGCCGCCGTTGAGGCGTCATGGCGGTCACATGCGTAGGCCCGCTGAACGTAACAGTTTGTCCATAGACAGCGGACTTGCCGGGAGCAGGCGGCCTCGCGGCAGGGATTTCAGCCGTCGCCGGCGTCCGGTGCTCAAGAAAATTCAAGATATCTTTCTTGCTGATCCGGCCTCCCAGTCCCGTTCCTTTTACACGTGAGAGGTCCACGTTGTGCTCGCGAGCGATCCGCCGGACAAGAGGTGAGGAGCGGAGCTTTACACCCGGTCGAACCTGTCCCGCCGCTCCGTTCGCCGGAATGGGCGGCACCTGTGCGACCTCCGGCGCTGGATGGACCCGCGAAGTGATTTCTGCCCTTGGGGCAGGCCCCACTGGGCTTCGCGGCGCGGTATCTGCCGCCTCGGTCGGCATTTGGCCATCAATTATCGCAACCACAGTGTTGACGGCCACGGTTTCATTTTCTGCGGCCAGGATTTTTGCAAGGACCCCCGCAGCAGGGGAGGGAATCTCAGCATCCACCTTGTCTGTTGTGATTTCAAAAAGAGGCTCGTCACGCTCGATGTGATCACCCGGCTTTTTCAGCCATTTGATGATGGTCCCTTCGGCGACGCTTTCTCCCATCTGGGGCATGACTACATTAGTCGACATAACGGTCCTCGGGGTGAATTCCTGTAAAGACAGCTACTTCGCTAATCCTAATAGCCTGCAAGCTGCCGCGCTGCGTCTGCAATTTTTTGAACGTTGGGCAGAAAGTAATCCTCCAGCGGAGGCGAGAAGGGAACAGGCGTGTCTGGCGCTGTGACCCGCACGACCGGGCCATCCAGGTCCTCAAAGGCCTTTTCGGCGATCACTGCCGCAAGTTCTCCTGCCAGGCCGCCAACTCGCGTATCTTCATGCAGCAAAATTACCTTGCTGCATTTGCGCACGCTGGAGAGCACACACTGCTCATCGTACGGCAACAGTGTTCGGAGGTCAACGACCTCGAGCGAGATGCCTTCCGCGGCAAGCAGTTCCGCTGCCTCCAGCGCCGTCCAGACCATCGCCCCGTAGGTAATGACCGCGATGTCGCTGCCCTCCCTGCGAACAACCGCTTTGCCGAGGGGGACGATGAAGTCCTCACCGGACACTTCCTCCCGCACCCGCCGGTATAGATACTTGTGCTCGTAAAAAATCACGGGGTTGTTGTCGCGAATCGACGCCTTGATCAGGCCCTTGGCATCATAGGCCGTTGCGGGAGCCACCACCTTCAGTCCCGGCGTGTGCACAAACCACATTTCGTTTGACTGCGAGTGGAAAGGGCCGCCGTGCACACCAGCGCCGGAGGGCCCCCGGACCACAATGGGCACTGCCGCGCCCCAGCGGTAGTGAATTTTCGCCGCCATATTGACAATCTGATCGAGCCCGCAGGAGATGAAATCCATAAACTGCATTTCCGCCACCGGCCGCATGCCCATCAGTGCCGCGCCGACCGCTGCGCCCACAATGGCCGATTCGGAAATGGGAGTGTCGATCACGCGGTCTTCGCCGAACTGCTCCAGCATGCCGGCGGTTACTTTAAACGCTCCGCCATAAGACCCGATATCCTCACCGAGGAGGAAAACGGAGGGGTCGCGCTCCATCTCTTCCCAAATCCCTTGTCGAATGGCTTCAAGATAAGTCAGTTGCGGCATGGAATTATTCATTCACTTGAGGCGTGGTTCTCCACCAGCAGTTATCATCACAGTAAACGCCTTCACGGGCGTCTGGGCCTTCGGGAAAAGGGCTGGCTTCGGCATAGGCAACAGCGTCATCGACGTGCTTCCTGACCTCTTCATCCAGATGGTCAATCTGCTTCCTGCTGAGAATCTTCTTTGCCAGCGCAACTTTTTCCAATCGCGCGATGGGGTCTTTTTTCTTCCATTGGGCAAAAAGCTTTTCGGGAACGTATTCCGCGGCGTCATGTGCGGAATGGCCGGTCATCCGGAATGTTTTACACTCGATAAAAGCGGGGCCTCGTCCGGACCGCGCCTGAAGGATGGCTTTCTCCACCGAGGAATAGACCGCCAGCACGTCGTTGCCGTCAACTTTCACGCCCGGCATGCCATAAGCCGCCCCGCGCGAAGCAAGGTCCTTGATGGCGTACTGTTTATCGGTTGGCGTCGAATAGGCATAAGCGTTGTTATTGCAGATAAAAATCACCGGAAGCTTCATCACGGCGGCCATGTTCATTGCTTCGTGAACATCGCCCCGGCTGGTGGTCCCTTCACCAAAGTGGACGAGGGCAACATTTCCGTTTTTGCGCCACTTTAAGACCATTCCAACCCCGCACGCCACGGGGCACGTATCGCCGAGGTGCGAGATTATCGGAATGACCTTTCTCTCCGTATCGCCAATGTGGAGCGTGTTTTCCCGGCCGCGGGAAGGTCCATTGCTGCGAGCCATCCAGTTGCAGAAAATCTCCCGGAGAGAAAAGCCGCGGATGAGGAAGGAGGAAAAATCCCGGTGGCTGGGCAGGGCTACGTCGCCGTCCACAAGTTGAATGGCCGATCCCACCCCGATGGCTTCCTGGCCCCGGCCGACATAGACGCCACCAACGATTTTCCCCTGGCGGTAGAGGACCTGTTCAATTCGCGTCTCAGCCTCGCGAGTGAGTTTCAGGTAATAGAGCATGCGCTCCAGAGTTTGAGCGTCGGGGGACGTGGTCTTCTTTCTGCCTTTCGTGGGCCGCGCTTGAGCCATATCTCGTCAGTTGAAGGATTTTGAGCTTTACGGATGCACAGGGCTTGCCTTCGGACCTGCTGTTGCTGCCTGCTGTTCGGGCATCTTCATCTCTGTGCCAAAAACCGCGCCAAAGTTGCTGACGACGCAGTCCGTTGCGTCCCCCATGGGAACGGGCCTGCCCAGGATCTTCTCGAGCGACGTCACTCCTTTGCCGTGCAGGCCGCAAGGCACAATCCAGTCGAAGAAGCGCAGGTCCGTGTTTACGTTGAAAGCGAATCCATGGGACGTGACCCACCGCGACACATGCACGCCCATGGCAACCAGCTTGTCATCACCAACCCAAACGCCGCGCGCGCCGGCAATCCTTCCTGCCTGAATCCCGAACTCGCCGGCCACGCGAATGAAAACCTCCTCGAGCGAATGCATGTACCAGGCAAGATCCCGCCGGTGCCGGCTGAGGTCGAGGATGGGATAGCCGACAATCTGGCCCGGTCCGTGGAAGGTGACATCACCCCCGCGGTCGGTTTCAAACACCTCGGCGCCCAGCCGCCGCAGGCGCTCTGCAGAGATGAGAATATTTTCGCGATTGGCGTTGCGCCCCAGCGTATAAACGGGCGGATGTTCCAGCAGAATGAGCGTGTCGGTGATGTCGCCGGCCTTGCGCGCCGCAACCCTTCCGCGCTGGAGGCGCAGGCTCTCTTCATAACCCACAACTCCCGGCAATTCGACCTGGCAGATCATTTGGCTTGGTGCGCGTCCCCGTGCCGGAAAAAGTCCAAGGCCATGTGCTGGCTGGCAAGGTGACGCTTCCAGCTAAATATGGATGGCCATCCCATGGACCGCGTGGGCGGCTTCAGGGAAAGCTTCTGTGAGAGTCGGATGCGGATGGATGGTGCGCTCCAGGTCTTCAACTGTTCCTTCCAGACGCATCACAACCACTGCCTCAGCGATCATTTCGGTCACGCGAGGCCCGATCATATGGACGCCGAGGATCTCGCCGTAACGATCGTCGCTGACAATCTTGATAAAACCTTCCGTCATACCCAGGATGGTGGCCTTGCTGTTTCCCACAAAGGGGAACTTGCCTACTTTCACTTTGTGCCCGGCCTCGCGCGCCTGGAGTTCGGTGAGCCCGGTGCTGGCGATTTCCGGCTCGCAATAGGTGCAATTCGGAATCTGGCGGTAGTTGATCGGTTCCGCCGGTTTGCCTGCAGCGTGCGTCACGGCGACGATCCCCTCCATGGAACCTACGTGAGCTAACAGCGGACTCCCGGCCACAATGTCGCCAATTGCATAAACCCCGGGCTCGTCCGTGCGCATGTAAGGATCGACTTTCACGAACCCACGTTCAAGTCTCACGCGGGTTTTTTCCAGACCGATGTTCTGCGTGTTCGGGGCACGTCCCACAGCCACCAGACAGGTCTCTGCCTCAAGCTTCTGGACTCTGCCCTCAGCGTCTTTGAAATCAACCGTCACGCCTTTGGATGTTTTTGAAACTTTATCAACTTTCGCCTGCGTATGAACGGCAATACCTTGTTTTTTGAGCGATTTCTCGAGCGTAGCCGAAACTTCCTCGTCTTCCAGAGGAACGATACGAGGCAACATCTCGATGATGGTCACATCCGTCCCAAACCGCTTGAAGATCGAGCCAAACTCCACGCCGACAGCCCCAGAGCCGATGACAACCATGGACTTGGGCAGCTTCTTGAGATTTAGAATTTCTTTATTCGTCAGGATGGTTTTGGCGTCCGGCTCAAGCCCCGGCAGCATCCTGGCTTCGGAACCCGTCGCCAGGACAATGTTTTTTGCCTGGATTTCGCGCGTTTTTTTGGCGGAATCGGTCACGGTGATCCGGCCCGGTCCGGAAAGCTGGGCATAGCCCTGCACAATTTCAACCTTGTTTTTCTTCAGCAGGAATTCAACTCCCTTGGCCAGCTTGGTGACTACCTTGTTCTGACGGGCCTGGATGGCGGCCCAATCGATAGAATAGCCCTTGCACTCGATGCCATATTCTTTTGCCTGCTTGAAGTAATCATAAACGTCAGCGTTCAGCAACAGGTCCTTGGTCGGGATGCACCCAACGTGGAGGCATGTTCCGCCGAATTTGTTGTCCTTTTCGATCAGGACCGTTTTCAATCCCAATTGGCCGGCCCGAATCGCTCCAACATATCCGCCCGGACCGCTGCCAATCACTGCAATATCGTACTTCGGCGTTTCAGCCAAAATCACACCTCCCCGCAGGTCATTTCACTCTCATCACAGCCGACAATTTGTCATAACGCAAAATCTTACATGAGGGCAAGCGGGCAAACAAGTCACCGTTCCGATCTCATTGCTCACATCGAGCCAGATAAGACCTCGCGCAATACTAAATGCCAAATCTTTACTTTATCATAGGGCGGCTTTACTCCGGCTGCCGGCGTCATGGAACGGCAAGTGTTTCGAGGGCCAAATCAGGACGGACGCCGGAGGTCCGACAGTAGTGGGCGGTTCCCCGGCCGGACCGGGATTGTGGCTTTTGCAGAGTCTGTGATAGTTTCAAGAATTGGGCTGCGCCGCGCTGGGCTGATCAAATCCTTGAAATCCATTTTGGAGGCTAAGTGATGAATTGGACTGCCGATCTCTCCCGGGAAATTACCGGGCAGGTGCTTGTGGATGATGCGTCACGCGATGCGGTGTCAACGGATTTTGGCCGCGTTATCGTGCGGAAGCCTGCTGCAGTGGTGAGGCCGGCGTCGAGTCAGGATGTGGCGAGCGTCGTCAAATTTGCAGTCCGCAACGGACTTTCGGTTTCGACCCGCGGCGGCGGCCATTCCCAGACCGGGCAGTCGCTTTCCGACCAGATTGTGCTGGATATGTCTTCGCTAAAGGACATCGCCGAAGTCAATCCTGGGAAAGGAAGTGTTACCTGCCAGGCGGGCCTGAAGTGGCGGGATCTGGTGCAGCATCTTGCCCCCCAGCGGCTGTCGCCTCCCGTGCTGACCAACAATCTGGACGTGACGATCGGCGGAACGCTCTCCACTGGAGGGTTGGGTGTTGCTTCCTGGCGGCACGGGACCCAGGCCGATAATTGCCTGGAACTTGAAGTGGTGACGGGCGAAGGAGAAATCGTCACCTGCTCAGAACAGCAAAACAAGGACCTGTTTGACGCCGTCAGGGCGGGCATGGGCCAGTTTGGGGCCATCACCAGGGCCAAGCTCCGGATTCGTCCTCATCTGCCGCGCATCCGCTCCTATTATCTTCTTTATGACAACCTGGCCGTCCTGATGAAGGACCTGGAAACGGTGATGGATGACGAAAGGTTTGATTTTCTCGAATCCTGGTGTACCCCCTGCCCGCAAGGTTTTAAGCAGGTGGGCGACACGCGGCAGGCATTCGCTGAGTGGTTCTATCCGCTGCACGCGACAATCGAACTTGACGGCAAATCCGACGTCGCGAGCGACGAAAAGCTGGCCGGGCTCAAGTTCTATAAGCATGTCCACACGGAAGACGGCGATCTGATCGATTTCTACGCGCGCCTTGACGCCCTTTTCGCCATCTGGAAGCGCGCCGGATTTTGGGAATATGCTCATCCGTGGATGGAATGCGTTTTGCCGTGGCAGACAACCCCGCTCTACATCGGGCAGGTGCTCGGGAATCTGCCTCCGCAGGCAATCGCCGGAGGGCATATTTTGCTCTGGCCGGCCCGCGGCAATTCTTCGTCAGTCCCTTTGTTCATGCGCCCATCCGGGCAATATCTGATGGGCTTCGGCATTCTTCCTGCCGTCCCTCATCGCTTTGTTGAGGAAGTTCTTCCCCGGCTGAATATGGCCAGCCAGGCAGCCGCCATGATGGGCGGGAAGCGTTACCTTTCCGGATGGATCGCCTTTAATGCCGCGCAATGGAAGGCCCATTACGGTGACAAGTGGGCTGATGTGGTGCAGTGCAAGAAAAAATTCGACCCGCACGGGGTCATCAATCCCGGCTTCGTCCGATACGAATAGAGTGCCTCAATTTGGGGCTGCTGAGCATCGCTTTTCTTGACATGCGGAAGGGCCCCGTGCTAAATTTAAACCTTTTGTAATCACAGAATTTCCAATCCGTATAACTGACTGACACTTATGGGCGTAATAGCAGGCCAGCTTGAACAACTTCTTGTCCAGTCGATTCCGACAATAGTCTTTGTCATTTTTCTGGTGGCCTTCCTCAACCGGCTGTTTTTCAAGCCACTTTTCCGGACGCTGGACGCCCGCGCCAATGCCACAAGCGGTGCTCTTGCTAAAGCCCAGGAGCAGATTGATCAGGCGGACGCGAAGCTGAATGAGTATGACCAGCACATCCAGTCCGCGCGTCAGGAGATCTATCGCCATCGGGAAGAAGCCCGCCGGAAGTTCCTGGGTGAGCGGGACAACATAGTTCAGGCCGCGCGCGCACGCGCTGACGGGACTGTGAACGATGCCCAGGCAGACCTTGACAAACAAACAGCCCAGGCGAAGAGCGAACTGAAAACCGCAGTCGAAGCACTGGCCAACGAGGTGACGGTAGCTCTCTTTTCTCCTCATGTCGCCGGGCCGGGAGCAGGAGGCTTGCGGGCATGAGGCGGGTGTTGCGGGCAGGTCTGTTGGCAGTGTGTCTTCTGGGTTCGGTGCAGGTTTTCAGCGTGCCGATGTTGGCGGCCGCTCCTCAAGCCGGGAAAGCGGAAGAGAGCGGATCAAACCACGAACTTCTCTTGGAAATCATTAATTTTGCCTTGCTTGCCGGTTTCCTGGCCTATCTCTACTGCAAACGAGGCCGGGCGTTTTTCAACGAACGCTCGGAAACGATTCGCAGGAGCTTGGAAGAAGGCCGTCGAGCACTTGAAGAATCGCAGGCCAGACTTGCTGAAGCTGAAAAGAAGCTGGCCGGCCTCGAGGATGAAATCAAGGCTTTCAGGAAGCAGGCTGAAGCTGATATTGAAAACGAACAAGTCAGGATTCGGCACGCGGCGGAAGACGAAGCCCGCAGGATTGACGAATTCGCTAAAACCCGAATTCAGGCTGCCGCAAACGCAGCCAAGCTGGAGTTAAAAGATTATGTTGTGGGGCGAGCCCTCGAACAGGCTCGAAACACGATCCGGCAGCGAATGGATGAAACGAATCGGGAACGGTTGGTTGGCTATTTCCTTGAAGACCTGAGTTCAAAAGCGAAAAGTAACTAGGCGTCAGAGTTAAACCTGGAAACGTCATTCCCCCTGGTATGCAAGGAAGGGCGAAGGGATAAAGAATTATGTCAATGGCCATTGCCAGTCGTTATGCGCGAGCGCTTGCGGAAGTGCTGGGCGCGCAGGGCGACGTTGGCGCCATGCAGCGGGAACTGGAAGATTTTGCCGGTGTCTGGCGGGAGAGCGATGACCTGCGGCAGGTTTTGACCAGCCCGACGATTCCGGTCGAGCAGAAACGCGCCGTGCTGGACGCCGTCATCCAAAAGCTGGAGGTTTCAGTTACAGCGGGAAACTTTCTTCGGGTCCTGCTGGTGAACTACCGGATCTCCCTGCTGGAAGAAGTCCTGGAGGCCTTTCAGAAGGCCGCTAACGAGCGGCTGGGAATTATTGAAGTCCAGGTTTCATATGCGCAGGACCTGACCCCAGATGAGCAGGAGACGCTTCGGAGGAAGTTCGCAGAGTTGACAGGCAAAAAAGTGGAAATGAAATTCCGTCGTGAGGAGAAATTGCTGGGCGGAATCCAGGCCCGGGTTGGCAGCACGATTTATGATGGCTCCGCCCAGGGGTACCTGGAGCGTCTTCGGGGGCGGTTGACATCTGCATAACCGGACCAAGAAAAGGTTTTTGGCGATTTCAAAGCTCACGGCGGAATGGCGCACGGCGTTGGAAGGAGAACCACCTCCTGAAGAAGACTTTTCTTCTCCTTCAGTTTTGGCACGGCACACATCTTCCGTGGCCTGCTTCAGGATAGAACTTAAAATGTGAGTGGACTGGCCGCAGGCGCTGCCAGATTCGCAGCGGAGGGACCGGCAAATTTTGAAGCGGGCGAAAGCATATAAATATGGCAAAAATCAGACCAGATGAAATTACCGGAATTATCCGGGAGCAGATCGAAAATTTTGACCGTACGGTCAGCGTAAGCGAGGTCGGTACGGTGATGTCCGTGGGCGACGGAGTGGCGCGCATTCACGGGCTCGAGAACGTGATGGCGACCGAGTTGCTGGAACTTCCCCACGGCGTGTCGGGCCTTGCCCTCAACCTGGAAGAAGATCAGGTCAGCGCGGTGCTGCTGGGGGATTACACCAAAATTGAAGAAGGAGACGTGGTCAAGCGGACCGGGCGCATCATATCGGTCCCGGTGGGCGAGGCACTGGTGGGCCGCGTTGTGAACCCTCTGGGGCGGCCTACTGACGGCAAGGGCCCCATTGCTACGAAGGCGTTTAACCCTCTTGAGACGATTGCCCCCGGCGTAGTTGACCGGCAGCCTGTTCGCGAGCCGCTGCAAACGGGCCTGAAGGGCATCGATACGATGATTCCAATCGGCCGCGGCCAGCGCGAATTGATTATTGGCGACCGCCAGACCGGCAAGACGGCGGTTGCGATTGACACCATCCTCAACCAGCGTGGCGGCGATGTTATCTGCATCTACGTTGCAATCGGGCAGAAGCGCTCAACGGTCGCCCAGGTGATCAAGACACTCGAGCAAAACGGCGCCATGGAGTATTCCATTGTCGTCGAGGCCAGTTCCACGGACCCTGCCCCGCTGCAATACCTAGCGCCGTACGCAGGGTGCGCGATCGGCGAGTACTTCCGTGACAAGAGTGGGCACGCGCTCCTGATTTACGACGATCTTTCAAAGCATGCCGTCGCTTACCGTGAAATCTCCCTGCTGTTGAGGCGTCCGCCGGGGCGCGAGGCGTACCCCGGCGATGTTTTTTACCTGCATTCCCGGCTTCTGGAGCGGGCCGCAAAGCTGAATCAGAAACTGGGCGCGGGTTCTCTGACGGCCCTCCCGATCATCGAAACGCAGGCGGGTGATATCTCCGCCTACATTCCAACCAATGTTATCTCCATCACTGATGGCCAGATCTACCTTGAGACGGACCTGTTCAACAGCGGCATCCGTCCCGCCATTAACGTAGGGCTTTCTGTTTCGCGTGTCGGCGGCAACGCGCAGATCAAGGCGATGAAGCAAGTGGCCGGGACGTTGCGCCTGGACCTTGCCCAATATCGCGCTTTGGCGGCTTTCGCGCAATTTGCGAGTGATCTGGACCGGGCTTCGCAGGCGCAGTTGAGGCGGGGCCAGCGTCTGACGGAAATTCTGAAGCAGCACCAGTACAATCCTTTGCCGGTAGAGAAACAGATTGTAACGATACTTGCCGGCACGATGGGTTTTCTTGACGACCTGGAAGTGGAAGAGTGCCGTCCTTTCGAAGCCGGGCTCTACGAGTTCATGGATTCCTCCTCCCCGGAAATTGGAAGGAAGATTATCGAGAAGAAGCAGCTTGATGATCAACTGCGCTCCGAAATCAAGAGCATGCTTGAGAAATACAAGCAGCAGTTCCAGGTAAGGCGCGAAGCCGCAAAAGTGTAAGTGTGAGGCGAGAGCAAATTGGCAACCTTGCGTGACATCCGGCGCCGCATTGGCTCGGTTCGGAATACGAAACAGATTACGCGTGCCATGAAGGTGGTTGCGGCCTCCAGATTGCGCAAGTCGCAGGAACGCATCTTTAACGCGCGCCCCTACGCCGACCAGATGCTGGCGGTGCTGGAAAGTGTGGCCGCCCGGCTCGAACAGCAGCAACACCCTCTGCTGGCGCGCCGGCCGGAGCAGAAGATTTTGCTGGTGGTGGTGACGGCAGACCGCGGATTGTGCGGCGCCTTCAATGCCAACGTGCTGCGCACCGCGCAGAATTACATTCGTGAGCGTGGCGAGGATGAGGTCTCGCTGGTGATCGTGGGCCGCAAGGGAAGGGACTTCTTCCGCAGGCGGTCGGTGAATGTTACGGCCGAGTATATAAACATTTTCAAGCAACTGGAGTTCTCGCACGCGAAAGATCTGGCGGAGAAAATCATCGGGCTTTACACCAGCGAAGAAGTTGACGCAGTTGATCTGGTCTATAACGAGTTCAAATCTACAATGGCGCAGGACGTGAAGGTGGACCGCTACCTTCCGATTGAGCCTCGCGTCGCGGCTGAAGGCGAATTCCAGGCGGACTACATCTATGAACAGCCGCCAGCGGAAATTCTGAAGGCGCTCCTGCCACGTTATGTCGAAGTGGAAGTGTTTCGGGCGCTGCTGGAGTCTCAGGCTGCCGAATACGCGGCACGCATGACGGCGATGGACTCCGCCACCAACAACGCAGATGATCTGATTGAAACATTGAGACTGAAACTGAATCGTGCGCGCCAGGCCGGAATTACCAAGGAGATCATCGAGGTTGTAAGCGGCGCCCAGGCTTTGGAGTACTGAAGGTACAAAGGCGCATCCTGCCGAATGGAAGCGTCCATTGAGCAGTGACAGAGCACCAAAGGGAGAATCATGACGCAGGAAAAGACAGGGAAAGTTGTGGAGGTGATCGGGCCCGTTGTTGTGGCGGCGTTTGAAGAGGCCGAACTTCCTCCCATCTACAACGCCCTCCGGGTTGTGTCGGAAGGTTTTGATGTTCCCCAACCCATCGACGTTGTCGTCGAGGTTGAACAGCACCTGGGTGAGGGCCGGGTCAAGTGTGTTGCCATGGCGCCAACGGACGGCATGGTGCGGGGGATGAAGGTTGTTAACACCGGACATCCGATCGTAACCCCCGTTGGTAAGGCCACGCTGGGGCGCGTGATGAACGTTATTGGAGAGCCGGTGGACAACCTGGGGCCGATCAACGCTGAGACGACTTCGCCCATTCATCGGCATGCGCCCTCCCTGGAGGACCAGAACACCGACTTTGAAATGTTCGAAACGGGGTTGAAAGTCGTCGATCTGCTTGAGCCCTATTTGAAAGGCGGCAAGACCGGACTTTTCGGCGGCGCAGGCGTGGGCAAGACCGTCATCATCATGGAACTGATCAACAACGTTGCCATGAAGCACGGCGGAGTTTCCGTATTCGCCGGTGTCGGAGAGCGTACCCGTGAAGGGAACGACCTGCTGCTGGAAATGACGGAATCCGGTGTGATCCATCCTGGAGATTCCTCGAAGTCGAAGGCGGCGCTGATTTATGGCCAGATGACTGAGCCTCCCGGCGCCCGCCTCCGTGTGGGATTGACCGGGTTGACCGTAGCCGAGTATTTCCGCGACGTTGCCGGCCAGGATGTGCTGCTCTTTATCGACAACATTTTCCGCTTTACTCAGGCCGGGTCTGAGGTTTCCGCGCTGCTGGGCCGGATGCCTTCTGCTGTCGGCTACCAACCGAATCTGTCCACAGAAATGGGCGAGCTCCAGGAGCGCATTACTTCCACCAAGAAGGGTTCCATCACCTCCGTGCAAGCCATCTACGTTCCGGCGGATGACTTGACGGACCCTGCCCCGGCCACGGCCTTTTCTCACCTGGACGCTACCACCGTCCTTTCGCGCCAACTGGCTGAAATCGGAATTTACCCTGCGGTGGACCCACTGGATTCCACATCGCGGATTCTTGATCCCCGCATTCTGGGCCAGGAGCACTACGATGTTGCGCGCGCCGTGCAGGCCGTTCTTCAGAAATACAAAGACCTTCAGGACATCATCGCCATTCTGGGCATGGATGAACTTTCCGAAGAAGATAAACTCACCGTGGCGCGCGCCCGCAAGATTCAGCGGTTCCTTTCCCAGCCGTTTTTTGTGGCCCAGCAATTTACCGGGCTGGAGGGACGGTACGTCAAGCTGGAGGATACCATCCGCGGGTTCAAGGAGATTGTGGAAGGCAAACACGACGAGATCCCTGAGCAGGCCTTCTACATGGTGGGGACTCTGGAAGAGGCGCTTGAGAAGGCGGAGAGGCTGAAAGCGGAGTAAACACCCAGCTGGGCCTTCAAGGGTCCGTGGTCCTCGCGCGATACTGTTATGGCTGATATGATCCCCACAAAAATCCGGTTGCAGGTGGTCACTCCTGACCGCGAGATCGCCGAGGAGGAAGTGGACGAGGTTTCCATCCCCGGCAAAGAAGGCTATCTCGGGGCCCTTCCAGGCCACGCCCCCCTTCTGACGGAACTTCAGGCTGGAACACTCGAGTACCGGCAAGACAGTAAAAGGCATTATGTGGCCATCCATTGGGGATTCGCCGAGGTCCTTCCTGACCGAGTGATCGTGCTGGCAGAGATTGCCGAGCGCGCGGAGGATATCGACGTCGAGCGGGCAGAGAGCAAGCGGAAGCGCGTGGAAGAATATCTGAAATCACACCCCGCGACAGACCCTGAAATTGAGAAAGCCCGCGATGATTTGCGCCGTGCCATCTGTCGCCTGGAAACCGCCCGCCATGCACGGTCATGAATTGTCCCTTCACTTCTTGTTCGGACTGGCCTGCTTCCATCGCCGATTTCAGAATGGCGCCTGTTTGCGGCAGCCGGCGATGGAAGTTGATATTTTTGCATGTTGTTACTTTGGTGAATGAGTAAGGTTGGGTGAACTGTGGACCGAAAAATCCGGATGTATACCACTACCTGGTGCCCTGACTGCTGGCGCGCCAAACAGTTTCTCATGCGGCAAGGACTGGAGGTTGAAGAAATCAACATCGAAGACGTCCCCAACGCCGCGGAATTCATCATGAGCGTCAATGAAGGTAAGCGGCGGGTGCCAACGTTTGAAATCGGGGGCCGGACTTTTAACTGTTCTCCTTTTGATCCCTCCCGCCTGAGGCGTGAACTGGGTATCACCTGAATCAGCAGCGCCGAAAAGGCATCCCTGTGCGCAGGGCTTCTGTGTGCCCGGCATTGAGGCCTTGTCCGCGGCCGCTCGCCTTGCAAAAACCGCCACGCAGACCGCGCAAGAAATCCCTCCAAGTGAAAATCTACTTCGCCTTGCTCTGCAGGTCCGAAACTGCTATCTTGGGGGTGTAGTGGACACGATACGATCAATAGGTGTCGCTCTCGATCAAACGGCTCCCGTAGTCAGCGACGAAGCCGCATTTGTGGCGGAGTTGAAGGCGGGTTCTGAGGAGGCGTTTGCCTACCTTCTGGCCGTCTATCAAAACCCGCTGTTTAACCTGATTTCCCACATGGTGGCCGATCAGGGTGAGGCTTCCGATGTTCTCCAGAACGTGCTGCTCAAAATTCTGCGGGGCATCCGCCAGTTCAACGGCCACAGCAGCCTGAAAACCTGGATTTACCGCATTGCTGTTCATGAGGCGTCCAACCATCGCCGGAGCTGGCGTCGCCGCCTTTTCCACGAGGCTTATTCAACCGACGACGAAACCTTGCATTTAAACGCGCAAGCATCGATTTGTCGGAGCGCGCGCGAGACACCCTTCAGCGTATACGAACAGGCAGAGTGCCAGGCTGAGGTCAAACGTGCTCTCGCGGCCCTCGCTGAACCTTACCGCACGGTCGTGGTGCTGAGAGAAATTGAAGGGCTCGCTTACGAAGAAATTGCCGAGGTGCTGGGGATAGCCGAAGGGACCGTCAAGTCCCGTTTGCGGCGAGGGCGCGAGACGCTGAAGCGCAAACTGGCCCCCCGATTGAGCGGGGCATTATGATCTTCGAAACTTGCACGGAAATTCGCGGCCACTTTTCGGACTACATGGACGGCGTTTGCCCGGCGGAAACCATCCACTCGGTCCGTTATCATCTGGCGCATTGCGCTCCCTGTGCTGCTGAACTGGAAAGGTACGAAAGCCTTCATTCCGAGCTGCACCGGTTGCTGCGGCAGCGCGTGTCGCCGGAACTTGCATTGCGTTTGCGGGTGCAGATGTCCCAGGAGTTGCACCGCGACCTTCTCCAGCGGCTTATCGTCCGCCTGGAAAATGTGTTCCGGCCGGTCTGGTTCCCTTCCGTTGCCGGCGCCCTGGTCGCGCTGATCTGCATTGTCCTGATGCTGGGGACGGGAGCACCCCAGACCAGCAATATCCCTGATGTCCCACTGATCACGCCGCCACGTATTCAGGAGATGGCCCCGATGAAACTCGATATCGGAGCGCAGCCGGTGCTTCTGATGACCAATGTCAACGCGGAGGGCAGGGTCACGTCGTGGGAGATCATTTCCGGGCAGGAGTCTCCAGGACTGATTCAGCGCCTTGACCAGATGATGTATTACACTCTGTTTGAACCCGCCACCTCCTTCGGGCGGCCTACCAGCGGCCAGGTGATCCTTTCGCTTCCGGCCCGAACAATTACGGTTCGAGGTTAGGCTGCTTGCATTTAAGACGCTGGAACCCTTTCCCCTACCTCCTGCAAAGTCCAGGGACCCTCAGGCAGAAAAATCCACTTCCGTGTGCGTGCCGCAGCACGGCGATTCTCCTGCTCATCGTGCTGTTGCTGCCCTTGTCTTCCCGCGCGCAACAGGGAAAGGTTCTGATCCAACCGAGCGAGCAGCTCTTTTGTGTGCTCGCGGCGCTCAATGAGGCCGGTTACAACGCGGGCCTGGGGACGGGCCCCGCCGGTAACGCCCGCGAAGCTGTGCGCGCGGACCTGGCGGGCAAGAACATTCCCGTCATTGCCGACATCCGGAAGTTCTATGAGGCCCACCGCGTCAGCGACCCGGGACGAAACCTGGGGCAGTATATCTCCCTTGCCCTGCTGCTGGGACCTCCTCCCGATTTCAAATTCACGGTGGCCCAGGCTGACCTTCCGCCCGACGCCAAAAACGTTGCAGGCCTGGTCCCCCTGCTCAAGCTCTTTTACAACCAGGCGGACATGGTGGATCTTTGGGCCCGTGCCAAGGTTGATTTCAACACCGACATCGAGCGCTACAGCTCCCCGGTGCGCCGGACCATCGAGCTGGCCGATGCCTATCTTCGTTTTCCCGCCGGTTCCTATCTCGGCCGGACTTACACGATTTATCTGAACCTTCTGGGGGCGCCGAACCAGGTCCAAGCCCGCATCTACGGCCCGAACTACTATCTGGTGATCACGCCCTCGGACAGGCTCCGCATCCACGACATCCGCCACCAGTATCTCCACTTCCTGCTGGACCCGCTGGCGGTGAAGTACGGCCCGGACATTCACCAGGCCTCTGCGCTCGAGGCGCTGGCAAGGAAAGCGCCGGCGCTGCGAAGCGACTACAAGGCGGACTTCTCGCTCCTGGTGACCGAATGCCTCATCGGTGCGGTTGAATTGCGGATGGATAAATTGCCCGCGCCGGATGCGGCCAGGCAGATCCAGCAGATGACCTCCGCAGGGTTTATCCTGGCGCCTTATTTTTATGATGCCCTGCAGCAGTTTGAAAAGCAGGACGCCTCGATGCTCAGCTTCTATGAGCAGATGATCAAAGGGATCAATCCGGCCGAGGAGGCGCTGCGCCTCGGCAAGGTGAAATTTGCAGAACTCCCGAAACCGGCCGCGACTTCGGCGGCTTCCGACCTCACGGCAAAAGAGCGGCAGCTCGATGCCGGCGACAACGACATCTATTCCGGGAACTACGATGCGGCGAAGGCAGTGTTCCAGCAGGTTCTCGGCAGCGACCCGAAAAGCGAGCGCGCCCTGTTTGGCCTGGCTGTGGTGGCCAGCAGCACCGGCAAGCCGGATATCGCCCGGAAATACTTTGAAGAAACCTTGAGCGTCGCCAATGACCTGCGCATTGTGACCTGGTCTCACATCTACCTCGGCCGCCTGGATGACGTCAACGGCAGCCGCAACAAGGCCCTCGCCCAGTATCGCGCCGCGTCTCTCACCGCCGGCCGGTACCCGGAAGCCATGAGCGCGGTCCAAAAAGGTTTGCAGGAACCCTTCGGCCTGGAATTCCAGCCTCCGCCAGGACGCTGACACGGCATTCCCCCGCATGTAGTTTTTCAAGATGACCCCGGTCATTTTCTTCGCAATCATGCGCCTCGTGGATCGCCGCCGCTGATGGATTGCACTATGGCGTCGACGATTCGCACCGCGGGCGCCATCTGCTCCACATCGTGTACCCGCACAATATGCGCGCCGTTCAGGATGGCGGCAGTCACGGCGGCCGCATCGCCAAAGGGCAGGGAGGAGAGCAGATTCTTGTCTGCGAACGCGGCCTTGCGGGCGCGGCGGCCTTTGGCGGATGGGCGCGGCACGAGCCCTTCACCGCTCACAACGGCCTGCATAAACGATTTACGCGAACTGCCCACCAGCAGAGGCAGCCCGAAATGTTGAAGCCGGTCCAGGCGGGCCAGGATCTCGAAGTTTTGCCGGCGTGTCTTTCCAAAGCCCAGGCCGGGATCGAGAACCAGTTGCCGGCGGCTGACGCCATGCGCCAGCGCCCGCCGGATGGAACCTTCCAGGCCTTCTTCCAGCGACCGCCAGATCGATTTTGCGAAGGGCCTCTGCTGCATGTCGCGCGGCCTTCCGCGAATGTGCATCAGGATGAGCGGGCAGCCGCTGGCCCGCGCCACGTCCGCCAGCCGGGGCTCAAACCGCAGGCCGCTGATGTCGTTCAAAATGGCGGCGCCAGCTTCCACAGCCCGCTCGGCTACTGCGGCCTTGGTGGTGTCAATCGAAACGGGGACGGAAGGCAGCCTGCGGCGCAGGCCCTTGATGACCGGCAGCACTCGCGCCAGCTCTTCTTCAGCGCTGACGGGCCGCGAGCCCGGGCGAGTCGATTCGCCGCCCACGTCAATCCAGTCGGCGCCGCGGCGCGCCATCTCCACGCCGCGGCGGATGGCCGCAGCCGGATCGAGATAGAGCCCGCCGTCGGAAAAAGAGTCCGGCGTGGCGTTCAGCACGCCCATGATGAGCGTGCGCGCGCCGAGTTGCACCTCGCGGCCCATCACGTTGATTTCGAAATGCGGTCGAGTCTTCATTTGCGCCAGGAGCTTTCCTCCATTGCCGGTGGGATCGGCTTACTGGTTCAGGTTTTGAAGTCAGCGGCACGATGTTCCAGAGTGCCCAATGGCAGGCGCAGTGTCAACGGTCCATCAGGACTTCAGGGCTGCCGGGCGGGAGGTGTTCCGGCTTGCGGCGTGGCAAAATCGCTGAAACTGGCTACATCCAGGCTGGGTTTTTTCTCGGGTTCGTTTGGGGTTCGTTTTTTAGCCCTTGTTTATTTTCAACAACATGGCCGGATTTATTTTGGGTTCGTTTTGGGTTCGTTTTTTCCACAGGTTCAATTCTAAAGGACTTCTCGGGTTCGTTTTCGGGTTCGTTTCGACTAACATATGTAGCCTTTCCCTTTGTTTTCAATAACTTCTCGGCTTCGTTTCCCAAAATAAGATATCTTTTTTTTATTTTTCGCCCCGCAAGCCGTCCTCGACAGGCAAAATAAGGCTATCACACTAGGCCACGGAAGTCAAGCAAATTCTGGTCCAGGCGGTCTTTATTTACCAGGTTCGAGGCGTCCTGGGCACTTCGCTCCCATTTCCGTTTCCAAATTGCGGGGCTGGCCGTATACTGGCTTCCAGCGCCATTCCCCTGCTGGTTTGAGCCTCAATCCGGCGTTCAGGAAGGAGAATCCCAGTGGGTACTAGCCAGGTTCAACCCTTTCATTTCATCCTTATCAGGTTTTTGCGCTCCGCCGTTCAAGGTTAGCTGTCCATGAGACACACCCGTATTCTTGTCACGCACTACGGAGGGCCCGGCGCACTGCAGGCGGTACAGGAAGAGTGCCCGGAGCCGAAGGGTGGTGAAGTCCGGGTGCGAGTGCTGGCCGCCGGCGTCTCGTTGCCCGACATCATGGCTCGCGAAGGTGTTCATCCTGAAACGCCTCCGGTGCCTTTCACGCCAGGTTGGGACCTGGTTGGTGTGGTGGATCGATTAGGCGACGGCGTGTCCGGATTCGAACCAGGGCAGACAGTTGCCGCGATGCCAATCCACGGCGCGTATGCGGAGTTCGTCTGCTTGCCGCGCCGTGAACTGGTTCCGGTGCCGTCTGGCCTGGACCCTGCCGAAGCAGTCAGCCTTATCCTGAACTACATCACGGCGTACCAGATGCTGCACAGTTCAGCAAAGGTCAAGCCCGGCCAGCGGGTGCTGATTCACGGTGCGGCGGGCGGGGTGGGCACGGCGCTGCTGCAGCTTGGGCGCCTGGCAGGCCTCGGGATGTACGGCACCTGTTCATCGCGGGGAGCGACGGCCGTTTCCGAATTGGGCGGCGTCCCCATTGATTACCAGCGCCAGGATTTCGTGAAGGAGATTCGTCGCCTCACCGTCGAGGGCGTGGACGCTGTCTTTGATCCCATCGGCGGCGCCCATCTCTGGCAATCCCGCGAGGCCCTCCGCCCTGGCGGCAAGGTAGTGGGCTATGGCCTGATCACTTCGCTGCGTGGAGAGGGATTGTCTTCAGGCCGCCCCGGCCGCCGTAGGCGCTTTCGGGGAACCGCCACGTTCGCATTGTATATTGCCGGCGGCTGGCTTCTCCCTGGCCGAAAACGGGTAGTCCCCTACAGTATCCAGACCCTTAAGCGGTTGAAACCCGAACTGTTTCGGCACGATCTGATTACCCTTCTTGACCTGCTTCGCGAGCAGAAGATCAAACCGATCATCGCGCAGCGATTTCCTCTTGCCGAGGCGAGAAAGGCGCACGAGTTGCTCGGAAAGGGAGGTGTCATCGGCAAGATCGTGCTGTTGTGCAACGGCCCATCGCTTGAATCAGACGCAGCGTAGCAACGGCCAAAGTGCCGAATACATTCCAGACTGCGGAACGTCTTCGCCGCCCGCCGTCCCCTTCAGGTGTGTGCCAGGCGCTTCGGCGCTGCTTTCCCGCGGGGGTTCTATAGGCCCCCGCCCGGGGCGTGCAGAAGCTGAGTTCTCTTCATGACATGCCCTTCCACAATCTCATAGATTGCGTCTCCCTGAACGCTGGAAAACTCTTGCTTGAGTCCACTGGGCCATTCGACTACGACCTTGCTCATTACGGCGTCGCCTCCCAGCCCGAAATGGAGGCGCGAATCATTCGTCGAGTTGTAGCTTCCTCCTGCGCGGACTTCGTCAATCTGGGTCATGCCGGACGAACTGACTGTGACGCGCGCGCCAACCGCACCACGGTTGCTCCTGGCGCCCACCAGACGGAACAGGACGCGATGGTTGGAGTTGCGTGTTTCGTTGAGAAACAAGGAAGGCGGGCCGTTGGCATTGAAGATGACCACATCAAGGTTTCCGTCGTTGTTGATATCGCCGAATGCTGTACCGCGGCGCGACTGCAGGGGGCCATCATTCAGGCCGGTGCGATTCGAAATTTCGTCGAAAGTTCCGTTCCCCAGATTGCGGAACATGAGTATCGGCTCGCGATACTTGGGCGTGTTATCAAGTGCGTCCATCATGGAAGAAAAGTTGCCGCTGGCCATGAGGATGTCGGGCCAGCCATCGTTGTCGAAATCGCCGAAACCCACGCCCCACTTCACAGGCAGGAAGGTCGGATAGGTGATCCGGGCCGGCGTGGCCATTTCCGTAAAGATGCTGTTCCCATCATTTCGATAAAGGCCCGCGTGCTGTGTGCTGTAGCTGGTTACGACCAGGTCGAGCCTGCCATCGCGATTGAAGTCGCCGAAATCCGCGGCCATGTTGCCCCAGAGCTCTCCATTGGCTCCCACCGCGGTGCCCGAAATGAGCCCGATTTCTTCAAATGTGCCGTCGTGTTTATTGTGGTAGAGAAAGTTGGGGCCGCCGTCGTTGGTGACGAACAGGTCGGGCCAGCCATCATTGTCATAATCGCCCCAGACAACTCCCATACCGTGAAGCGTTGGCACATCGTAGACGCCCGCTTTTTGAGACACATCCTCGAAAGTGCCGTCTCCACGATTGCGGAACAGAAAATCAGTTTCGCCTGGCAAGTCGGTGGGGAGCTGTAAGAATGACTCGTAGCCACTCGCGCGGGGATCAAACGTGGGCAAGTGATGAGCATCGAAGTCGACATAGCGGGCCACAAAGAGGTCGATATGCCCATCCCGGTCGTAGTCAGCCCAGGCCGCGCCGACGCTGAACCCGCCGGCTTTGAGGCCGGCCTCTTCAGTTACGTCCTTGAATTTGCAGCCGCCGAGATTGTGGTACAGCACGTTGTGGCCGTAACCGGTGACATAAATGTCCGGCAAACCGTCGTTATCGTAGTCGCCCACAGCGATGCCCATTCCCCAACCGCGAGTTGTGAGGCCGGCCGACTCAGTCACGTCGGTAAAGTGAATATCCCCCCGGTCCGAATCCTGATGATAGAGCGTGATCATGGGGCCGCCGCCGCGAAGATGACGCTCAAGGGTGGAGTCGTTCACCACTGCTATCTCAAGCTTTCCATCATTGTCACAATCGAATAGCGCGATACCGCCGCCACCCATGGTTTCCACTACGTAGTGGCGCTCAGACGACGACTGGGGTACGGTCAGGAGCCCGGCTTGTCTGGAAATGTCACGAAAGCGCATCGGAACCCGGGAGGGCGTGACGAGCGCCTCCCGAATGCCTAACCCCAGCAGGGCTGCGGAGGAACCCAGAAAGTTACGGCGAGAGAATTTCATCCCGGAATCACGGTAGGCACGCGGATTATTGCCTGCTTTACCGGTTCTGAAACTCCAAAGGTGACCAACTCAAGGCACGGAAGCTCAACGGCGCAATTGTACCACGGCCCAATTACGGTTTCCCAGAGGATTAGATGCTCTCAAGCAATCGCGAAATTCTGATCGGGGCTCACGGCACCGTGGTTGCGGGATCGCCGGGAGAAATCTGTTCAGGGTCGTTGTAGGTTGCTCCGTGAGGCGCCGGTACCGGGCCGCGCAGCAGCGGATCGTTGGTTGCCTGCATCCACCTGTCCATCCGCTGCCGCATCTCATCGAGTGTCGCACGATGAGCAGGATCGCCAACAAGGTTGTTGTGCTCGTTGGGATCGAACACAAGGTCGTACAAGGCTTCGGGAGCGATATCTTCTTTTGCCCAGCCGTTTTTCACCCAAAAGCTTTTTGTGAGGCCGTCATCGCAGTTGGGCAGGACGGGATGGCGCCGGCCGCCATAATGGCGGATGTATTTCCAGCGTTTGGTCCGCACGGCGCGCTTGGGTTCGTAGCTGGCGTGGTAGTTCACTTCTGAAAAAATGGCCTCATTGATCTCCTCTTTTTCGCCGCGCAGCACGGGCAGGAATGACCTGCCCTGGAGCCACTCGGGTGGCCTGATCTGGAGCAGCTCACAGAGCGTTGGATAAATATCCAGGTGCGACACCATGGCATCACACACTTTGCCGCCGGTGAAAATGCCGGGGCCGCGCATCACCAGATGCACGCCCATGCCGCCGTCGTAGAGATTGCACTTCATCATGGGCCAGGCGATGCCGTGGTCGGTGGTGGAAATCACCAGGGTATTTTCCGCCAGGCCGGCGGCTCCGAGCGCCGCCATCACTTCACCCACGCCCCAGTCGAGCGTGCGCACCGTGGCGTGGAAATCGCCCATGTCCTGGCGGCTGGCCGGCACGTCGGGGATGGGCCCGGGCGGCTGGATGTAGCGGGCGTCGTCGGCGGGCGCGGCCTGGTGATAGGGGCGGTGAGTTTCAAAGAAACCGACGGTGAGCCAGAACGGTTTCTGGGGGCGGCTGTGCAGCCAGTGCACGGCGCGCGGCGCCACGTTTGCCACACGATTGCCGGGGACAACTTCGACATGATCGTAACCGATCGTGTGAGGATCGCGCGCAATGTGCTGCAGGCCGATCAGAGCGGAATGATATCCGGCTTCGCGGCGAAGGGTGCGCACGATGTGGTGCTCGTAACCTTCGGGCGTCATCTGGAAACCACGGTTCACCAGGCCCAGCATGCCGTTGCTGTGCGGGCACTCGCCCGTAAGCAGGCTGGCGCGGCTGGGCGAACACGTGGGCGCAGCATTAAATGCCTGCCGGAAAGGAATGCCTTCTTCCGCGAGGCGCTGGATGTTGGGCGTGGGCACCGCAAAGCCGTATGGGCTGGTGAGGCGGCCGGTATCGTGCGAATGGATGTAGATGATGTTGGGCCGACGCTCGGTTGCGGGCAGGGAATTGGCGGCCGCCTCCGACGGGGCCAGCGCGGCACCCACGGCGCCGGCGACTGAGGCCTTGAGAAAATCCCTGCGGCCTGTAGCGCCCTGTGAATTGGATTTTGGACCACGCGAATCATCCATCGATACATCTCCTTATGCCTCAGCTTATGGTGTTGGATTGTATCGCAGGCTGAGCACATTGAGCTCCGGAAGATTGTTCTGGTTGCGCGTTGCGAAGATCTAAGACGACACGCCACCCTCCTGCCCAGGGCCCGGGCTTTTCGGGTAGCGCAATTCCGCGCAACAAGGATTGAGTAAGCCGCGCAATGGAGATGCTTACTTTAATCCTTCCGGCGACCTTTGCTGTTCCCACACTTTGAGTGCTGCCGGGAGGCTGCGCGCTTCCTGGAACTGATTTGCGTGGCCGGTCAGGCGATAGAGCGCCGCGGTGTGGTCAAACCCGTGGCCGGCCGGCTGCAGCATTACCAGTTCGTGCGGCGCAAACAGGGCCGCGGCCTCTGGAATGTCCGTCACTCGCAGAACGTTGAGCAGCGGCGGGCCGTTCCAGTGGGTTGTAGGCGGATGATCGAGAACGACGCAGCCGGGGCGCGAGTCCATGATGGCGGCGTAGAGCGCCAGAATGCCCATCTCGCCTCTGCCGTAGAGTGAGATCGAAGCGGGGTCGATCTTTTCATCAGCGGTCATGAATTGGATGGCCCGCATGATGTCCCAGACCTGCATCGATTCGACGGTCGCGCCCAGAATTTCCGCGGTTCTTTCGTACGTCACCCAATCCTGGTCGCTGATGGAGAAATCTGTGGCGCGCGGTTGCAGCACCAGAATTTCGTAGCGACCGAACAGAGGCAGCAGCTTGTCGAAGTCGACAACGGAAATGTCATCGTGACGCCCCTTGACGTAGATCAGAGCGCGGCGTGGCTTCTCGGGACCTTTGGGCTTGTAGAGAATGCCGCGCACCTGCAGGTTCTGCTCGGTGGTGAAGGTGACGTTGAAGACATCGGTGTACTTGTTGGCCCACGACCACTCGATGGGCTCGGACCGGGCGTCGAGCGCCACAGGCGATTCGGGAAAGGCACGGAAAACTTTTGACTTGAGCCCTTCAAGGACTTGTTTTCGCCGCGCGTTCCAGGCCTGGACGCTGGTGTAATTGCGAACCGGCGCGACCGGGACGAAGTGATTATAAATTCCGTAGTTGACTGCGTCATTGGGCTGTCGCAGCAGGCACTCGAGTTGGGAACCGGGGATGGGCGTGAAGGCGCCGTCGTCGTAAGGCGTTGTGTCGCCTTTCAGCCAGCGCTGGATCCAGGTGGCGGATTCGCGGCGCAGCGGCACGTTGTCGCCGTGATGGGCTTCCTGGTCAAAGGCCGCAACTTTGTCTTCCGCCCCGTAGAGCGCATAGATGGGTTTCAGCTTCTCGAAGACGGCATTGTAGCCTGCGGGCGGAAACATGGGATCGAGCCGGGCGCTGATCATTTTGAGCGGGCGCGGAGCAATCAGCGCCCCGAGGATCGTGAAGTCCTGTTCGTAGATGTTGGGGTAATACATGCAGTCGCAGTTTTCCTGCACGCCGTGCAGTGCCACCTGCGTGCCCGCGGTCCAGGTGGAAATGGCCGGGACGGCCACGGCGATCCGTTTGTCGAGCGCGGCGGTGTACCAGGTGATCGAGCCACCGCCGGATTCTCCTGTGAGCGCAACCCGTTTCATATCCACCCAGGGCAGCGTGGCAAGATAGTCGAGGCCCCGCACGGCGTTCCAGACTTCCACGCCCACAGGAGTGTAGCCCAGCGACAGCCACTGCCACATGTTCTGGTCGTAGAGCCCGTGATGGATGCCCGGAACCTCGCCGAACTCGAGCGTGTCGAGAACGAGGCAAACATAGCCGTGCCGGGCAAACCAGATGCCGTGCCGCTGGTAGGGCACTTTGGCCCCATAGGGATCAGGCAAATGGCCGCAGAGATAGAGCACCACTGGAAAAGGCTTCTTTCCCTGCTTTGGGATGTAGAGATTGCCGGTGACGTAAAGCCCAGGCATGCTCTGATAAACAACTTTTTCAATGCGGACGCCATCCCGTTCCAGCGTGCCGGTAATTTCCACATGGAGCGGTGTGTGGGCGGGCATGGGATTAAGCCCCACCATGTAGGCCAATTCCCGCCGCAGTTCGGGTTTCACTTTTTCCAACTGCGGCAAGGTATGGATGTTGCTGAGCGTCCGCCGGCTGATCTCAGCCCCGCGTTCTTCCAGGTATTGGTAAAAGGCTTTGCTTCGCGCTTCCTGGACGGCCTGGTCCCCCTGGGCTGCGGCGGATGCTGGAATCCACGCGAGACAGACCGGCAAGGCCGCGGCCAGGCACAGGCTGCGCACCTTCCTTCCGTATCTCTTTGCCATCGGACGCCACACTTGAGACATTTTCACTCCTTCCCCACACAATGAGGCACTATCAACCTCATTGAGGGTTCAATTCTCGGTAGATATCGTTCTTGTTGCCCCGCCTCTGTCAGGCGTGTTTCCCATCAAGGCCAGGAAGGCATCATCCCGACCGGTTTTCATCGGGCCGCCACTCCTGACCGCTTCATACAGCCTAAACCGTGGGCGTGATCACCATGTTGCGAAAGGCCACCTGTCCATGCTCGCCGCCCTGAAGATAAATCGGGCCGGGCTCGCCTTCATGGCTGTCGAGCGCGCCGCCGGTGAGGCCGGGAATCTCGCGGTGGTCAATGATGGTCTTGCCGTCCAGGACCACGGTGAGGGTCCGTCCGACCAGGGTGATATCGTAGCTCTGCCATTTTCCCAGCTTGACCGCGGCAGCAGGCTCCGGGGCGATGAAACCGTAAACCGCGCCCAGGCTGCGGTTGGGCGGAAGGCCCTCGCCGGCGGGCTCGGCGATTTGCACCTCGTAGCGACCCCTCAGGTAGACGCCGCTGTTGCATGAGACCTCGCATTTGAACTCGACGTGCAGCTTGAAGTCTTCAAACTTTGAGGTCGAAATAATATCCGAACTCTTCGCGGTCTTGACCATCGCGCCGTGTTGGACGCTCCAGGCGGCGCCTGGGCCGGGATCGCGAAGCGTCCAGCCGTCAAGATTTTTTCCGTTGAACAAACGAATGGGTTTGCCCCATTGCGGTGTGCCCTCCCGCTCGAGGCCCGGCGCTTTCTGGCCGGTCCATTGCCAGGCCTCGCCCTTGGGATTCGTCACGGTTCCGGCAAGCTGCCCGTTGGCGAGCTCTCCTTTGAACTGCATGCCGTCGCTGTAACCGACGTCCCTGGGCGGAAGGAACTCGATGCTGTTGGCATGGATTTGCATTTCGCCTGTGGGGACCGCATGCGCCCAGAAACCCGTCATCAAGCCCTTCGGCTGGCCCTGTTCCTCTGAGATTTCGAGCCACGACGGGCGGTCCTCTTTCGGCGTCTTGATGATTAAATCCCATCGCCCCAGGAACGGTTGGATCGCCGCGGCCGTACCGGACGACGAACCGGGCGGCGCTTTTTCAGTTTGGGAACATCCCCAGCTCAGCAACCCTGCGGCGAGCAACACCACAAACCACAACTTTTTTTGACCTGTCATTTCCACCTCCCTTAATCAGCGCTCTTCAGATTTGTTTCTATCAGTTCCGAAGCCTTGCTTATCAGAGTCGGTCCTTGCGAGTGCCTTCAGCACGGCCACATGGGCTGCCTCGATGGCCGAGGGATCAGAAGTGTAATCCTCCGGCGACCTGGCGACGCGCGCGGCGATCTGGCGGCCCTCTGCTTGCCTGCCGCGGGCATTCAGCGTCAGCAGCAGTTCGGCGTCTTCAAATCCGTCGCGCAGGTTTTCAAACCGCACGGAAGAGAGCGGCTCGCCGTGCGGGCCAGGGTAGAGAAGCCAACCGTCGCCCAGCGGCCACCTGGTGCGTTGCCAGGTTGTGCGCGTGCTGCCTTTGTCGAAGGAAGCCCAGTCCGTGTGCCCGGTGTTCGGGCCCCACTGGTTCAGGCCCCAGTATTCAAATCCTGAAACGCCATAGGCATAAGTGAGCCAGCCGATGATGCGAGCGTCCATCGCCGGATATTCGATGAAAAGGTTGGGATGTTCATGCGGATAAACGCACACTCCCCAGATGACGGGTTGTCCCGCCCTGAGATTCTGCACCACGCCGGACTGATCGAACTGCCGGATGTAGACGTCCCACATGTCGGTAAAGCCGTCCAGCGCCCGCACACCCTTCAGGTCGTTCAGACACAACCAGGTTTTCAACTGCGGGTCCACGGATTTGACGAACTCGTAATTCTTCTTCACCGTGGGCCACATTTTGGGTCCCGGCTCGTCGGCATTATACACATACGCGTACTTATCGAGGTCCCGCTTTTTGAGCACAGCCACATAGGCGCGCAAAAATCTGGCCATTGCTGCGTGGGTCCTGGGGTCCTGCTGTTCCCACTTCTGGCTGCGGCCGAAAATGGCGATGCAGAACCGCTCGAGCCTGTATGGGAGGGCGGTATCAATCAACTGCCCGGCGGTGCTGAAGTCATAGCCCTTCGGGCTCCAGTGGATGGGCCATGTCACGTGGCTGGCGGGCCCGAACCTGGACTCGAGCATGTCCGGCGTGGGCCCCAGGCTTCCTGCTTCCAGCGGCTTGCGCAGTTCTGTCTGGTTCCAGCCCATCAGCATGTCAAAGGCGGGGCCCAGATGGCGCTGATAGGCAAAGTTCTCCCAGCGCTCATATAAATGGAGGAAAGCTTTGCCGTCGATGCCACCCGGGACCTTATATTGCGCCTCGAGATTGCCGGAGGGCATGAAGGCTGCATTTCGCAACGCCTGTTTTTGGGGCAACGTTACGTTGAACACTTCAACCTGGTAGCTGCGCTGCGCTACATGACGGTTGCCCACCGTTACATCCAGTTTCCCGACGTACACCCCCGGCGGCGTACCGGCGGGAGCAAGGAGTGTGACCCAGACCGGCTGCGTTTGGCCTGCGGCAACGTTAAATGGACGGTTGGGCAGCAATGGATCCGGCCACCAGCCGATCTTTGCAGCCTTGCCCCACGGCCGGCGATCGTCGGCATGGGTCAAGATGTAGCCCACCAGGCTGAGATTCACCTGAATGTTCGGGGCGCTCTTCGCGGCATCTGTGGAAACCACGGGGCCTGCCGCGACCCTGACGTTGTGCAGGTCCTTGTCGCCCGCCGCGATCAGGAATTGGAAGGATTGGTACTCGCCCCGCGCCATGCTGACCTTTTCCGTGGCGCTGGTTCCCGGGCCTGGCTCGTCCTGAAAAACTTTGACGACTGAACTTTGGAAAGAGAGCGTCAGTTGATTCGAGGCGGTCCAGCCTGGGGTTGCACTGAGAAAAAGAGAAGAGAGGGTGATGAGCAGGTAGATTTGAATTTTCTGACGTTGCACTCCAGTACCCCTCCTGAACCGGGTCCTATTGTAACGCTAAAAAAGGAGCGCCCACGGCTGACTCGGTCCTGGAGTCGACCGTGGGCCGGCACCCTGCGGGGCCACGGCCGGTGATGCGCCAGCCGTGGCCGGTTAAACGAGGCGGACCTGCTAGAAATCGAGCCGCGCACCGAAAAGCATCTGCCGTCCACCACCGCCAGAGGAGGTTATTCCGAAAGAACCCGACGTAATATTCCTGTCGCCATTCCCGAAGTTGGGATGGTTCCAGGCGTTAAACAGTTCCCACTGGACTTGCAGGCGCACTCCTTCGTGGAGCAAGAAATTTTTTGAGAGACCCGCATTCCAGAGGTTCTTTCCTGGTCCGATCAGCACGCTCCGCGCACAGTTTCCGTAGTAGCCGCGGCCGGCTTGAGGGACCGAGAAGGCACTAAGGTTCCACATCGGCTGGCCGGCCCGGACGAGATTATTGATGCTGCCGATGTTTGCGTTGCCTACACAATCCGGACGTCCGCCGAACTGGTTGGTGTTGGCTGGGTCGACACCGGAGAATTGAGGATCCAGATATTGACCGGTATAGATAGTGGTGATCCCAAGCACTTCCCACCCTCCAATCACACCGTTCAGGACGGGGTTGATGTCGGAAAGGAAGGCCTTGCCATGTCCGATCGGCAGCTCGTAGATGTAATCGAATACGAGTTGCTGATTACGTACGTTCGTATCCGGCGCCCGCTCCAGCCTGTAGTCATACTGGTTTTGCGTGAAGCCCGTCGCGTAATTGCGAAGCGATGCATCCGTCAGCGCTTTGGCCCAGGCGTAGTTGACGTTGAATTGCAGGCCGTTCTTGAACCTGCGCTCCGCCTGAACTGTTAACCCGTGATAAATCGCCTGTCCTCCGGGCTGCACATAATCTACGGTGCTAAAGAGCTGATACGGCCGGTTTGCAGGATCGAACGGCGTTGTGCTGGGGTGCAGCAAATTGAGATCTTCTGTAAGCGGGATGCGGGTTGTCATCGTGCCTACATAGGCAACGTCAATCGCTGTCCCCCAGAGTTCTTGCCCGGCCGAGACATTCCACTGTTGAGCCCGCTCATTCACCATCGAGGGATCGACGACGTTGATACTCGTCACGCCCTGGAATCCGGTGCTTTGGGTGAACGGATTGGGGAAGCTCTGCGTCGGCTGCCCGCCAAGATAGTTGAAGCTCGTGTTGGTTTGCCACGGGCCTCCAGTTCCTTGCAAGCCCAGTAATCCAGGAAAGATTTGCGTGTACCATCCATACCCAAGACGAACAACAGTTTTGTCATTGGAGAATGGCCGGTAAGCAATCCCTAATCGCGGATTCCAGTTGTTTCTGTCCGCATACATAAGGGTGTTGACAGGGTAGCCGGCCTGGGCTGCTGTTTCGATCGGCAAGGTTGCTGCCACCTGTGGAACAAGGTCGCTGGGCATGGTGCTGCTGGCCACCACGAGATTGCCGTTGGAGGGATTAAAGGTGTAGGTCCGGTCATATTTATCAGCCCAGGGGGACTGGTATTCATACCGGACGCCGTAATTCAGCGTCAGCTTGCGATTGATCCGCATGTCATCCTGGATGTAGAGGCCATAGTGCGAGCTGCGGGGGTAGGCCGCCGGCGTGGGAGTGGAAATGCTGGTGGTTGTCGGCAGCCCCAGCAGGAAGCTGGCGTAATCGAACCCTGTGATCGTGTCATCAAAACCGAAGCTCCCCGTCTGAGTGCCATCGACGCTGAGATTGTTGATCTCATAGCGCCGAATGTCACCACCCCATTTGAAGGTGTGCTTTCCGTGGATCCAGGTCATGTTATCCGTCCACTCAAACGTGTTCTGAGCCTGTCGGTAGATAAAACTCCCGCTTGCCCCGGCAAAGCGTGTATAGCTGAATGCCGGCAGGGCATTCAGATAGTCAATGTTGCCTGGGTTGCTGAGACCCTGCAGACCGAGGGCTTGCACGTAGTTCTGATCCAATGGCGCGCCGAACACGTCGTTGTAAAACAGGCGCACAAATCCCATGCGGGCTTCGTTCACCAGATTGGGGCTAAAGCTATGGGTGTCAGAAATGACAGCGAACCTTCCTGGCACGTTGCCAAAATCACTGCTGTCGCGGGAATCCAGGAGATAGCCGGGATAATGGTCCTGGTTGGTCGGCGTGATTCCTACGCGCACAAACATCGTGTTGCGGTCGGAGATCTTCTGGTCGACACGGAAGGAATACACATCGTTGTTGAACTGGCCTCCCGGATCGAATGTGTAATTGTTGTTGATTCCATAAGCTCCTGTTCCGGGCCGGTTGGGCTCGGGATAGAGCAGGGACTGAAAGGATTTGGCGACCGAACTGATACGGTTGGAGGGGATGATATTCCCCGGAAACGGCTGCCACGTTGAAGGAACGCCCGGAGTGCCGGTTTGCGGATCAAGAATCTGCACCTGGCTTTGAATCGCGGAAAAATCGCCGTTCCGGAAAGCATCGGTAGGCACGGAAACGTAGCCCCGGTTGCCGATGCGGTAGCGCTGGCCGCCGTAGGAAAAGAAGAAGAAGGTCTTGTCCTTGCCGTTGTAGAGCCCGGGAATCACCACAGGCCCGCCCAGCGTCGCCGCGAATTCGTTGTTGTTGGTGAACGAGGGCTTCTGGCTGGTGTAGTCGAAGAAGTCGCGAGTGGAAAAGTAGCTGTTAAAGTTACCCCAGAAGACGCTGCCATGATACTGATTGCCACCGGATTTTGATATCGCAAGAAACTGGGCGACCTGCGAATATTCGGCGGAGTTGTCTGCCGTCTGCACCTTGATCTGCTGGATTCCATCCACGTCCAGGTCGAAATTGTTGGGCGCCTGGCGGCTGCTGACCATGTCATCATGGCTCACGCCGTCGATGGTATAGGCGTTGGCCGTGTCACGGGCGCCGTTCACAACCATCTGTCCATTGGCGGACTGGACGGCGGCGGTGACCTTGAGCACGTTGAAGGAACTGCGGCCATAAATGCTCAACGGCATCTGGGTGAGTTCGGTTGAGGTGTGCAGGTTGGAGAGGGTTGCAGTTTCAGTGTTCACTGCCGTGCCGACAGTGCCACTCACGGTAACCGTAGTCCGGGCGCTTCCAACTTCCAATTGAACATCGACGCGCCGGATCTCGTTGGCGGCCAGGGCGAAGGGGTCGCTTTCCCAATGCTTGAAGCCCGTAAGAGTTGCAGCCACAGTGTAATTGCCGGGTTCAAGGCTGGCGACGCGATAGTGGCCCGTGCTGTCACTTTGCACTGTGCGCTGGAACAGCGTGCTGCGATTGACAATTACGATTGTGGCGCCCGGGACTACCGCCCCTTTCTGGTCGGTCACTGTGCCGAGGATGGTCCCTTGAATGGATTGTGTGAAGCTGGGTCGATTGGTACCTAAGACAAGCGAGCACAATATCAGCAGCAAAGAATACTTCCATGCTGTTTTCATAGGCATTTCCTCCTCAATACTTTCACCGGGCCAGGTGCGGCGTTCTGAACCCCGTGAGATGGCGCCGGAGAAAAATGGTTTGTTAAGCTATGCGCCCGACTTAAAGCTTGCAGTCTTCCGCACAGGCAGATACCTGATGCGCAAGATAAAGGAATGAATCTCAGTAGATTTGACATTGCGTGTTCTCTCGACAAGGAAAAATACTCTTGACTATCTTATGGGCCCAGGGGCTGTAACTTTGTGATCATTGCGTTCAGGGGAACAACGTGCTGGAAATCGCTGTGATCTGTCCATCGGACCGATGTGCCCATATTGTCCCGAAAACATAGATCAGAGACAACCCTTCGCAATCTGGCTACGCCTGCCAGGGAGGTCCTTTCTTCTGTTGCCCGCTTCTTCACAGCCACCTCGCCGGACCGCCCCAGCCGTGCCGCGGCCTAAAAAGGCACGGGAGTCTGCCCGTCGGGATGGAAGGCGTCCCGAATATATTTAAGGTTCCTGTTAAAGCTCCAGTGCACTTCCCGAAAATAAGCCTCCAATTGCTTGCCCTCATTGTTTCGGACCATGCGAATGATTTCCCGGTGCTCGCGAACCGACTTTTCCAGCCATCTGGCCAAAGAACCGCCCTGCACCGGGTATGCATAGACCTGCCGCCGGATGGAGTCACAAAGGCTGTGCAGCATGCGGTTGCCATACCGGTCCAGGAAGATGCCGTGAAACTCGTGGTTCCAGCGCCCAAACGCAGAGAGGTCTCCTTTTTGCGCAAACTTCCGCATCCGGTTGTTGTATTCTTCCAGCCGGTCAATGTCCTCCGGAGTGATGATCTGAGGGACCGCGCCCGCAGCAGCCCCCTCGAGGATACCCAGCGTGTCGTAAATCTCCTTGATGTCTTCCGGGGTCAAGATCCGGACTTTGTAGTTGTGGCGGCTGTTGCAGATGATGATGCCCTCGTTCTGCAGCCTCAGCAGGGCCTCGCGCACAGGAGTTCTGCCCATGCCCAACTGGTTCGAAAGGTCTTTGGCCAGCACCTGCTCGCCCGGCCTCAGTTTGCCCTGGACGATATGCAGGCTCAGCAGGTCATAGGCTTTTTCGGCGAGCGACTTGGGTTCCGCGGCCGTGGGATGAGGCATGGTGAGGAGCGGCTCCTTGTGATATATCACTGGTACGCTGCGAATCTACCTGATATATCACCAGCATGTCAAGCGCTTTTTGCGTTTTTTTCTTTTTTCTTCCGCACCCTTGCGTTTCCCCTTTCAGATCAACCACAAACACCGCCCCGCGGTGCGACCAAAGTGCCCCCTCGGGTTTCTATAGGGGGCTGGGTTGGCCCCCAGAAACCCAAAGGCCTCGCCACCCGGCAACCACTGCGACGAAGGCAAAGGGCCGCCCTGTAGCGTGGCGCTTTGCGATGCGGTAAGATGCGGTTCTCGGCGGTGGCTCGTCAGCCCCGGAACAGGCGGCGGCGCCGGAAGGTTTCATCACGAAACGCCGGCCGCCCGCAGAGGTCAGAGGTTGAAAAGCTCAACCAAAATCAGGATCGGCAAACGCGTAGCGCTGGCCAGCATTGCGGTCAGCGGCATCCTGGCGGCGGTGAAGATCACCGTGGGCATCCTGGGGCATTCCGCCTCCGTGGTGGCGGACGGCTTTGAGTCGGCGGGCGACGTGGTGGCGTCTGTGGCCGTATTTTTCGGCTTTGCCATCGCCTCGCGCCCGGCCGATGAGGAGCATCCTTACGGCCACGGGCGCTATGAGACGCTGACCGGGCTGATTGTCGGGGTCATCCTTTTTGCTGCGGGCATCGGCATCTGTTACCGGTCGCTCCAGGGAATTGAGCGCGTTCATGCAACGCCCGCCTTTTACGGCATCTGGGCGCTGCTGGCCTCGATGGTTTCAAAGTCCGTCATGTCCGCCGTAAAGTTCCACTACGGCAGGCGGATCCGCAGCGCCGCCCTGACGGCTGACGCCTGGAACGATTTTGTGGACATCCTTTCAGCGCTGACGGCCCTCACCGCGCTGGGGCTGACGCTGCTGGACCCTGATCGTTTTCTTGTGGCTGACCACTACGGCGGATTTGCGGTGGGGCTGTTTGTCATCTTCACGGCCATGCGAGTTGCCAGGGACACCTCATCGCGCCTGACGGATGAAATGCCGGACGATGAGATGATGGCCGCCATTCGTGAAGTGAGCCTCACGGTTCCGGGCGCCGTTGGCGTCGAGAAATGCTTTGCCCGCAACGTGGGGCTGCAGTACTACGTGGACCTCCACCTGGAGGTGGACCCCGACCTGACGGTGCGGAAATCGCACGACATCGCCACCGAAGTGCGGTTCGCCATCCGCAAGAGTCTGGACTGGGTGGCCGATGTGTTGGTACACGTTGAACCTGCGCCTGAACATCAAACTGTGGCGTCGGGGCACACCCAGGCGGGTCCCGCGGAGCCGCGCGACTGAAGTGTGACGCCTGGCCGGCCCCCGGCTTGATATTTTTTGGGCCGTCGGCCAT